>SLNJ01000103.1 GCA_007133065.1 Opitutales bacterium
TCGGTCCGCTGCGGCCGAATCCGTAAACGCGGACGGCGGACATTCCCGTGACACCCTCGGCCTTTCCGAGCTCCGTGGCGACGGATTCGAATACCTCGGGTCGAATATATGCTTTTATTTCTTTCATCGATGGAAGCCCGGATTTGGAATCTTCTTGTGTTTGCCTACCTGCCGGGCGGTTCTCCCGGTCATCTCCTGTTTGGGCTGGCGGTGCTTGCGGTCCGCCTGCTCCTCCTTTTCGCCGTTTCCTGGTCCGCCGGGTGGTTGATATTCCATTTCGTTTCGAACTCAAACCGTGCGGGCAACGCGGCATTTGCCGCCGTGGTCACGTTGTGGTTCCTCGACGGACTTTACATGTTGCTTCATCACGACGGATTACTGCGAGGGGCCGTCGTCGCGACCGCGGGCTGAGCTCAATTCCGCTCCACGGTGATTTTGGCGCGTTTTAGCAGCAGGGAATTGCCGACGACGCTGAGCGAGCTGGCGGTCATGGCGATGACGCCGATCATCGGGTGGAGGAGGCCGAGGGCGGCGATGGGGATCGCCACGACATTGTAGACCCAGGCCCAGAAGAGGTTCTGGACGATTTTGCGGAAGGTGGCGCGGGAGAGATTTACCGCTTCGACGACTTTGGTCAGGTCGCCGGTGACCAGGGTCACGTCGGCGGCTTCGATCGTGACGTCCGCCCCGGCGCCGATGGCGATGCCGACGTCGGCCTGCTTGAGGGCCGCCGCGTCGTTGATCCCGTCGCCCACCATGGCGACCTGGCCCGGGTGTTCCGCTTGCAGCTCTTTGATCACATCGACCTTGCCCTCGGGCATCACCCCGGCACGAACTTCATGGATTCCCACTTGCTCGGCGACGTGTCGGGCCGTGCGTTCGTTGTCGCCGGTGACCATGATCGACTGGATTCCCATCTTCCGAAGCGCCGCGATGGCGGCTTTCGAGGTTTCCTTCAGGGTATCGGCGACGGCGACAATGCCGGCGGACCGGTCTCCGATCGCCACGAGCATGGCGGTCTTGCCCTGGTTCTCGAACCGCGCCATCGCTTCCTCGAGAGCTGATGTGTCGAGTCCGTTTTCCTCGAGGAGTTTCCGGGTTCCCACCCGAACATGGGTGCCGCCAACCCTTCCTTCGACGCCCCGGGCGGTGAGCGCCTGAAAGCGCTCGACCGATTCGATCCGGATGTCTTTGTC
Organism: Opitutales bacterium; assembly: GCA_007133065.1. Taxonomy (GTDB): domain Bacteria; phylum Verrucomicrobiota; class Verrucomicrobiia; order Opitutales; family Oceanipulchritudinaceae; genus SLNJ01. Next base: position 1,197 of record SLNJ01000103.1, read on the forward strand.
CTTCGCTCCCCGGACGATGGCCTGGGCGAGGGGATGCTCGGAGGCATCCTCGACCGCGGCGGCCGCGCGGAGCACCTCGTCGTCGGAGAACCCTTCGGCGGCGACGACATCGGTCACGGCCGGTTCGCCGGTGGTGATGGTGCCGGTCTTATCGAGGACGATTCGGCGGACGTTCTTGAAGGTTTGGATCGCTTCGCCCGAGCGGATCAGGACGCCGCGCTCGGCCCCCATGCCGGAGCCGACCATGAGCGCAGTCGGCGTCGCCAGGCCGAGGGCGCAAGGGCAGGAGATGACCAGAACGGCGATTGCCGCGAGGATGGCGAGCACGAAGGGCGCAAGCTCTGGATTGACCCACGGGAGGAAGTCCGAGCCCCATTCCAGGATCGGCACAAGCGGTCCGGGAGCGAACCACCAGGTCAGGAAACTGGCCAAGGCGATCACCAGAACAGCGGGGACGAACCAGCCGGTGATTTTGTCGGCTAGCTCCTGCACCGGTACCTTCGAGCCCTGGGCCTCCTCGACGAGTTTGACCACCTGCGATAGAAACGTGTCCTTGCCGACTTTGGTCGCCTTCACCTTGAGACGACCCTCCTTGTTGATCGTTGCGCCCAGAACGGTGTGGCCGGATTGCTTTTCGACCGGAACCGACTCCCCGGTTGCAATCGATTCGTCGACATGGCTGTTGCCCTCGACGACTTCCCCGTCGGTCGGGATCTTTTCTCCCGGGCGAATGATCATGACATCACCGGGATGCAGCTCTTTGACCGAAACCTCGATCTCCTCGCCGTCGCGTACGACGCGCGCGGTCTTGGCGCCGAGATGCAGCAATTTCCGGATTGCCTGGGAGGCACGGCCTTTGGCCCGGGTCTCCAGGTAGCGGCCGAGCAAGTGGAAGGCCATGATCGTCGCGGCCATCTCGATGAAGGACGTCATCGGCGTGAAGAAGCCCGCCAGGCCGATGAAGTAGGGCGGGAGGCTGCCCATGCTGATGAGCACGTCCATGTTGGCGGTGCGGTTGGTCAGCGAGCGCCAGGCGGAAAGGTGGGTTTCCCGGCCGGCGACGAACACCACGGGGAGCGCCAGCAGGGCGATAAAAAAGAGATATCCCGGAATCGGCGTCCAGAACATGTGGGGCATCATCAGCGCCATGATCGCGATCGTCGGGATCATCGCCAGCCACAGGTTCTTCCAGGCCTTGGACAGGTAGGCCTCCTCCGAGGCGTCTTCGTCGGATTCCTCGCCTTCCTTCACGACGTCGGTGACCTCGTAACCGGCCTTTTCCACGATCTTTCTGAGGTCGTCCCCACTCAGGGTTTCGCCGGCGACCCAAACCCCTGCGCGGTGGCGGGCGAGACGTATCTGAACATCCACTACGGCGTCGTGGCGTTGGAGCGAATCGCGGACAATGCCGGCGCAGTGATCGCTGCCCATGCCGGGAACGGTCAGCCAGAACAGCGATTCTCCTTCGGTTGTCACCGAGCCCGGCTCGTAACCGGCCCGCTCGATTGTCTTCCGGAGCGTGTCCGCGGAGAGGCTTCCGCCCGCGGTGGTGACCGTCACCCGCTTGCGGGCGCTGTTGGTTTCGACGGATTCGACGCCCTCAACGCGCTCGAGTGACCTGCGCACGATGCCGGCGCAATGATCGCTGCCCATGTCGGGAACGTTGATTGTGAATTTGCGTGCACTCATGACGTTGTCCTCGACGCTCCGATTAGAATATTCCGTTAATGCGCTTTTGGCAGTAAGCGGAGGTGAGATTCTCCGAATCAGGGGCTCCGTTCCCCGGTGGCTACTCCGGTCAGGATATTACTCCGCCATTTAAATAGAGCATAACCGCTATCCAAATCGGTATCGCTCTCGGGTTTCGAAGGCGCGATTGCGAGACCCGATCCCTCCAGCGCGACGACGGCCCGGGCCGTCGTCGATGGGCGCGTTCCAGGGCGTAACACTGCCGGATTCCGCGAACGGAGCCGCTCCGATCGCGATGCCGGCGATCAGAACGTCACGAGCGTGTAGCCATCCTCGATGTACTGTGCCAGGTCGATGAATCCCGCGGTTGCCGGAATATCGACCTGCTTTACGAGGGGAAGGCCGGAGGCTTTGACGTCGTCGGTCGCCCCGAACGCGTCGGCGCACCCGCAGCAGGCGCCGACGACCTTGTCCTCGACTGCCTTGAAGAACGTGTGCGCAGGGTGATCCGACTTCACAACTTCACTGGCCCACCGGACGCCGGTTCCTTGAAAGATGACGGCAACATCGCGCCCCTTTTCTTTGAGTCTCGACGCCATCAGCAATGCATTGAAGACGCGCCCCAACGCCTCCTCGGCGCCGTTCTTGGGATCGGAAAGGATAACGATTGCGGTTTTGTCGGACATGACTGGGTTCCTCAATTTATGGGTTTTGCTTTGGTTTATCGTGTCGCCACGCTGCGGAACCAAACGTGTGTCATCCGCTGAGGGCTGTCAAGAGAGCGGCCTCGAAACATCTGTAGCTGATCCCGGGGGCCGTTTCCGAATCCATCTTTTCCGGAAGAAAAAGAGTATAAAACATGCAAGAAACCGCTTGACTGATAATATTGACTTATCCAGTGTTGTCTAAGAATTACTTTAGCTAATTGACAGAATCTGTTTTCTCTATCCATGGAGAATAGGAGATAGACCCCCCAAAAGAAACCGGATGAATACAGCACTCAACCATACCTCAATGAAAGTGAACCCTGATATGCCTGTGGCGGTTGCCGAAGGATCGGGAGATTTGGAATCGCCAACGCACGAGGCGGGGGAGATGGCTTGTTCGCACCACGAACCAGCCGATGAGTCCATCCTGCTGGAGCAACTGGACGATCTTCTGCCGGAGTATGTTCAAAAACCCGGAGGGCTGATCCCGGCCCTTCAAGTTTGCCAGAGTATGTTCGGGTATCTTCCACAGGAGGCACTCAAGCGCATCAGCGAAGCCTTCGGGAAGTCCTACAGTGAGGTGACCGGGGTGGTCAGCTTCTACTCTTTCTTCTCAGTGGTACCGCGCGGCAAGCATCTCATACGCGTCTGCCTGGGCACGGCGTGTTACGTTCGGGGCGGCAAGGAAGTGCTTCAAGCGCTGAAAAAAGATACTGGAATCGATGTCGGGGAGACGACCGAAGACCGTCTCTTCTCACTGGACGCCGGGCGTTGTTTCGGGGCGTGCGGCCTGGCGCCGGCGGTTTTGGTCGATGAGAATATGCACAAGCGGGTAAACGCGTCGAAAACCGCGTCGATACTCGAGAACTATCGAACATCCGAAGGAGGCAAATCGCATGGTGACGGATAACGCCCAGATGAAACTGCGGTCCCCGGCTGATTTGGCCGCCGCGATTGCCCGATCCAGGGAGGCGATGCACCTGCGACTTGTGAAGGAGCCCGATCCGAAAGCGCTTGCTGCTCTTGAGGAGGCAGGGAAATTCGAAATGCTGCTCTGCTTCGGGACGAGTTGCATCTCCAGTGGTGCGGGTCGCGTGAAAGAGAATTTGCTCGCGGAAATCCAACGGCAAGGTCTTGAGACCGCGGTGCGCGTCATCGACAGCGGCTGCAACGGGTTCTGCGCCGCCGGTCCGATCATTGTAATCTATCCCGGGGCGTATTTCTATCACCTGGTCGGTCCTGACGATGCGCGAGAGATCGTTCAATCGCATATTGTCGACAGGACCCCGGTTACGCGGTTGATGATCAAGGATGCCGTCACCGGAGAGCCCGTGCACAAACTCCAGGACGTACCCTTTTTCAAGATGCAGAGCCTGAAGGTCTTGCGCAATAAGGGCCTGATTGCGGCGGACAGCATCGAGGAATACATGGGAAGGGACGGCTATTGTGGCCTCTCCAGGGCCCTCACGGAGATGACCCCCGACGAGGTGACCACAGAAGTCTTGAACTCAGGGTTGCGCGGTCGCGGCGGGGCGGGCTTTCCCACCGGTCTGAAATGGCAGATGGCCGCAAGGGTCGAGTCCGACAGGAAATACATTATATGCAACGCTGATGAAGGGGATCCGGGGGCGTTCATGGACCGCAGTATCCTCGAATCCGATCCGCACGCCGTGCTTGAAGGGATGATGATCGGAGCCTACGCGATTGGCGCGGACACCGGTTATATTTACTGCCGGGCCGAGTATCCGCTCGCGCTCAAGCGCTTGGAGAAGGCTATCGATCAGGCGCGTCAGGCGGGATTGCTCGGGAAGAACATTCTCGGCAGCACCTTCTCCCTGGATCTGCATATCTCATGCGGGTGCGGCGCCTTCGTATGCGGTGAGGAAACCGCGTTGATGCGATCCATCGAGGGCAAGCGCGGGGAGCCGCGTCCGCGCCCTCCATTCCCGGCGGTGCGCGGTCTCTGGGAGAAGCCTTCGATTCTCAACAACGTCGAGACCTTGGGAAGCATTCCGTTAATCATCCGGGAAGGCGCCAATCGATTCGTTGAGACCGGAACAAAGAAGTCGCCTGGCACCAAGATTTTCGCCCTTTCCGGAAAGGTGAACAACCTCGGCCTCATCGAGGTTCCCATCGGCACCACACTGGGGGAGTTGATCTACGATATAGGAGGAGGCATTATCGACAATAAGCCGTTCAAGGCGGCACAGATCGGCGGACCTTCCGGCGGTTGTATCCCCAGGCAGCACCTGAACGTGCCGCTCGATTACGAACCGCTGGCGGAGTTGGGTGCCATCATGGGGTCGGGCGGTCTCATCGTAATGGACGAGGATACCTGCATGGTCGACATGGCCCGCTTCTTTATGGAATTCGTCCAGGAGGAATCCTGCGGAAAGTGTTCCCCGTGCCGGATCGGAACGAAACGGATGCTTGAGATCCTGGAGCGGATTTGCAACGGGCAGGGACAAATGGAGGATATCGATACCTTGCTCGAATTGGGCGAGTACATCAAAGAGGCTTCGCTGTGCGGGCTCGGTCAGACCGCACCCAACCCGGTCCTTTCAACACTTCGGCATTTTCGGCACGAGTACATCAGCCACATTCGGGACAAACACTGTGAGGCGGGCGTTTGTGGCGGACTGGTACGAGCACCCTGTCAGAGCGCTTGTCCTGCGGGTGTGGACATCCCTGGATTCGTCTCGCTGGTCGGCGAGAAACGCTACGCCGAAGCTTTGCGGTTGCACCGGGAGCGCAACCCTTTTGCCGCAATCTGCGCACGCGTCTGTTTCCATACCTGCGAGGAGCGCTGCCGGCGCTCGTCACTGGACGACAGCGTCTCCATCCGCGGGGTCAAACGTTTCATGGTGGATCAGGAAATCACCGTGCAGAAGCCTGAATGCCTTGAGAACCCGGACAACGCTTCGCGGAAGGTCGGGGTGATCGGTGCCGGTCCTGCGGGTCTTTCGTGCGCGTACTTCCTCGCACGACTCGGTTACAGACCGGTGGTCTTCGAGCGGGAGGCGCGTCCCGGTGGCATGCTGGTTCAAGCCATCCCGGCTTATCGCCTGCCGCGTGAACTGGTCGCCCGGGAGATCCGTATGATCGAATCCATTGGCGTCGAGGTTCGCACGATGCAGACACTCGGACGGGACTTCACCCTCGCGAGCCTGCAACAGGAGGGGTATGAAGCGATCTGTTTCGCGGTCGGCGCACCCGATGGCGTAGCCCTGAATATTGAGGGAGGCGATGCTCTCAACGTAACCGAATCGATCCATTTTCTGCGCGAGTACAATGTTCGCGGCTCTGTGCCCGTGGGATCGAGGGTTGTGGTTGTCGGTGGCGGCAACGCTGCGATCGACGCGGCGCGCACCGCGCTTCGGTTGGGGGCGGAATCCGTAACGATCCTCTATCGACGCACCCGTGAAGAGATGCCCGCCTATGCCGAAGAGATTGAGGCCGCGATCGAAGAGGGGGCAACCCTCCGGTGCCTGACCTCGCCCGAATCGTTTGAAACTGAGAACGGACGCGTGACCGGGGTTCGATGCAGCCCGATGCGGCTTGGGGAGTTCGACCGCAGCGGACGGCGCCGTCCCGAAGCGGAAGCCGATCAAATCGACGTTATCCCGGCCGATCAGGTCATCATGGCCGTCGGCCAAAAGCTCAACGCCGGGGAGTTCCTGGATACCGATGTCGAGCTTACGGAATCCGGATGGATCAAGGCGGATCCCGTAACCGGTCAAACGTCTCAGTCGTGGCTGTTCGCGGCGGGAGACGCGGTCGCGGGACCGTGGTCTGTGGTGGGCGCTATCGGTGCCGGTGAACGCGCCGCGGTCGGAATGGATCAGTTCCTGACCGGTGACACGCACGCCTTTTGGCGGGATTACAAGGAGGTTCCGACCCGTTTTGATCCAGATGCGGATCCGGTGGAGTACCCGCGGGCCGGGATGGCGCACATCCCGGTTGACCGCCGCAGAAACAACTTCGACGAGGTCGAACAATCATGGAACGAAAGCACCGCGATTCGACAGGCAAAACGGTGCCTGCGGTGCGACTACGGGAAGACTCTTTCACCAGTTAAATAAAGGCAAACGCCATGGCAACGCTCACGATCAATGACATTCTGCTGACTGCCCCGGAATCCTCGACCATTCTCGAAGCTGCCGCTCGGGCGGGTGTGCGCATACCGACCCTGTGCAATGTTGAAGGCTGCGATGCGCTCGGGGCTTGTCGGGTGTGCCTTGTTGAAGTCGCGGGCGCCCGAAACCTCCCAGCCGCTTGTTCAACGCCCGTCCGGGACGGAATGGTGGTGCACACAAACAGCCCCCGGGTACGCAAGGCACGAAAGCAGACGCTGGAGCTTCTTCTTTCGGAGCACAACGGCGACTGCCAGACCTGCATACGCAGCCGCGACTGCGAACTGCGTGAACTGAGCGCCGAGCTGGGCGTCACCAGCGTGCGCTATCAAGGGGAAAAGACATCCGCGAGGATCGACCTCAGCACCCCCGCGTTGATGCGTGACATCGGCAAGTGCATCAAATGCCGGCGCTGTGTGCAGGTCTGCAGCGAGATACAGGGTGTGGGCGCTCTACACCCCCAGAGCCGGGGCTTCGATACCGTGATCGGACCGGCATTCATGATGGATCTCGACACTGTCGCCTGTGTGCAATGCGGGCAGTGTTCGGCGGTTTGTCCGGTCGGAGCAATCACGGAACGCGATTACATCGAGGACGTCTGGAAGGCGATCGCCGATCCCGAGAGGTTTGTCGTGGTGCAGACCGCGCCGGCGATACGTGCTGCGCTCGGCGAGGAGTTCGGTATGGAACCCGGAACCCTTGTCACCGGCAGGATGTGCGCCGCCCTTCGGCGGGTCGGCTTCGACCGCGTGTTCGACACCAACTTCAGTGCGGACCTGACGATTATGGAAGAGGGGACGGAGTTGCTGACACGCCTCAAAAGCGCGCTCGTCGGCGGCGAGTCGGTCGCATTGCCGATGTTCACCAGCTGCTCGCCGGGGTGGATCAGCTTCACCGAGTACTACTACCCGGAATACCTGCCGAACCTTTCAACATGCAAATCCCCGCAGCAGATGTTCGGGGCGCTGGCGAAGACTTATTACGCCAAGAGCGTAAACAAGAAACCGGAAGAGATGACCGTGGTCTCAATCATGCCCTGCACCGCCAAGAAAGCCGAGTCTCAGCGCCCGGAAATGAACTCCAGCGGGGTACGCGACGTCGATTATGTACTCACGACCAGGGAACTGGGACGGATGCTTCGCCAGGCAGGGATCGACCTGCCTTCGCTCGAGGACGAGGGGATGGACAGCTTGATGGGTTCATCGACCGGAGCCGCTGATATTTTCGCGAATACCGGGGGCGTGATGGTCGCCGCCCTGCGCACCGCATACGAGATTGTAACCGGCCGCGAACTGCCCGGAGAGAACCTGCGGGTCGAACCGGTCGAGGGACTCGCAGGCGTGAAAGAGGCTTCCATTACGATTACGGGTGCCAACGAGGAATGGAGTTTCCTCGAAGGAGTCACACTTAACGTCGCTGTCGCGCACGGGCTCGGGAATGCGCGCAGACTCATGGATTCGATCAAGCGGGGCGATGCCTCGTATCATTTTGTCGAAGTCATGACCTGTCCCGGCGGCTGCATCGGCGGCGGCGGCCAACCCCGCTACACCGATGACAGCGTCCGCCTGAAACGCATCGAAGCCATCTACAGGGAGGATCAGGGGAAACCCCTTCGCAAATCGCACCTCAATCCCGAGGTTCAGAAGATATACAACGATTTTCTCGGGAAGCCATTGGGTGAGCGTTCGCACCACCTGCTCCACACGCATTACGCCCAGCGCGACCTCGTAAAGAGCAATTAGGGAGGCGGAATTGCCTGTTCAGTCTTTTAGTGCCTGCCGTAAGGTTTCGAGCGTACCCGAATCCAGGGTTAGGGTCGCGGCTTTCGCGGAGTCCTCGATTGACGTCGTTATACTGGCGCCGGGGATGGGGATGATGTACTCCCGCTGGTTGAGGTGCCAGGCGAGAACCAGCTGATAGGGGCTGGCCCCCGTCTCCTTTGCGAGCGATTCCAGGGGACCTCCGGATTCTCCCCATCGTTTGGCGCCACCCATGCCACCGCATGGTGAATGACGCGAATCGCCTCTGTTTCACTCGCATCCGATGGCATTCGGGGGGTTGCGGGGGTTCAGAGTGTAATAAATAAATCTAATACTATGTGCAAAAGAAATAAAAACCCGAAATATTTGACAGGTTCTCGGAGCACTCGATAAAATGATCACCGAGGACGGAGATTAGTGCCCATGCATACCCTATGCAAGTCACATCCTGCCGCCGGTCGTGTCCCGGTTCGCCCGGGATCTCAAGCGCGTCAGAGCCTTTCGTCATTCGGGTATGAAGCGGGTTTTCTCTATTTCATTGGCCCGGGATCCCGGGTTGAGCAATTCCCCTGTTCGCCAGGATCTGTCGCGGCTTCAGATACGGGGGCCAGACGGGAATACCGGATATCTCTGCTGGAGGAAATACAACGTGAACTCAACTTCTGAAAAGACGCGCATCGCCACGGTATGGCTGGACGGGTGTTCCGGTTGTCACATGTCGTTTCTTGACATCGACCACCGCCTGCTGGAAATCGCCGACAGGATCGACCTTGTCTATAGCCCCCTTGTGGACCGGAAGGAATTCCCCGACGGCGTGCATGTCACCTTTGTCGAAGGCGCCGTGACCAACGAAGACGATGACCACAAGATCCGGCTCGTACGCGAGCGGACGAAGCTGCTGGTGGCGCTGGGCGACTGTGCTGTGACGGCGAACGTTCCGTCCATGCGAAATATCTTTTCCGTGGAGGATCTTTACGCCCGTGCCTACCTGGAAAACGTCACCGCGCAGGCCCAGGTCCCGACACAGGACATTCCCCCGTTGCTCGGCCGCACCCGTCCCGTGCACGAGGTCGTTCCGGTGGACCTGCACGTTCCCGGCTGTCCCCCGCACCCCGACCATATTTTCTTTGTTGTCAGCGAGTTATTGGAAGGCCGCGTTCCGGATCTCCGAAAGGTTGTTCGGTTCGGCTGATTCAAGAGAGGCGGAAATGAGCAAAACCATCACCATCGATCCCGTAACCCGAATCGAAGGGCATTCGAAGATCACGATTCACCTGAACGATGAAGGTGAAGTGGAGGATGCTCGCTTCCATGTCACGCAATTCCGCGGTTTTGAGAAATTTACGGAGGGCCGACCGTTTTATGAGATGCCCTCGATTACCGCGCGGATCTGCGGGATCTGTCCCGTGAGCCATCTGCTCGCCTCGGCGAAGGCGTGTGATGAGCTTCTGGCGGTACGAATTCCGCCGGCAGCGGAGCGGCTCCGCCGCGTCCTGCACATGGGACAGACAATCCAATCCCACGCGTTGAGCTTTTTCCACCTGAGCGCGCCCGATATTCTTTTGGGGATGGATGCCGATCCCGCCCGGCGCCACATCCTCGGACTCGCGGAATCCCACCCCGAGATCGCGCGGGACGGCGTCTGGCTGCGCATGTTCGGCCAGCAGATCATCGAGTGGCTGGCCGGCAAGCGCGTGCACCCCGCGTGGGCGGTACCCGGGGGTGTGTCCAGCCCGCTGACCGCGGACGCGCGGGACCGGATCCTTGAGATGATTCCGCGCGGGTTCGACATCGCACAACGTGCAATCGACTTATTCCGGTCCGCCATCGATCAGTTCCAGAAGGAGATCGATGTCTTCGCGAATTTCCCGACGCATTTTCTGAGTCTGACCACGCGGGAGGGCGGCCTCGAATTATACGATGGGAACCTCCGGGTCACGGATCCACAACGCCGGGTTGTCGCCGATCAGCTCGACCCTTCCTGCTACGATGAACACATCGGCGAGGCGGTCGAGCCGTGGACCTACCTCAAGATGCCCTATTACAAACCCCTCGGATACCCCGGAGGGATCTATCGCGTCGGGCCGCTTGCCCGGCTGAACAACGCTGACCGGTGTGGCACGCCCCGTGCAGATGAAGCGCTTGAAGACTTCCGGAAGCTTGCCAACGGCGCTGTGTTGAGCTCGTTTCACTATCACTACGCCCGCCTGGTCGAGATCGTGTTCGCGTTGGAACAGGTCGAAAAGCTTTTGAATGATCCGGATTCGCTGAACCCCCGGGTTCGCGCCGATGCCGGTCCGAATCGCCAAGAAGGCATCGGGGTGGCGGAGGCGCCGCGCGGGACGCTAATCCACCATTACCGGATCAATGATGAAGGGCTGATTACGTGGGCGAACCTCATAATCGCCACCGGCCACAACAATCTCGCTATGAATCGCGGCATCGTTCAGACCGCTAAGGCGTTCGTCAACGGGTCCCGGTTGACCGAAGGGTCACTCAACCGGGTGGAAGCCGTGATCCGCTGTTATGACCCGTGTCTGAGCTGTTCCACCCATGCGCTGGGGCAGATGGCCTTGCGAATCCAATTATTGGATACAAGAGGACGTGTAATCGATGAGAAATGCCGAGATTGATCAACGCCCGGCGCTCGCGGGGACGAAAACCCTTGTCATTGGGTGGGGGAACGATCTGCTGCGCGATGACGGAGCAGGACGCCGGGTGGCTCGGCAGATCGCGGCGCGACATCCGGCCGAAATCGATGTGCTGGATGTGCACCAGTTGACGCCTGAGCTTGCGCTTCCACTTTCACAATTCGGTCGTGCAATCTTTGTGGATGCTTACGCCGCGCGGGAAGGGGACACCGTTCGGACTCGGAAGGTGGACGCCGCACGCCTCCCCGATCGACCCGCCATTGGACACACCGGTCGGCCGGACGACCTGCTGAGGATGGCCGCTTTGCTGTACGGCGCGCACCCGGAGGCATGGCTGGTGGCCGTGCCCGCCTGCGCGTTCGAGCCGGGTGATGCGCTTTCCCGAACCGCTCGTGCAGGAATCCGGAGCGCCATCGTTGAAGTGGAACGCTTGGCGCGATCGCGTGGAAGAGCCGAGGATCAGACTCAAGAGAAAGGGGAGGAATATGACGCAAGCTGATGAGGCACCGTTAAGCGAGGAACAGTTGAGCGAGGTGATCGCCCGGTATCCCGATCGGACCGGAGACGTGTTGAGCATCCTGGAGCGTCTTCAGGAAATGCATCCGCTGAACTACCTCCCAAAAGAAACGCTGATACGAGTCGCGGAAGCAAAACGTCTGGCGCTGTCCAATGTTTTCAGCGTGGTTACCTTTTACTCCTTCTTTAATCTCTGCCCGCAGGGGCGACACACGGTTACGGTGTGTCGCGGGACGGCATGCCATACCCGGGGATCCAATCTGTTGATGAACGGATTGCGGGCGGAGATCGGTGGCGTTTGGGCAGATGGTCAGTCATCCTATACCACACCGGATCATGAATTGAGCGTGCATACGGTCGCCTGCTTCGGCCAGTGCGCGATGGCGCCGGTCGTGGCGGTGGATCATGAGATTTACGGTCGGATGTCCGAGATGAAACTGCGCCAGAGAGTCCGGCAGCTGGTACGGAAAGAGAGTAACGATGAAGATTCGTGATTTTGATGCATTGAACGATATCCGGGAGACCGGATTGAACAAACTGTTGCGCGGCGGTCCACGGATCGGCGTGGGCATGGGGACCTGTGGGATTGGCAACGGCGCGCAGGACGTATACGAAGCGATCAAGACGGCTATGGATACCAAGGGTGTGGAAGCCCGCATCGTGCCGGTCGGCTGCTTCGGGTACTGCGCGGCGGAACCGTTGGTGAATGTCTATATTCCGGGAGGGCCCCTGGTGATTCTCGCCCACGTGATTCCGGATGATGCTCCATATATCGTTGAGGAAATCGTCGCCGGGCGTATTCCGGTTCGCAAGGCTTTGTGCCGCATCGACGCATGGGACCATCTGACCGGACACGTGACGTATGGACACGGGTTTCAGGAAATTCCGCACTGGGACGAGATCCCGTTCTTCCGGGGACAGAAGAAGATCGTTCTGCGCAACTGCGGTTTGATCAACCCGGAAGATATTGAAGAGTATATCGCGGTCGGCGGGTATTTCGCCCTCTGCAATGCCTTCCAGAAGCCGAGCAGGGACGAGGTGATCGACGAAGTCCAGAAATCCAAACTGCGTGGCCGCGGCGGAGCAGGTTATCCTGCCGGCATGAAGTGGGCTCTGCTCCAAAAGGCCGTCGCCGATCGCAAGTACATTATCTGCAACGCGGACGAAGGTGATCCCGGAGCGTACATGAACCGCAACGAGATCGAAAGCGATCCGCACATGCTGCTGGAAGGTATGTTGATCGGGGCCTACGCCACCGGGGCCGCGGAGGGCATTGTCTATCTCCGTGCTGAGTATCCCCTCGCTGTCGAGCGGCTTGAGAAGGCTGCCGCCGCCGCGCGGGAAGCGGGATTGCTTGGATCGGACATCCTCGGCACTCCGTTTGCCTTCGATTTCCGACTGGTGGAAGGCGCCGGCGCCTTCGTCTGCGGTGAGGAAACCGCGATGATCGCTTCGCTCGAGGGGAGGGCCGGACGCCCGCGCCCCCGCCCGCCCTTTCCCGCCGAATCCGGATTGTGGGGCAAGCCGACAAACATCAACAACGTTGAGACCTGGTGTAATATCCCCGTGATTATCGCGTGCGGGGGTTCATCGTTCGCCGAGATCGGTACGAGCAACAGCACCGGAACGAAGGTGTTCTCGCTGGTTGGCAAAATCAAGAATACCGGGTTGGTGGAAATGCCTCTCGGGTCTGCGTTGAAAGACATCGTCTATGGGATTGGCGAAGGGAGTCCCACCGGAAAAAGGATTAAAGCAGTGCAAACCGGGGGACCCTCGGGCGGGTGTATTCCAGCCATGCACTTTGACACACCCGTTGACTACGAATCGCTCGGCACACTCGGCGCCATTATGGGGTCCGGGGGCATGGTGGTCATGGACGAGGATAACTGCATGGTGGACGTCGCCCGGTATTTTCTCGAGTTCACCCACTCCGAGTCCTGCGGAAAATGCGTCCCTTGCAGGATGGGCTTGGATGAGTCGGTGCGTCTGCTGGAAAAGATCTGTAACGGCGACGCTGAAGCGTCCGATGTTGAGAAGCTCGAGGAACTCATGCCGATGATTCGGAGCATGTCGTTGTGCGGACTGGGTCAGACGGCGCCCAATCCTGTCGTTACGACGCTCCGCTATTTCCGCGACGAATATGAGGAGCATATCCGGACTCGGCGCTGCAGAGCCGGCGTATGCGAGAAATTGTACATGTCTCCCTGCGAAAACAGCTGTCCGCTCAACATGCGGATTCCCGCCTACCTCCAACTGCTCAAGGAAGACCGCATCGAGGAAGCCGCTGAGATCGTCTGGCTTGACAACCCGTTGCCCGCCTCGACCGGCCGCATCTGCCAGCACCCCTGTGAGAACCGCTGCCGCCGTGCAGACGAGGATGCGCCGGTGAACATGCGCGAGGTGCATCGCTATATCGCCGACAGCGCATTCGCCGGCGATTTGATCGTTCGCGTACGCGAGCGCCTGCTCGAAAACAAAATACCTCCGACAGGCCGGCGGGCTGCCGTCGTCGGATCGGGTCCGGCCGGATTGACCGCGGCATTCTACCTGACGATGCTCGGGCATGACGTCACCGTTTTCGAAGAACGGGAGGAGGCCGGTGGTATGCTGCGATACGCCCTGCCCGAATATCGCCTTCCCAAGCGAATCCTCAACGAAGAGATCGGCGTGCTCGAACACATCGGCGTCCGCTTCATGTACCGACAAAGCCTCGGTGCGGGCCTCGCACTGGACAGCCTGACCGGCGAATACGACGCCGTCTTCCTCGCCACCGGTACCTGGAACGAAACGCAAGGAGGGATCACCGGTGAGAACGCTCCGGATGTCTGGCACGCGATCGCTTTCCTGGAACAGGTTGCCCGGAGTCATAGACCGGTCATCGGCGGCAACGTCGTCGTGATCGGGGGCGGTAACGCCGCAATCGATTCCGCACGAACCGCGATGCGAGTGGGGGCCAAAGTCACGGTTGCCTATCGCCGGGAACGGTCTGACATGCCGGCCATCACCGAGGAAATCGAAGCTGCGGAAATGGAAGGCGCCGAGTTCGTTTTCCTCGCGTCTCCACAACGGGTCGTAATCAACGAGAAGGGACGGGTGACCGGGATCGAATTGCGCAGGACCAGACTGGGCGATTTCGACGCGTCCGGCCGCCGAACCCCCGTTTCCACGGCCGAGTTCTTCACCCTGCCGTGCGACGCCGTCATCATGGCCGTTGGTGAGAAGCCCGATCCCGATCCCCTGCGTCAGGCCGGAATTCATGTGCGCGATAACCAGACCGCGGCCGTTCATCCAAACACCGGAGAAACCAACCTGAGGGGGGTATACGCCGGAGGTGATCTCGTCAGTGGCGCCTCCAACGTGTCATCGGCCATGGCAACCGGGAAAGCTGCCGCGCATGCCATTGATCGCAGTCTGACAGGGAAGGACAATATGGATTTGGTGCTCAAGACCTTTAGCTTCCGAAACATTGTCCCGGCCGAACCGGAAGGCGGTGATCGGAACGTTTCCCCGGTTCTTGGGGTGGGTGAAAGGCGGGATAGCTTCGATGAAGTCGTCCTGGGGTTTGATGCTGAAACGGCCTTGCAGGAAAGCCGCCGTTGCCTGCGTTGTGACGTCAAGGAACAGTGCGCCGATCGGGAAGGTGCCTTGAAGGAGCCCGTATCATGAATGAACAGCTGAGATTGACGATTGATGACCGGGAAATCACCGCCCAGGCGAACCAAACCATCCTCGAGGTGGCACGGGAGAACGAGATTCCCATCCCGACGCTCTGCTTTCTGGAGGGGCTGTCCGGTGCCGGCTCCTGTCGGCTCTGTCTCGTGGAGGTTCGCGGGGTCCCGCGTTTTCTGTCCTCGTGTGTGACCCGTGTCTCCGAGGGCATGAACGTCACGACCGATTCGCCGAAGCTGGCAAGCTACCGGCGAATGATCCTGGAACTGCTCCTTGCTGAACGGAATCATATCTGTGCCTTCTGCGTTTCTTCGGGCAACTGCGAACTGCAGGACCTTGCCCAAGAGCTGGGAGTGACGCATGTGAACTATCCGTACCGATTCCCCAGCTACGACGTCGATGCCTCGCACGAGCGCTTCGTATACGATCCAAACCGCTGCGTCATGTGCACCCGCTGTGCTCGCGCGTGCGGTGAGGTCGAGGGAGCGCACACATGGGACGTCATGGGGCGCGGCGTGCATTCGTTCATGATCACCGATCTGAACCAGGCGTGGGGGGACTCTTCGACCTGTACAAGCTGCGGGAAATGCGTGCAGGCCTGTCCGACCGGCGCGCTGGCCGAAAAGGGTCGTTCAACAGGCGAGATGAAACGCTCGGCGGGATTTCTGTCGAAGCTTTCGTCCATGAGAAACTGCGGGAGGTAGGCATGCACGAGTTGGGCTTGGCTCAGGAAACGCTGGCAATTGCTCTCGACGAGGCCCGGCGTCAGGGCGCTCGCAGGATTCTGTGCATGCGGCTGCGCATCGGCGACCTCTCCGGGGTGGTGGTGGAGGCGCTTCGATTCGCGCTCGAAACGGTTGCTGAGAATACCCCCGCGGCGGGGGCTCGGATTGAAGTTGACCGGGTGGTTCCGGCTTGTTATTGCAATCAATGCAGGTGTGAGTTTGAGGTTCAGGCGCATTCATATATTTGTCCCCGGTGCGGCGATATCAGCCTTGATCTTCGGCGTGGAAGGGAGATGGACCTGATATCTATGGAGGTGGTCTGATGTGCGATCATTGTGGATGTTCAATAGTGGATGACCATCGTCATCATCACCAACACAGCCATGGCCACGATCACGATCATGGCCTCGAGGATGAGAGTCGTCGCGCAATCGAGGTGCGCCGAGCCCTTCTTTCCAGGAATGAACGACTCGCCGAGCGAAATCGCGGCATGTTCATGGGTCGCGGGATCACAGTCTTGAATCTGATGTCCTCGCCCGGATCGGGCAAGACCGCATTGATCGAGCGCACCTTGGCCGATCTCCCGGGCGACCGGCGCATCGGCGTGATTGTCGGAGATCTGGCAACCGAGAACGACGCGCGGCGCATTCGGGACCAGGGCGTTCACGCCATCCAGATCAGTACCGGGACTGCCTGCCATCTCGACGCGCACATGGTGCATCATGCGCTGGAGGAGTTGGACCTGGCGTCGATTGACCTGCTCTTTATTGAAAACGTCGGGAACCTGGTATGCCCGGCATCGTTTGATCTCGGCGAGGAGGCGCGCGTGGTGATCATCGCTGTGACCGAAGGCGAGGACAAGCCGCTCAAGTACCCCGTCATTTTCCACGATGCCGATCTGGTCATCGTGAACAAGATCGACCTTGCGGAAGCAGTCGCGTATTCGCATGAAGAGGTCGTCGCAAACATCCGCCAGGTCGCGCCGGCCGCCGAGGTCATTGAGCTTTCCGCCCTTACAGGAACGGGCATGGACGCGTGGTTCCGGTGGCTCGAGCGGAGCGCGGCCAAGGGAGTGAGAGCGCCGCCATGATACCAGCCGTGCACAAACTCACGCGAACCCTGTGCGTGAGAGGTGCCGTGCAAGGGGTGGGATTCCGGCCTTTCGTCTACAGAACGGCGCGCTCGTGCGGGATTGGGGGCTGGGTCCGCAACAACGCCCGGGGAGTGGTGATTCAAGCGGTTGGCACTGAAGGGGACCTCGATCTTTTTCAGGTTATCATTGAACAGGCGCCGGCGCCGGCACGCGTTCGGGAGATTCGCATCGCCGAAGAAGCAGAGGGGGGCAATGGGACGTCGTTTCTGATCCTGGCGAGTGGACGGGAGGGCGATATCTCCGCCGGCGTCACGGCGGACCTTGCGACATGTCCTGATTGTCTGCGTGAGCTTCTCGATCCCTGTGATCGTCGGTATCGCTATCCGTTTGCCAATTGCACCCATTGCGGTCCCCGGTACAGCATTCTTGAGAAGATACCGTATGACCGCTCTCACACGACCATGCGCCGGTTCGAGATGTGCCCGAATTGCCGCGGGGAATATGAGGATCCCGCCAATCGACGGTTTCACGCCCAGCCGAACGCGTGTCCGGACTGTGGCCCGCAATTGACCCTGTGGGACGTCGGCGGACGAGGACTTGCAATGCGGAATGAAGCATTGTGTGCCGCGGCCGAATCCGTACGCATGGGCAAAATCATCGCCGTGAAGGGTCTGGGCGGATTTCACCTGATGGTCGACGCGCGAAACGATGCTGCCATCGGCGAACTGCGTCGGCGGAAGCATCGTGAAGAAAAACCGCTCGCGCTGATGTTTCCATCGATGGACATGATTCGAGGAGTCTGCCGCGTATCCGATCTGGAGGAGAGATTGTTGACGGGAGCGGAGGCCCCGATTGTGTTGCTGAACAAACAAAATCGAGCGGAATTCATGTCCGTGTCCGCCAACCCTATGCTGGGAGCCATGCTTCCGTACACGCCTTTGCATCATCTGCTTATGCGCGATCTCGACTCTCCCGCAGTGGCAACAAGCGGGAATCTTTCAGACGAACCGATCTGCATCGACGAAGGGGAAGCATTGGTGCGGCTGAAGGGTATCGCCGATCTGTTCCTCGTTCACGATCGCCCAATCGCGCGGCCGGTGGAGGATTCGATTGTGCGCGTGATGGCCGGCCGGGCCACCCTTCTCCGTCGCGCGCGCGGCTATGCACCGCAATCGGTCCCAATGCACCAGGGGATTTCCGCTCCGATTCTTGCCGTGGGTGGACAGATGAAGAACACGGTCGCGCTGGGGATTGGCGCCGAAGCCATCATCAGCCAACATCTCGGCGACCTCGGCACGGAGCCGGCCGCACGGGCGTTCGAAGATGCCGTCCGAACGCTTGAAGGCCTCTATGACACGCGTCCTGCCCGGGTCGTGTGCGACCTCCACCCGGATTATCCGACCACCCGCTTCGCCTCGGAATACGGGCGCCCGGTGATGGCGGTGCAGCATCATCACGCCCACGTCGTGTCGTGCATGATGGAAAACAACCTGAGCGGGCCGGTGCTCGGCGTCGCCTGGGACGGGACAGGATACGGACCGGACGGCACGGTGTGGGGCGGCGAGTTCATGCTGGCGGACCGGGGTGCGTACCGGCGGGTCGGGCATCTGCGCTGCTTCGCTCTGCCCGGTGGCGACCAAGCCGTGCGCGAGCCTAGACGGTCGGCGCTCGGTCTTCTATACGAAGTGTTCGGCGAATCCGTCTTTGACATGCCTGATTTGCCGTCTGTGCGCGCATTCGATTCCGCATCGCTGCGGGTCATGCGTCAAATGCTGAAGAAGGGCGTGCAATCGCCGCGCACCTCGAGCGCGGGGCGGTTGTTCGACGCCGTCGCTTCGATATTGGACCTGAGGCAGCTCTCAAAGTATGAAGGTCAGGCGGCGATGGAACTGGAATTCGCCGCGACCGAGGTGGCGAATGAGGGTTATCATATCCCATGCGCGACGCAGGCGGATTGGGAACCCATGCTCCGTCGTATGATCGAGGATCTGGGGAACGGACGCGACAGAGGGGAGATCGCCCGTCTGTTCCACGAAGCGTTGGCGTGCCTCATTTCCGAGATGGCGCGCATCTCCGGCGAGAAGAGCGTGGTGCTCTCGGGTGGCTGCTTTCAGAACGCCCTATTGCTCGAGCGCACCGTTGCGCTATTGGAGCAAGGGGGATTCGTGCCCTACCGGCACAGCCAGGTTCCGTCCAACGATGGAGGAATCTCATTGGGCCAACTGGGAGTCGCCATCCACCGAAAAACGGATGTGGAAGAAAGGAGGAGTTGAAATGTGTTTAGCCATTCCAGGTCGATTACTTTCCATCGAGGAGGGCGCGTCTGCCATCGAACGGACGGGTCGTGTCAGTTTCGGCGGTATCGTCAAGAAGGTCAACCTTGCGTATGTGCCCGACGCCCTCGTGGATGACTTTGTCATCGTTCATGTTGGCTTCGCGCTCAGCAAGGTCGATTCGGATGAGGCCGAACGGGTTTTCGAGCACCTGCGTGAAATGGACGAATTGGCGGAGATCGATGCCGATCCATGAAACGACGTGGAACAGGTGCCAGCGATGTACGCGCCGGGAAGCGGCATCATCTTCGACATTTCGGTTCCTTTCCAATTGGATGCTCTGTCACCGTCGTTTGACTTTGAGAGTGGCGAATGTCGCTTCCCCATGAAATATCTCGATGAATATCGCGGTGCCGAAGATGTGCGCAGGTATAGTGATGCCATCACTCGCGTCACCACGCGGCCGTGGACCATCATGGAAGTCTGCGGGGGACAAACCCATGCAATCGTCAAATACGGAATAGATCGATTGCTGCCTGAAGGCGTTACCCTCGCTCATGGACCGGGCTGTCCCGTTTGCGTGACACCGGTCGAACTCATCAACAAAGCGATTGAGATAGCAGGCGTGCGGGGCGTGATCTTTTGTTCGTTCGGCGACATGTTGCGCGTTCCGGGAACCGGCCGTGACCTGTTTTCCGTGAAAGCGGAGGGCGGCGACGTGCGCATCGTCTACTCGCCGCTCGACGCGTTGGATCTGGCACGCGGGAATCCGAACCGCGAAGTGGTGTTCTTCGCGGTTGGATTCGAAACCACCGCCCCCGCCAACGCAATGGCCGTGTATCAGGCGGCGCGGGAGGGCATCACGAATTTCACCATCCTGGTATCCCACGTCCTGGTCCCGCCCGCGATGGAAGCGGTGCTCGCTTCACCGGGGAATTGCATTCAGGGGTTTCTCGCCGCGGGGCACGTCTGCACGGTGATGGGGTATACGGAATACGCTCCCATTGCCGAGAAATACCGAGTCCCTATCGTGGTGACCGGATTTGAGCCGCTCGATATCCTGCAAGGGGTGTACATGGTGGTACGACAGCTGGAAGAGGGCCGATTCGAAGTGGAGAACCAATATGCCCGTTCCGTACGTCAAGAGGGCAATCAGGCGGCGGTGGCAATGATTCGCAACGTGTTCACCGTCATTCCCCGCAAATGGCGCGGCGTTGGAGAGATTCCCGAAAGCGGATTGGGATTGCGGGAGCAATACCGGGAGTACGATGCCGAGACGCGATTTGGTGTCGCGGATTGCACGGCGGAGGAATCACCGGAATGTATCAGCGGGCTGATCCTGCAAGGTTCAATGAAGCCCTCTGAATGTCCGGCCATTGGCGTCCGGTGCACTCCGGAAAAACCGCTTGGGGCGACCATGGTCTCGTCCGAAGGCGCTTGTGCGGCATATTACCGGTACCGATTAAACGAACTCGACGATGAGAAACGAAGCACGCAACCCCGCGGATAGACGCAAATCCCGTTAGACGGCTGAATGAGCATGAACCCGACTTGTCCATTTCCGATATCCGATTATCCAACCGTGACGTTGGCGCACGGCGGGGGCGGCGCGCTCATGCATCAGCTGATCGACAGGATGTTTCTGACGGCGTTCCGGAATCCCCTCCTGGATGCGGGACACGACGGCGCGGTCTTTGGCATGAACGGCGCGAACGTTGCATTGACGACGGATTCCTACGTGGTGCAACCGCTGTTTTTTCCGGGTGGGGATATCGGGACCCTGGCCGTTAATGGGACCGTGAATGACCTGGCGATGTGCGGGGCGCGGCCGCTCTATTTGACGCTCGGCATGATCCTGGAGGAAGGCCTGCCGATGGAAACGCTCTGGCGCATCGTCCAATCGATCCGGGAGGCGGCGGATCGGGCCGGAGTCGCGATCGTGACCGGCGACACGAAGGTGGTGGATCGAGGGAAAGGCGACGGCATATATATCAACACCGCCGGAGTGGGAGCGTTGACCCAGGGCCGGGATATCAACCCGGGGCGAATTCAAAGCGGCGACGTGATCCTGCTGAGCGGGGACGTAGGGCGACACGGCATCGCCATCATGGCTGTGCGCGAGGGATTGGAATTCGAGAGTGCGATTGAGAGCGATTGCGCTCCGCTCGCGCAGCCGGTGCTGGCGTTGAGTCAGGCCGGAGTCGAGGTGCATAGCCTGCGCGATCTGACCCGGGGCGGGCTGGCGAGTGCGTTGGTGGAGCACGCGCGAACCGCGGGGGTGACACTGCGGATTGAGGAGAAGGATGTGCCCGTGCGCGAAGATGTGCAAGGGGCTTGCGAACTGCTCGGGCTCGATCCGTTTTACGTGGCGAATGAAGGTCGATTTATTGCGATCATTCCCGAACGCCAGGGCGACGCCGCACTCGAAATCCTGCGAGGGTTTCCCGTCTCCGAAGGAGCGGTCCGAATCGGTACCGTTCAAGAACGTGGGCGCGCTCTGGTCCGCCTGCAAAGCCGGATCAACGCCCCGCGCATCATGGACCTTCTCAGCGGCGAGCAACTCCCGCGGATTTGCTGACCAGGGAGCCGGGTTCAGCCGGTGTAGCCCAGGAGGAGGCCGGCGGTGCCGCTGAGGGCGAGGAGGCAGCCGAGGTAGTAGGTGGGGCCGGGACGCGCGCGTTCGAGGAGGCGGGCGAAGGGGATGGTGATGAGGGTGGCCGTGGCGGCCACCGCCTGCACGAGTCCCGGGTTGGGGACCAGGCGAATGGCCCAGAGCATGCACGAGACGCCGAGGACCGGACCGAAGAGTGCATTGAGGAAGACCCACGCCGGGGCGGGAAGGGGAGATTTGTCTGCGGGGGCGGGCGATGTCTCGCCTGCGCTTCGGCCGGCGCGAAACCGGATGGCGACTCGGGTCAGTGCGTAGAGTGCCAGGGCGATGACGGCACCGCCGAGCAGGCGCTGGTAGGCGGCGCTGAGGTGATCGATCGAGCCTTCGCTCTGCTCCAGGAGGGTGAACGCGTGGCGCGAGATGTTGAAACTGATGGCCTGAAAGAGGGCGGCGATCAATGCCAGTCCGCAGCCGCCGAGCACGAGCATGCGGCGCAGGCCGGGGATCGGTCCCGGCGAGATTCCGACGATCACGCCGGTGAGAATCAACGCGGCGAAGAAAATCTCCCAACCTGTCAGCCCGGCGCCGAGCCAGATCCAACCG
This sequence comes from Opitutales bacterium, assembly GCA_007133065.1. Taxonomy (GTDB): domain Bacteria; phylum Verrucomicrobiota; class Verrucomicrobiia; order Opitutales; family Oceanipulchritudinaceae; genus SLNJ01. The sequence continues at coordinate 23,627 of SLNJ01000103.1, forward strand.
ATGGTGGCGGCGAATACGGCGGCGGCGCATTCCACAATCAAAAGGCTGAGGGTGGATCCGACCCGGCGGAGGGCCTGGAACATGCACCAGCCACCGAGTCCAAATCCAATCCCGCCGGCGAGCATGAACCACTCGATCACACCGCCACCGAACCCGGTGCCGATCAGGTGCGACCAGAGTCCGAGCATCAGCAGGGCGAGGATCAGCCGCCAGGCATTCGCGCGCCCTGCGCCGAGGAGTCGTGACGACTGCGTGGCGCAAACTCCGGTAAAGGCAAAGAGGAAGGCGGTCAGGAGGGCGGCGTACATCGATCACCAGGTGTATCGGATACTGGCTTCCACACGGCGTGGCGTCCCGGGGAGAAACAGCGTTGTCGTTTCAGGATTCGGAACGCGGTCGAGGACTCCGGCGGTGCTTGCGATGTAGCTCCGGTCAAATAGGTTCTCGCAAGCCAGAGCGATCTCCCATCCGGATGGATGCGCCAGGCCGAAGTCGATACGTATAACCCCGAATCCGCCGTGGGAAAGCGTATTATCGTGGTCGGCCCACGTGGGTCCGGTCTGCCAGTGCAGACCCGGCGCGACAAACCATCCGCCGGGCATGTCGGCCCGCAGTCCCAGGGCGCCCGCGTGCGGAGGAACCCCCGCCAGCCGCTTGTTTTTATAGACCGGATCATCGTCGAAACGCACGTGGTTACGGTGATATGTTGCCCAGCCGCGTAACGCGACCGCTTCGTGCTTCAGGATCAGCAGATCGATTGAAATTTCCCATCCGTAATGGAGCGTTTTGCCGGCGTTGACCGTTCCGCGGGACGATCCGTCCGGATCGGCAAGCCTGAGGAACTCGTTTCGCCATGGGGCGTAATGCGCCGCGGCTGTCCATGTCAGACGTTCGGAGGTCCACTGGACGCCACCCTCCCATGACTCGCCCCGTTGCCACTCCAGCGATCGGCTCTGCAGGATGCGCTCGGGCATCGGGCCGGTTGTGTACAGAAGATCGTCGAAGGTCGGCGGCTCGTAGGATCGCGACCATGAGAGATAGAGGGTGGCCGCATCGACCGGTTCCCACGACCATGATATCCGGGGAGCCACTGCCGCATCGGAATGGTTCAGAGCCATGGACGGTCGGTTCTCGGATGTGACGAAGCGTTCGTTGATCTTGCGTCGGGCATGCATCGCCGAGGCCCCAAGCTCCAGCTCCCCGGCATCCGAAAGGGCGACGGCGTGGCTCAAGGCGATGGTTGCCGTGTAGGGCAGCAGGCGGTTGTCTCCGATCAGCGCGCCGCGCTCACCGCCGGTATTCCGGTGGCGGAGCGCGTGACGGGAACCAACCTGCAGCAGGACGTGGAGACCGGTGTACTGCGGGCGTGCCGTATCCCAATGAGCACGGACATCGCCGAAGAGGTTCAGATCCTCTCCGGAGCTGGAAGAAATGCCATTTGGCAGCAGCTGCCGAAACTCATCCTGATGATGAACCACAGCCAATCCAAACGACCGATGTCCGTCCGAATCATTTACGGTGATCCGCCCGCCCAACTGCACGTATTCGGTATCGCGCCTCGGTCGGTCTCGGGTGACAGCGGGCGATATATTTCGCGGGTTGACCAGCGCGACCGTCTTGGAGAGTGGCCCCGGAACCTCGAAGCGCGGACGCGTGGCGTAGAGTCGGAGCGTGAGATCGGCTCGGTCGTTCGTCAGGGGCCTGCGCACCGAGGCGAGGATGCTCTCGCGCTTCTGTTCGGAATGCAGCCGCCATCCGCCTGTGCGGGTTGCCGCACCCGCTCCGGCGAGTTCCGCATCGTTGATTCGAGTGTCGCCGTGCACGGTGAATACGCCTGTGTCGTAGCTGCCGATACCGGCCCGCACCAGACGATCCCCGGAAAATGTTCCGGAATCGCTCCAGAACGACAGGGCTCCGCCCAGCGCCGGGACACCGGCCCCGGGACCGGCGGTGAGCGTCGCGTATCTCAGCCATGCGGTCTCTACGAGGGCCAGGTTGAAGGATCCGTCGGCGAAGCTGAACGGGAAACCGTCAAAGGAGAGCAGGAGACCCCTGCTGACGGGCGCGCTCTGTATTCCCGATCCGCGCACCGAGAGACGGGGCGGATCGATGCCGCCAAAACTGTCCTGCATCAACAGCCCTGGAATGCGTTGGAAGGTCTGCCGGAATTGCGTGCCGGGTCTCTCCAATCGAGCTGAGACGGCGTGGCTCGCCAGACCGGCGATCTCCGTCGCCCCGTTAACCCGGACAGCAATGGGAGGGAGCTCGTGAATCGGTCCCGCTGCGTGGATTGCAGCGGCGGACCCCGGGATTATCAGCGGAAACAAGGATAGTACGCCGGGCAGAGAAAAGCCAAAATGTATCATATATTCTTATGGAAAAGGAGCAATACATAAGATCTAGGAATACACAAGGAATATCAGGCAAACCGGTCGCTTTTGATATCTCAACTGCGTTGGTCGCCGCTCGGCGGGCCCAGGCCCGCCGGCGGACCGCCCTACTCAAGCCCCAAATCACTCTCATCACGATCGGCCGCGTTGTTTAACAGCCTGCCGGGGCCCCATCGGGTTCTCGAACGAGATCAGGTCGGTGAGGTGATTGAGCTTGTCGCCGGGATCGCGGTCGGGCTTTTCGATCCAGGGCGCGGTGTAGATTTTTCCGTTGGGGTGCACGGCAATCGACTGGGTGAGGGTGGGGTAGCGACCGTCCTCGAGGCGGATGACCCCATGATCCTGATAGGCTCCGCTGGTCAGGTTATAGGTCACGAGATGCAGTGTGGTTTCGACCTCCCTTCCATCCTCGGCGGTCAGGCCGTAAGTGCCGGTAATATAGTAGACCGTTTCCTGGTCGGGACCGATGTCGAGGGTCAGGTAGCCGTAGCGGAAGGGCTCAAAACGACCGTTGCGGCGCAGTTCGTCGGCGCAGATCCGTTCGATCAGCTCAAGGTGCTCGGTGGCGGGGTCGAAACGGAATAGGTATCCGGATTTCGGATGCACCCCGATAAACTGTTTCCACGGATCGTGCCAAAGGACGTGGCGCCAGTTGTACCCCTGGTGACCGGGAACGGAGGTATCCCAGTGGCCGAAGATATCCCGTTTGAGGTTCGTGCCTTCAATCGTGGAGATGCGTTCGTCCTCGGGATTGTAGTGGAGGATGTGTCCGTCTGGATTGGTCCAATAGACCGACCCGTTGTCCGGCACGATGCCGAAGCAGCGACAGAGGCAGAAGTACTGGTCGTCCTTGCCCAGTTCGCCTCCGCGTGCGACTTGTCCATGATCGCGGAGCCGGCCGGTCTCGAGGTCGTAGTCGATAAAATGGCCGCGGGGCCAGGTGAGCCCGTAGAGCCGCCCGCGCCGCCCGTCCATGTGAAAGGTCAGGATCCCTTCGCCGGGGGGCGCCTTGGCGAGTTCCTGGAAGGTTCCGCTCTTCATGTGGTAGCGGATGAAGTGTCCACCCGGGTATGGTTTGTAGCCTTCGGGTACGTCGCCCGGCGTCTCGCGGTCGGAGGAGGTGGAGGGCTTGTAGTAGCCGTAGTGGGTTGCGAAGTAGAGGGATCCGTCGTGCTCGTAGTAGGGCGAGTGGCTCTTCCCCTGAGGAATCGACAGCGTTCCGGCTTCCCCGACAATCTCACCGAGATCGCCCAGGCGTTCCACCGTGTCCGCCACCGGATCGTGCCGGCAGACCTGGCCGTGCGCGTCGATATTGTGCGTGCACAACGTATAGTAGATGCACCCGTCGCTTGCGAGCGAGAGCGAGTAGAAATTCGAGTCGCTCAGGGCGAAACCCGAATCGTAGAGGCGTGCGGGAATCACGGTCGAATCGGAGCCCGAGCGGGGGATGGGAGGATGAGGGATTGTCATAGTATTTCAGGACGCCCGCTTGCCACCCTGAATTTGCGGTTGGAATCCGCGGTCGACATGTCGGAATTCAGCATCGAACACCGCTGTCGATGGTCAAGCCGGAATTTTCCACTGGGGAATGCGCACCGTTGGCGCAGCACACGCTTGTTGATCCGGCACAACCAGGGAACCTGGAGTTGCTTCCTTGCCGGGAAACCGGTTCAATCGGACGTCATGATTACGATGGACATTGAGTACACAGGCGACCTGAAATGCCGGGCGGTTCACACCGATTCGGGTGTTTCGCTCACGACCGCTGCGCCGGTCGACAACCAGGGCGACGGGAGCTCCTTCTCCCCCACGGATCTCGTTGCAACCGGACTCGCGACCTGCATGGCAACAATCATGGGGATTGTCGCCAAACGCCATCAGTTTCGAATCGAGGGCATGCGTGTCTGCGTAACGAAAGAGATGACCACGGACACGCCCCGCCGGATCAAGCGGCTGGCGACCGAGATCCGAATCCCGATCCCGCGATCGACGGATCCGAACGGCCTTCTCGAACGGGCCGCGAACGCGTGCCCCGTGCACCACAGCCTGCACCCCGATATCGAGAAGCCGATCACCTTTTACTGGAAGGAGCCATAAGCCGTGAGGAACCGATTGGTGCTTGCGTGGTCTCAGAGAATGGATCACGATGCGATCCTTGTTCATTGGTATAACCCGATGACGATCGTGCCTGCGCAGCGATTTCGCTGTCGCGGCGGATCATTCATGGGGGTGTTCTGGAATTCGACTTGGAATCGAGGTGTGCGGTGGCAGGCCGGAGATGATGGTTGGCTTCGTTACCAAATCCATCAGGCCTAATAAGTGCCAACGAAGAATACGCTCTCGCGGCTTAATTGACCGCGACGTCCCGCCTCTGATGCCTGCTGGGGGGACGGGGCGACGTTAGCAGGTATAGTCCGCGCCGGGCAACCGGGCGCCGGACCGTATGAAACAGGTTGCTGGCCCGAGGATGGCCTGCGAATCGGCAGTCCAAAGGCGAGAACTCAAAGATTCGCTAAGCCTGTAGAGGCCGCACAACGACATTCCAGGGACGCGGGTTCGAATCCCGCCACCTCCACCAATTTCTTCCCCGTGCCACGCATTTGCTTGCTGTTTCACCGGTCAAACGGTATCCGATCGGCCATGAATTCAAAACTGGCTGTACAGATGTTTACCGTGCGCATGCACACGAAGACCGCCGCCGATCTGGCGGATACATTGCGGAAGATCGCGGATATCGGTTATCCCGCCGTTCAGATGTCGGCGATCGGTGCGATGAGCGGGGACGATCCGGAGGTCGACGCTGAGGGTGCCCGCAAGATGCTGGATGACAACGGCTTGAAGTGCATCGCAACCCACCGGCCCTGGGATCGGCTTCGAGATCACCTGGATGAGGAGATTGCGTTCCACAAGACGCTCGGATGCGATTACGTGGCGATCGGGGGTGTGCCGGGCGATTCGTATGATGCGACCTACAACGGATACCGTCGATTCGTCGCCGATGCGGTGCCGGTCATTGACCGTCTGAAGCAGGAGGGGATCCGCTTCGGCCATCACAATCACAGCCACGAGTTCTATCGCCCCGAGCGCCATGGAATGACGCTCGAGGACATCCTTATCAACGAGGCGTCCGCCGATCTGATGCTGGAGCTCGATCTCTACTGGATCGAGCACGCCGGTTTGAATTGTGTCCGAATCCTCGAGCGCGCGCGCGGCCGGGTACCGGTGATCCACCTGAAGGACAAGGAGGTCGTCGAAGGGAAGAACGAGACGCGCATGGCGCCGATCGGTGAAGGAAACATGGACTGGGACGGCATCATCCCGGCCTGTGAAGCGGCCGGTGTTGAATGGTACGCGGTCGAGCAGGATCATTGTTTTCGCGATCCGATCGACTCCCTGAAATCAAGCTACGACTTTCTCCGGTCGAAGGGCCTGTAGAGCGGTACACCGTTGCTTGTGTCCCGTCCTGGAGCTCCGTCTCCGCCCTTCTGTGCGGCCGCCTTCCCGGCCGTTGAAAGCTTATCCGCGATCGAGCCTCAGGGGCTGGCGGGCGCGAGCCGCGGCGGGTCGTCGGGGGCGTCCGCACCCGATTCAGCCGGGTCGGCGTCCGGTTCGGCAAACTCGAAGACCTCGGCGACCACGTGTTGCGCGTACCCGCGTGGAATGGAGCCGACAGCCGAGAATTTTGACACGGCAAAACTTGGCGTGGGGTTGTTTATCCCCTGGAAGCGCACAAGCATGTAGCGGGCGTCCAGTCCGTTCAGGTTGAGCCGCAGGTGCCGGGCCGGCCGTTCCAACTCGTAACGAACCGCGGGTGCGTTCTCGGTGAAAAAAGCATCCGGAAGGTAGATCACCTCGGTTTCGGTGCTTGCCTCGAGGTACTCGGGCAAGCGCCGCATTCCGTAGACCTCCATGGTTCCCCGGCCGGCGTCCATGACCATCGAAGCGTACTCGAACCGGAAGACATCCATGTATTCGATAATGAAAATTGAATCACCATCCTCCAGAAGGAAGCGGTATTCCGACTCGGGGTCGTCATCGATCAAGCTCGCGGCCTGCCGGGGGTCGCCGGATGAGACGTGGGTGATGCGTGCGCCGGCCGGCAGGGTTGCAAAGTCGAAGCCGATCAGGGGCGAATCGGACGGCTGGTAGAGTTGTTCGGCCGGAGGAAGGACCGGGGCGGCATCGGCGATCCGCGCATCGCCCGCCGCGTAGAAGGCGGCAATGCCGCCACCGGCGTCTACGACGTCAAAGCGCAGGCGCAGGAAACGTGCCTCGGAGACGGGGAAGCGACTTCCGATGATTCCGTCCCGGTCGATTGAAATCGGCCGGCTCAGCTCGGACCAGCGGCGGCTTTCGGGAGGATGGAGAGCGTTCGCGCCCTGGATCCGCAGGCTGCCGCGGACTCCCTGGTTGAGGAATCGCACGGTATCGAGGCGGTAGAATCGGCCCAGGTCGATCACGACATCCGTTTCGCCGGCGGGGAGCGGTGTTTCGTTTGCGACATCATCCTCGAGGAGGTTCGTGATCGGGTCGGGACTCGAGTCGCCCCATTCGAGCGGCGATGGATCATCGCCCCAGTGGCCTGTATAGAGTCGGGTGCCCATGTGCCAGCGCGCGAGGTTTTTCGGCGATGAAAGCATCTCATTATGAACGTCTTCCGGCACTGGATGCATGCCGGATGGACGGGTCTCATCCGGCGCGGCGGACGCAGCATCCGAACGCTCCCCTGCTGATGCAGTGCCGAGCGCGATTGCCATCAGAAGCCGAATTAGACCGCCGAGGGGCATTTTTCGCTTGTAGAGCTGAATCATTACTGCATGATAGGGTAAAATACCTAATTGGAAAGAATAAAACAACCTATTTCTCCGTTTTTACACTCAATTCCTATGCTCGACCCTGTCAGAAATATTGCTTCCTGTTCAGAAACTGGTGTCATCCGTTCGAACATGATGCCCGCGCGGCCATTCACGCACAAGCGAATTCATCCGATCCCTTCGATCCAGACTGCGATCCGGTATGCTCCCATATCTGGCTGCGGATGAGTGTAGGAGACTTCCAGCACGGATTCCGCGCGAGGATTCGGAGACGATTGCTGTTGCGTGCGGCGGTGCTTGCTCGGCTGCGTTTGCGACGTGCTTCCGCTTGTGTGGGCGGGGCTGCGCTTTGCATCTCGACGCTGGCGCCGCACGCGGCGTCCGGGCAGGGGAGCAATTTGCGGCTGGGTCCGTTGGAGCTGGATCTCGCCGGATCGGGCGCCGTCGAGTACAATTCCAACATCAATCACTCGGGAACGGATCCGCGATGGGACATCATTTGGAGTGCGGGCATCTCGGTAACCGGGGTATGGCAAATGACGCAATACAATGAACTGCGCGTTCGAGTGGGCGCGCGATTCGACAAGTACACGCGCCATCCGGAGCTTGATTCACACCGCAATTTCCTTATCCTAAGTCCAGAGACCGAGTTCACGTTTCAGGTGCGTGTCAGGGAGCTGGAGATGCAGTTTTTCGATCGTGTGGAGTTCTCGAGTAGTGCGGCGGATGTTCGGGCGGTGGACCCGGACACCGGCGATCCGATCTTGAACGTTCTCGCGTTCAACCGGCTTGAGAACCGAGCCGGGATGCTCGGCCGCTGGGAGTTGAACCCGTATTGGCAGTTGAGCTTTGGCGGCGATCGTCTGGACGTGGTGCCGTGGGAGCGCGAATTCGAGTCGTTGCGACGCTGGCAGCACACCGGGCGGCTGGGGTTGCATCACGATATCGCCGCGAATATGAATGCATCCTTGTTGGGAACGGTGTTTGAGAATACGTACCGACGCCCGATTCAACCCGACAGCCGCGGCTATACTGTCGGGGGCGAGTTGGGCTGGGATCCGACCGAACTCACCAGCCTCAGTGCGACCCTGATGTGGACCGCCATCGACTTTGATGCAGAGATGGGCGCGCGCGACGATACGGATACGGCGCGTCTCACCGGATCCCTTGGCGCCAGTCATGCGATGAACCGCTTCTACAACCACGAGCTGGAGTACCGGCACGACGTTGATTTCGGTTTTGTGTCCAATACGATCATCCGGGATACGGTTCGCTACCGCGCCTTTTTTCTCGGATTCCAGCGCACGCGTGTCGAGGGCAACGTGACCTGGACCCGGGGTCGCGAGTCGGGAGGCTTTCTGCCGGAGGCGTTTACGCGCTGGGAATCCGGGCTGCTCTTAAGGTACTCGTTTATGCGCGACATGCGCGTTCACTTTCGCTATAGATACGCGACAAAATCTTCAAATATCGCGGAGCGAGCGTACGATCAGCACTCCGTTTCCGTTGGTTTCACCTATGATTTCTAGCACAACGATGCGACGATCGGCCGGACCTCGCGCCGGTCTCCTTCGCGCGGTCACCGCTGCGGCGGTCTTCGCGTTGGCGGTATGGACTTCGCTGCCCGGGTCGCCTGGGCGGATGGAGTTGCTCGATGACGAGCAACCGCTGAGCGTGGGCGATCGCTTGCTCTACCAGGTTGTTGAGGAGCGGGAGCCCGAAACGCTTGTCTTCGTGAACGACCGCGGAAGGATCCGGTTTCCGTTGCTCGGTGAGGTGGACGCGTCGGGACGCACCCCCCGCGAGCTGGCGTTCGATCTAAAAGACCGTCTGGAAGAGGATTTCTTTTACCGTGCGACGGTTCTTTTGCGTTTCCCCCGGGAGGATGGGTCCCGCGGCCAGGTGTACGTCGCCGGGGCGGTCCGGCGGCAGGGGAGCTACCCGATTCCGGTGGACCAGGTGATGACCGTTACCAATGCCATCATGGCGGCGGGCGGACTCGACAGCGACGCGGACGGAGAGGCCGTCGAGGTTGTACGACGGGATGACGCGGATCCGGACGGCGAAGAAGTGCGTATGGGCGTCAACGTACGCGCGATTCTGGACACCGGCGATTTCGAGTCGGACGTGTCGGTTCGGGCTGGAGATGTGGTGGTCGTGCCGCGTCGCGAGGGGCGCGGCGGGAGCGTATTCGTCGTCGGGGCGGTGAACTCACCGGGGATTCTGGAGGTTCAGCCCGGTGTCGAACTGACGGTGAGCAAGGCGATTCTGCAGCGCGGCGGATTCACCCGGTTCGCGCGGAAGCGGAGCGTCAAACTGATCCGGGGCGACACCAGCCTCTCCGAGTCGGAGCGCACGATTACGGTGGATGTTTCTGATATACTGGAGCGGGGGCTGCGGGAAAACGATCCTGTTGTGAGCCCCGGTGACCTGATACGCGTGGAGGAACGAGTCATTGCCTTCTGAAAAAAACATATCCTACGATCCGTTTGATGCGCCGGAGCAGGGTGGACGTTTCGATTGGGGCGAGCGTCTGCACCACTACTACTTCCTTTCGAAGCGCCTGGTTCGAAGATTTTGGTGGATTCTGTTGGTCGCTGTGCTCGCCGGCGTGGCGGTGCAGGGTTATAGCGAGCTGCAGAAGGAACCGGTCTACGTCTCGCAGGCTTCGATGATCGTGAGCGGGCGAATTGCCTTGCCGGAGAATGTGTATCGAGAGGAGCTCTCGCATTTCTTCGGCACTCAGATCGACCTGATGATGAGTCCCCGCGTGCAGAACCAGGCGCATGAGCGCGTCGAAATGCTGAACCCGGAACTCGAACGGTCCTGGGTCAATCTTCACGCCGCACAAAAGCCGCAGACCTCGATCTTCATATTGCGTGCCTCGGGGGGGAGTCCGTCGTACACCCGGGCGTTTCTGAATGCCGTGATGGAGGAGTATCAGAATTTCCGCCGCGACATGCGCGCGCAGACTTCTGAGAACACGCTTTTGGCCATCACGGAGCAGCTCTATCGCCTGGAGGAGGAGATCGACGTTCAGGAAGAGGCGGTCGAGGCATTCCAGAAGCGAAACAACCTTGTTTTCCTCAAGGAGCAGGGGAGTGCGGCCGGTTCCTACCTGGCGCAGTTGAAGAACAATCAGGCTGAGATGCGCACGCGGCTGCTGATCCTCGAGAATCTTTCCGAGTCCAATCCCGCCGACCTTGCCGCCGCCGGCAGTATCGATGCCGACGATGTGATCGAGATCGGTCGCACCGGCCGCAACGATCCGTTGCCGGAAGCGCAAGAACAATTGAGACGACTGAAAGCGGAGCGTGATGAGTTTGCGCGTTACCTGCGTCCCCGCCACCCCAAGATGCTCGACCTTGAGTCCGAGATCGAGCGGGCGGAGAATCTTTTGGAGATTTTGCGCCGGCAAACCGTACAGCAGGTTGGAGAGCGCAAGACGGCATTGCAGCGCCAGATCACCAACCTCGACTCGGTGATTGAGCAGTGGGAGCACACGGCGCTTGAGATCAGCCGCCTCTCGGCCGAGTTCGAACGTCTGAGAAGCCGTCTCGACCGATCGCGCAGCACCTATCAACGCCTGCTTGATTCGATCCAATCGATCAATATCAACCAGCAGCTCGAGCAGGAGACGGTGGAGGTTATGGAGTATGCCTCGGCCGCCCGGGCGGCGCCGATCGAGGTACGCCGAAAAATGGCGGAGGGAGGTGCAATCGGACTCCTTGCGGGTGTGGCTTTCGTGGCCCTGATCGGCTTCCTGGATACGCGGATCATCACAACGGAAGATCTGCGAAACCGCTTCGAATATCCCGTACTGGGAACCATGCCGGAGGAGGATCGCGGGGTCGGCGGCGATGTCGTGGCGCTGAAATTGAAAGACGAGCGCCATCTTTTCGGGGAAGCGTGCCGAACCCTCCGTTCGTCGCTCTTTTTCCAGAAGAATCAGAAGGGCGAACGCCCGCGCACGTTTGTGGTCACCAGTGCGATTCCCGAAGAGGGGAAATCGACGATTGCCCTGAATCTGGCAATCGCATTCTCCTTCACGTCGGCCCGGACGCTGTTGCTCGACACGGACCTGCGGCGCGGGCGCATCAACGACATGCTCGGACTTCCCTCCAGACCGGGTCTGAGCGATGTGTTGTCGCGCGAGACTGAATGGAACTCCGCCATCCGCAAGACGGAGCATGCCTCAATGGATTTCCTCGCGCATGGAGGGCATACGGAGCGGCCGGGCGAGTTGCTGCTCGGTCCCCGGTTCCCCGCGCTGTTGGAGGAGCTGAAAGCGGAATACGATTTCATCATCTGTGACTCCGCACCGATCCTTGCCGCCGATGACACCGTCGGATTCGCCGGCGGTGTCGATTCGGTACTGTTGGCGGTGCGCTCGAATTTCACGCTCGCCCGACAGGTGAAGGGATCACTCGAGCGCCTGGCCAACCGGCATATACCGGTTAGCGGTTTTATCCTCAATTGCGCGGATACGCGGGGCGCCGACTACTATTACCACTATCACCACAAATACGACCAGGAGGAGCCTGTCGCAACCCCGTAGCAGGGGCGGATTCGAACATGCCGGAAGGACTTGGTGGGCTGTGCTGTGCGGGCTCGCGCTGCTCCTTGCATTCGGTGGCGGCACTCATGCGCTGAGCTGGGGTGTGCTGTTGTGCGCGATCGGGATCGCCCTGCTGCTCGCTCCGCCGCGGGACCCGGTGTGGGGAGGGTGCGGCTGGTTGCTTCTCGGGCTCGCGGGGTGGGCGATCCTGGCACTGCTCCCCTCGGGGTTCGGCGTTGGAACGGAGTGGCGCAGCGAGGCAACCGTCCTCGGGATCGGTCTGGGGCAGGCGCCGCATGCCCAACCATGGCTCGGCCTCGAAACAGCGCTGCTCGCGGCGGGGGGCCTCGTCGGGCTCGGTTTCATCCTTTCTCAACGCAGCGGTGGTGCGTTGGTCTCGCGGCATCTCCTGGGACTGATCCTCCTGCTGACGCTTCTCGCGGCCGGGTTGATATTGGGGAATGCAATGGGGTGGCGGCTTCCGTGGGCGCGGGAGGTTCATGTTTTCAGCTGGTTTCCGAACCGGAATCAGACTGCTACGATATTCGCCTGTGGGAGCGTGGCGGCGATCGGACTCGGTGTCGCTGAGAGCGCGCGGCGCTCCCGCGTTGCGTTCCTGGCATTCGTGTGTGGCGCGGTACTGTTCCTTGCTATGCTACAATCGCTCTCGCGTGGGGCGCTGCTCGCGTGGGGCGTGGGCGTCATCGTGCTCTTCGCCGGAGCGATGCGCAGCCGGGCGCGGCGCCAGGCATGGCGAGCGGCAATCGTGATCGGACTGGGGTTCTTCAGCTGCTTCGCCTACTTCGGAGGACCCGGACGGGACCGGTTTCTCGAGTTCTGGAGTGCGCTGCATTCGGGTGGAATGGCCGCGGACTTCCGCCTGAGCATTTTCCAGGACGTTCTGTTCATGGTGCGCGATCATCCGATATGGGGCGTCGGCCTGGGGCAATTTCGATACGTCTTTCCGCAATATCGGGATCTCTCATCCGGGGAGGTCGCGATTCTGCATCCGGAGAGTTCGTTGCTTTGGTGGCTTGCAGAGCTGGGGATTCCGGGGGTGCTGCTGGTGCTTGGCCTCCTGATACGCTTCGGCTTTGCTCATTTCCGATTCGAGCCCCACCGCGCGAACGCCCTTTTACGTTGGTCCGCGCTCTGCGCGGTCATGGTGTTCCTACTGCACACCCTGATCGACGTCGGAGCCCACCGGATCGGTGCGGTGTACGTGGCGGGCGCTTTTGCTGCGCTTGCAATCCGGCCCGCACAGGGTGCTGGTTCGGCGGGCGCGGCGATCCGGCGACGCGGATGGCGGGCGTGCGGCGGCGTATTGCTGGCTTGCGGCGCATTTTGGCTGATCGCCCTGGAGTCATCGCGGGCGGTCTTGAGTGTGGATCTGGCAACGCTCGTCGAACCGCATCCCCGTCTTCCGATGGCCTTTGAACCTCACTTTCGCGAGGGCGTGCGGCTCCGCGCCGACGATCCGTCGGGGGCTGCCGCTGCATTCCGGCGCGCTCGGTTTCTCGACCCGCAGAACAGCCGACTCGCCTTTGAGGAGGGTCGCATATGGTATCCAGCCCAACGCGAATCGGCTTTCGTCGCGTTTGGGGAGGCGCTTCGTCGCAGCGAGGAACCGCGACGGATGTTTCGTCGTATCGCGGGATTATGCCGGGGTGATTCCGAAGCGCGGCCGTACCTGCGACGGCTCGCGCTGATCGATCCCGGTTGGAGCGTGGAGTACTTTCTTCTCATACCATATGATGAGCTGTCCGGGGAATGGGATGCCACCGGCGCGGAGGAGCGAATCTGGCCCGAACTCGACTCCGCCGACAAGGAGCGCTTGCTCGACCGGTTCCTTCGGGCGGATGATCCGGATACGGTGCTGCGCCTCTGGAGACAGAGCGTCCGGTTGTTTCCGGATGCACGGCTCGCCATTCACCCGGCGGCCCGGGCTCATGCCTTGCAGGGAGACTACGAGGCTGCCGCAATGCTGATCCTGGACGAGTGGCGTGCAGGGGTTGATCCTATCGCGTCCGGTGTCGCGCTGTCGGACCGACAACTCGAACGGCTTCGCGCGAGGGCGTTGCGGGATCCGGATGATATCGTCGCGAACCTGCGGCTCCTGCGCGAGTTCGGTGCGCGCGGATCCTGGGAGCAGGCGGAGCGTGTTGCACGGCGCATTCTGGAATCCAACCATCCGCCGCCCGAAATTGGGTACTGGCTCGCGCAGAGCTTGTTTCAGCGGGAGCGATTCGAGTCGGCTTGGCGGGTGCTTGAGGGATTGCAGCGTTGAGCGTTGTCACGTGTTTTCCGATACAAGAACCTGTTCCAGGAAAGCCTTTGCCCGGCGTCGTGCTTCGGGGTGGCCGATCCCTCGCACGACGATTTGCAGGGATCGTTTCCCGGTCATCCGCCTGCCTTCCCATGCGATCCGAAGACGATCCGTCGCGGTGAGTGCAGTGAGACCTGCAGTGTCGGGGTGATCCTCCCACACCGCGTAGAAGACCTCCAGCCGGGTATCCTCCAGGTGAAAGGTCATTGACTGGAATGCAAGCTTGCGATTGGGGAGCGTGATTTTCAGGGGTTCATGCACTCGTTCGATCGCAAACCCCGAGGCGGGGAGGCAGGTCTCCGGACGATGTACGCCCACAAATGGCGAGACCTTGCCTGTGTCCCATGTGAAGAAGAACACCGTCCATGCCCATTGTTGATGAGCGGGCCGCCATACCGCCTGTTCCCCGTCCGTAAATCGCAACTGGGCGCGGATCTCCGGACTGATTTCCTGAAACTCGGGCCGGAAGGAGGCGCGATTCCAATCGAGTGTTACAAGGTCGGGATGGCCGAGCCCCCGCTCTTCGCGGTGGTACCAGGCCCAACTGACGGCATGGGTCCCGACCAGGCAGAGTATGGCAAGGATCGCGATTCCGCGGGGCGCCGCGGCCGGGTCGCGATGGGTCGCTCGCAGTTCCCGCTGCCGGTCCGGTTCGCGCAGAACGGTTCGCATCGCGAGTGCGAGGATCAAGAGCGCGAAGAATGCCGCGACCGACACCGCGTGTCCGATCGGATCGTGCATCTGCTCCATGAACTCGGTTCCGCGTGTGTGGCTCATCCAGGTCAGAATGAAGGTACGCCCGATATTCAACGTCAACGAGGCCGCGCCGCCGCAAACCATGAGCAGGAACCGTCCACTTGCCCGGAATCGAAAGAGTTCGCCCAGAAACCATGCAGACATCAGGGTTGACTGCAGACTGCGGACGCCACTGCAGGCCTCCTCGACGCCAACCCATCCGCTACGCAGACGAATCAGATTGCCCGATTGTTCCGCATAGACACCCAACAGATTCATCCCCTCGACAACGACGTGCGCTACGAAACGCATGAGCCCCTGAACGATCGACGCCTCCAGAAAAGTCGGCCACGGTACCGCGAAAAGCATGAGCGCAAAGGCCGGCGCGAAATACCGCATCCAACGCCATCCCCCGATTCCCCAGAGCACCGTGAGCGTGAGAGCGTAGATTAAACCTGCGTAGAGCCAGAGGATCATGCGCCATTCCGGGTTCGCCCACAAGACCACCCGAATAGGATATAGGAGCAGGATCCCGCAAAGCAGGATGCCCCATGCCCATATCGACCCCGGCGCCGGGATCGGCCGCGATCCCCAGCGCATCCAAAACAGATAGAGGAGCAGCAGTGGGGTGAGCCATCCGTAGCTGTATTGTTCGTTCAGGGTCCACTCGAGATGAAAGACCCACACAAAATCGAGCCATATCGCCGCGAGAGGCAATAATCCCAGGAAGCCGCTTCGCGCAGAGTTCACCGGCATACGCGAAGTCGATTACATGGTGAGACCGTGCCGCCGGGTGAAACCCGGAAGAAGCGGTTGCAAGAGATCCCCTGGTACCATTGGCACAGATCCTTCCGCAGGTTGCCGCACAGCGCAAGCGTGGAGTTCGACCCCCGAGGGCTTCGGCGTGACAAGATGTGCGGGCCCCCAGGCGCCGTTCCGGGCCGATCCCAGGCAATAGCCGATTTATTGATCCGATGCTGTCATGGCGAGGACGTCAGGGAGGAACGAGTGTAATCACCGGTGCATACGAACGCCGTCGATCCATTTGAAGGAGCAAGGCTTGTTTTTAAAGAATATGTTTACATTTTATATATAATATTTCTTGACTCGATTGGCGGCTGGAGCAGAGTGGCAGTCGGGAAGCGCGGGGAATCCGCGCGGATCCTGTGCTCAAACAACCGCGGAAGGCGAATGGATGAAAGGAGTGTTGCGATGATGGACTGGCGTATCTGGATATCGGTTTGGGTGTTATTCGTTGTGCAGGCCGCGCACGGCGCCGAGGAACCTGAGGAAGAGTCGGTGTTACTCGGGTGGGAGACGGCCGGGTTGGAGGGGTACGGCCCGTCCCCGTGGGAAGCGCCATCGTTTGTCGCGACCGGTCTCCGCCTGGAAGGGGGGCTCCTTCGGGGCCCGGGGCTGGATACCGGAGGGACGGCGGCGGCCGATATATGGGGCGGGCGGGGTTTCGCAGCCTCGACGCGGGAGGATGCGATCGCCCAGGGGCAGTTCATAAGCTTTATGATAGCTCCGGAGGAGGGGTTCAGCTTCTCACTGACCGGGATCGAACAGAACTTCCGGAGGTCGGGGACCGGTCCGGAGTTCTTTCAGTGGCAGGCTCAAATCGGTGAAGCGACCGAGTTTATCAACCTGGGATCCTCCTGGTCGTACACCGGAACGGCGACCGAGGGGGAAGCGCAACCGTCGATTGCATTGAGCCACATGCCGGAGCTTCAGAGCATCGATGAAGCAGTTGGATTGCGGCTGATCCTGTGGGGCGGGGCGAGCACGGGAACGTGGGGGTTTGGACGGCTGAGCGGCCCGGACTTGGTGTTCACGGGAGCTGTAATCCCGGAACCGTCCGTGTATGCAGCCGTGTTCGGTGGCAGTACGCTGCTGGCGGCATGGCTTCTTCGGCGCCGGCGGACCGGTGGCATCCGCAAAGCAAAGTAGAATCGCCGGATGATGTCGTATCGCCGGTTGCATTTGTGAACGGCTCTCGTAGGGTTCCGGTGCATGGACCCTTTGACTCACGCGTTGTGCGGCGGCGCGCTCGCTGCGGTGGTGGCGCGTCGAGCCGAGCTGAGGCCGGCCGTGGTGATGGGAATGCTTGCGGGCGTTGCGCCGGATCTGGATATCCTCATTCAGTCCGAATCCGACCCGCTCCGGTATTTGGAGTACCACCGGCAATTCACGCACGCCTTGCTGTTTGTTCCGGTAGGCGCCGGAATTTGGACGTGTCTGGGATATCCGTTCTTTCGGAAGTGGCTGGGTTTCCACCGGCTCTACCTCTTCGCTGTTCTCGGGTTTCTCCATCACGGATTGCTCGATGCGGCAACCAGCTATGGAACCCACCTGATGTGGCCGTTTTCCGATGTCCGCACCGCTTGGAATATTATCGCGGTAATAGACCCGCTCTTCACGCTCCCGATCCTCTTCCTGCTCGTCTTTGCATGGGTATCGCGCCGAAGCCGATGGTTGGTGTTCGCCCTTGCCTGGGGGATGCTTTATCTAGGTCTTGGCATCATCCAACGCGATCGGGCCGAGGCTGCCGCTGCCATGGTTGCGGCCGAGCGCGGGCACGACCCGGTCCGCCTCAGCGCGAAGCCCTCAATCTTCAACAACGTCCTCTTCCGCACCCTGTACGAGTATGACGATCGCTATTACGTCGATGCTGTACGGGTTTCCTGGCGGGGCGATGCAGCTTACTTTTCTGGAGAGTCCGCTCCCGTGTTCTCCGTCGAGGATGCTTTCCCGGAACTGGATCCCCAGAGCGTTCTGGCGAAGGATATCGAACGGTTCCGTTTTTTCTCGGATGGATGGATCTATCGGGTCCCCGGCGAGCCGGAACTCGTTGCCGATTTGCGCTATGCGATTGTGCCGACGGAAGTCGACCCGCTGTGGGCAATCCGCGTCGACACCGACCATCCCGACCGCCACGTACCGTACGAGGTCCATCGCCAGGTCGATCGCGGGAAGCGTGATCGGTTTTTCGATATGCTTTTGCGGCGAACCGAACCGACGCAGCTTTCAGGCCGCTGATCGGTTCTCTCCTCAGCTTCCTGTTCATTCGAATCAAGGAATCGGCGCTGATCGGGGGATGGGCGAGTGAATTTTTTTACAAAAAACGACATTCTTTGTTTGCTTCGCGGAACAGGGATCAGCAGTGTGTTGAGCGTGATGAAAAAGGAGCGCCGCCGCGTCATGATTGTTCAGTGCCGGCACCGGGCTGAAGCACCCGGCTGCTGTTTGGCGTATGGATCCCGACGGCGCGGGTTCGCGGTCGTTTTTGCCCTGATGCTGATGAGCCTGACCGTTCTTCTCCTGATCTCGCTTCTGTTTCTCGCGCGATTGGACCTGGAAGCAGGAATCATGGTCCGGCGGTTGCAGGAGGCGCGCGGGAACGCGATTTTCGCGCTGGAGGAGGCGATCGCAGCGTTGCAGGAGGCTGCGGGCCGCGATGCCTCCGTGACTGCGCGCGCCGATTTGCTGCTGGAGGGCGGGGCGGCGGAGATGATCCCGCATGCCTGGACGGGCGGTTTGCGGTCGGACGAGGAGAGGGTACGATGGCTTGTCTCCGGCAGTGTAACCAGCCCTCTGGAGGATTGGCCGGTTCCGGACCCGGAAGAACGTGTCCGACTCGACGGCATAAATTCCGCTCCGGCCGATCCCCTGTGGGCGCCGCGGGTGGCGATCCGAACCCCGCGTTCCGGGGAGGATCCTACGACCGTTGAGACCGGAGGGTATGCCTGGTGGGTTGGAGACGAAGGGGTGAAAGCGCCGGTAGGAGTGGGCGCTGTGCCGTTCGAGGTCGCCGATACCGGTTCGCACGGGGTGCCGGTGATGCGGCAGCAGATGCGGATTTTCTCAACCCTTTCCAGTCTGTGGCCCGATTTCTCACGTTCCGCGGCGGGTCGTTTGCTGGAGCGCGTTCGTACCGTTCGCCAGGCTGCGTTATTGCCGGGGGTCGACACTTTGGCGAGACGTCGTTCGGCCGGGCATTACTCCGTACTGAGCCGTGCGTTGCTTACGGATCCGGCACGCGGCGGGTGGCGCGTAAATCTGGAGGATTCCGATTACACAGATGCCTGGATCGGAGAGGCGGTGCGTGGATGGCTGGATTCTGCTGCTGCGATGCGGCGGCCGGCGGAGGGATTTGATCGGGGCGCGCATTACCCGGAGGCACTGCGTCTCGAACGATCGCAGGCGGCGTTCGGCGCACTGCCACAGGCGAGCGGGTCGCCCTGGCATGCACCCCTGCCTGTGATCACCGAACTGAAGCTCTCGGTGGGCTTCTTCCATACTCACGGATCGGACCGGAGGCATCGCGCTCGGTTTCACGTGGAGGCCGAGCTCTGGAATCCATACGGCGTCCCAATGGAGATGAGCGCCGGAGACCCGCACGGCTATCGCGGTACCGGCGCACGCGGCTTTATTATGGTCTGGGATGGCCTGCCGGCCTACACGGTTGAGAATCTGGACACGGGCGCTTCGTTCCGCTTCGACATGAGTGCGTTCGACTCGTCGTTGCGGACGAACACCGTGTCCAACTCGATGATCCACACCTGGGTGGTATTTCGCGATGGATTGCTTTTGCCCGGGGAAACCTACCACCTGCTTGAACCGGATCCGATCCTCCAGGAGGAAGGACTTCAACGGCGGATCTCCGACACTCCATGGCTGTGGTCGGAGGACGGCGGGGAGCCGGCGGCCGCGGAGGCTGGCAACTGGCTCGCTCCCGATCACGTCATCCGTTTCACGCCGGATCAACAAGCGCATCGGGTGACTGTTTTCGTTTTCCCGTTTCAGGGGGTCATTCCAAGAGCCGTACATCCGCTCGATTACGGGGAACCCGTATACGTGTTGCGGGACATCCCGTACCGGGCCGAGGCATTCGAGCTTTTCGGAAGCGAGTATACACGCCGTTTCAGCCTCGAGTATTCGCCGGCGGACTACCGCGTCGCGTGGTACCTCCGCCTGCTAGACGACGACGAGAGTCTGGAACGACTGATGACACGCCGGGATCCGCGTGAACCGGTCTGGGATTTCAATGATCCCCGAGTGGCGGAATTCTATGATATCGAGCCCGATCCGCGGGCGACGGTGATGCGGGAAGATTACTTCAGTTCGCTCGATCCGACATTTTTCGACAATCGGGTGAATTCGCACGAGAACACAGGATCGGCCCGATACGGGGATCTCAGGCTCTTTGATGTGCCGGCGGTGGCTCCACTCTCAATCGGAACGCTTCGCCACATGCCGCGGCTGGGGAAGCCGGCATACAGCATCGGTTCAGTCGATGGCGGGGCATGGAACGGGGTTTTCGACCGATACTTTTTCGCCGGTTCAACGCGGTATGAACCCGACGGCAAGACCTCGAGATTATGGAATCCACGGCTGCGGGTGGCGCCGGGAAGCCCCGATCTCGATCGGGGAAACCCCGCTGCTGCAACCGTGGCTCCGTGGCTGGAAATCGCAACACCGTTCAATCTGCATGCGACATCGACCAAAGCGTGGGAGGCGGTCCTGGACTCCGTTCTGGAGCATTGGCGAATGAGCGGAACCGTGGTTGGGGCGGACGGGGTTCCGGAGAGGCGCCATTTTGAGGAGAGACTGATCGCACCGGTTTTCCGTCGGCCGTTCTCCGCGCATTTCGGCAACGGATTGTCTCACGATTCCGATGGGAACGGTGTCATCGGTTCATCTAAAACGCAAGGGGTGCGCAGCCTCGATCGGTCCGGCACGGTGCAGGCGCTTGCGGATGCGATCGTCCGTTCACTTCAGAGCGCCGCCCGGCAGCGCCGGCAACCCTTCAGATCAATCGAAGCGTTTCTGGGGTCGGGCCTGCTTGAGATGGCGATTGCGGACTCCGGATTGAATGCCGGGATTCCGTACCACGTTCCGACCCATTTGAACCAGGGTGATCTGATCGCGCTCCTCGCGCCCTTTGCAACGGTTCGATCGGACGTTTTCGTAATCCGGGCGTACGGCGAAACCACGCATCCGATCACCGGAAAGGCGACCGGGCGGGCGATGTGTGAAGCGGTGGTTCAGCGGATTCCCGAATACGTCGCTCCGGATTTCGATGCCCGGACCATTCCGCCGTCGGAGCTCAGCGATCCGCGGAATCGCGCACTCGGACGCCGGTTTGTTGTGACGCGGTTCCGCTGGCTCGGCCCGGAGGATCTATGAACCGCTGCGATAATCTTCGATGTGCGCGGGTTTTTGTATGGGCGTACATGGCGGCGCTCGTGCTTGTTCCGCGGCCGGGATACGGCGATGAGGAGTCATGGCGGACGATTCTCTTTCGGGTTTACCCGATCGATGACGCCGATCTTCGGAACCTTGTTTACCTGGAGACCCCGGAGACGTTCACGCCGCTAATCGCGCGTCCGTACGCCCGATCGCGTCCGTTCTCCTATCGCGGTCCGGACCCGTTGGTGTTCTACCGGTCTGCTGACATTGCCGGCGAACCGCCCCATCGGCCGGTCGCGGCAATCGATCTTCCGGACGGTGTGTCGAACCTCCTGCTGTTTCTGTTGCCTGGGAAACAAATCGAGAGCGGTTCAACTCGCATCCGGATCGTCGCGACCGATGACTCGCACCGGGCGCTCCCGCCGGACCATCTCCGGTTCGTGAACGGAACCGGGCGCGAGCTGAGCGGGATCTTCGGAGAACGACCCCTCCGTCTCGCGCCGGGCGGGACCCGCGTGGTTCCCGTGTCGCGATGGCGCGGCAAGGAGGTGCCTGTCGCTTTGGCCGCGCACCACCGCGGCGCCTGGCGTCCGGTATTACAGAACCGCTGGCGCTTCTATCGCGGTAATCGGACGGTGATTCTTCTGCTCCCTCCGCGCGATTCGAAATCGTTGCGCATTCGAGCATACCGAATTTCGGAATACATACACTCCGGGGAGGAACCGGACCATTAGCAGGCCGTTCGATTCCTTCGAGGGCGTCAAGGGCGATCATGTCAGGGACACCGGCTGGGCTCGCTTCGGACGGTTGGAGGATTCCGCGCAGGGGATTAAGGGGGCACCGGCGAGCTCCGCCAGAAGAATTCGGGTATGGGTATTATTTCCCGGCGAGCTGACGAAAGTGGTTCGCATCGTGGGGAATATTTCCCGGTCTTCCCGAAATAACACCCTCTGCATCGCGCCTCGTTTTATGACATAATATATTGATATACAGTAATATAATATCTATTTTTCCGGATTGGCACAGGCTTTGCTTAGTATGATGTAATTCACGGGATCGCAAAATGGCGCCCGGGGAGCGAAAAGATTCAATGATAACACGACCACTAAGAATACTCATGATATCAAAACTACGACTCATTCTGGCATTTCTCATTGCCACCGCACTGGCGTTGCCCATTGCGGTTCACGCTCAAACGGAAAATGGTGAAGGACCGACGGAAACGCCACCGGCGGAAACCGAGGAACCTGTCGAGACCCCTGCGGAGACCGAGGAACCGACGGAAACGCCACCGGGGGAAACCGAGGAACCTGTCGAGACCCCTGTGGAGACCGAAGAACCGACGGAAACGCCACCGGGGGAAACCGAGGAACCTGTCGAGACCCCTGTGGAGACCGAAGAACCGGTCGAAACCCCTGCCGAAACCGAAGAGCCGACGGAAACGCCTGAAAATGGCGACGAAGGACGGCCAGATCATGCTGGTCCGCCCGATCGAGCCCATCCGGGACGCGGCATCTCCGAGACCGTACGCGAGCATGTTGACGCGTGGCGTGAGGCCCAGGCGGATCTGCGCGAAGAGGTCGCCAACGCGCTGGATAACGAGGAAATGACCGACGAGGAACGTTCCGCGATCGTCAACGATTTTCGCGATCAGCTTCAAGCATTGCGCGAGGAGCATTTGCGGTCGATTCCGGAAGCTGCGCAGCAGCTCCGCCGCGAGGATCGCGTCGGGTCTGAAGCCGGCTCCGCCGATCCGCGTATGCGGGAAATGCGCGAGGAAATGCGTGAATTTCAAGCGGAGGTGCGCGAGCGCCGCGAACAATTGCGCGATGAACTGCGTGACGCCGATGCTTCCGAGCGGCGCGCGATCCTGGAAGACTTCCGTCAGGAGAGCGCGGAGCGGCGCGAAGAGATCCGCGAACAGCGTCGTCGCCTGGTCGAAGAACTCCGTGACGATCGTGCGAACCGGCGCGGAGGTGATGACGGCGAATAAGAATTCCCTCAACCCAACGACAGGGCCCCATTGGTTCTGCTGTTGATCCCCTGCGGCAGGCTCGTATCAGATCGATACGAGCCTGCTTTTTTTTACGTCGCCCGCATGGGACCGCTGCGATCAGCTTGGGGTTCTGGTGCACGATCGAGAAGGTTGACCTCAGGGGGCTTTCAGTCTGGAATGCTTGCGAATGTCGAATACGTTTCGAAAGGTGGGCAGAAGCGTACCTCCAAACCCAGATACTCCGTCTCGTCCGGCTTCATCGCCGTTTCGAACTGGAATTCTGCTGACTGCTGCGACGCTTCTTGTTTTCGCGGTGATCGTGGCGGTCGTGAGCCTCCGTCTGCGATCTGAGATTCGCGAACAGATCATCGGGCGTGATGCCGAGATTCTCGCACCGGTGATAACGCAGCGGCTGGAGCGCGCCCAGCATGAGTTTCGCGAAACGGACCCGGCGGTGCGGGACACGAATGTCCTTGCAGTGATTCTCGAGGCGGCAGAGTTGCGCAACGTGGTGGCAGTGCGCTATTTTAACCGCGAAGGGGAGTTACTCGAGGCGGTGCCGATGCGTTTCCTGCGTGGGGGAATCGATCGTGATGCCTGGGATCTGCTGGAGGCGGATCGTCCGATCAGCCGCTACCACAGTGGGGTATCGCTCGACCGGTTCTTCTATTCACCCGACGGGACGTCGGATCAATCCCTCCATACGTTGCTGGCCGTTTTGATTCCCGTTCGTGCCACGGGAAACGGCGAACTGTTCGGGGCCGCCGAATTTCTCGTCGACGGGACGGGATTGCAGGGCGAGTTCCGGGAGTTGGACCGGAGCCTCATACGCCAGGCGTTGATTGCATTCGCAGCCGGGGCGCTGATTATCTCGGGCACGGCGTTGTGGGGCTTCCGGCGTCTGGATCGCAGTCAGCGCCTGCTGGCAGACCGCTCACGCCGGCTTCTCGAGGCCAACCGGGAACTGACTTTGCGAGCGCGCACGTCGGCGATCGGGGCGGTGACGGCGCACCTCATGCATGAGCTGAAAAACTCGGTGAGCGGATTGCGTGAATACGTATCGGGGCACGGTGAATCGGATTCGGAATCGGCGGCGGACGAGACGGCACTGGCGAACGAGCTCACGCGTCGCATGCAGGATCGCATCCAGGAGGTCCTTGCATTCCTGCGGGAGGAGGAGAACGGCGAAGTATTCGAATTTGATATTGAGGATCTCCTTGAACTGCTGCGCAAGCGATTGGGTGAACCGGCGCGGAGTCGCGGGGTGGAGCTTCGGGTTTCCCCGGCGCCCGATGTCACCCTGGACAACCGTACCGGGAACCTGCTTCTTCTCGCTCTTGAAAATCTGGTGCAGAACGCAGTCGAGGCCACCCCGGCCGGTAAGGCGGTGCGGATTACGGTTCGCCTGGAGGACCGGAAGCTGGTGATTGGAGTGGTTGACGCGGGACCCGGACTGTCAACCGAGCGCGCCGCCGATCCTTTCCGTCCACGACCGAGCGCCAAGCCGGGGGGCGGAGGGATAGGCTTGATGCTGAGCCGGGAGTTGTCGGGACAGATTGGGGCGGAGCTGCATCTGGCGGAAACCGGTCCTGAGGGTACCGAGTTTAGGCTCACGCTGGAGCTTCCTTCCCGGAATCCGCCCTCCGCCTGAGCAGCGAGGCCGCGTAGGCGCGTCCACCTTCGGAATCGTGGAATTGTCCTGCCAGCTGCGCTTCGTAGCAGCGTTCCAGGATCGTTCCGAAATCGGGTCCGGGTTCGGCGCCGAGTGCAATCAGGTCCCTGCCGCGAACCAGGGGGGTCGGGGCCGAATCCCGGACGGCCAGGGTGGCGGAGCGCCTGAGCAACCAGTGCACCGGTTCCCGGTCGCGCCGACGCGGCGGGCTCCCCTGGAGGTCCGCTGAAACCACGCGGGCCAGCCGGTCTATCCTTCCCACCTCACGCGCCAGGCGACGGATCGCACTGTCTCCTGCGCTGCTGCGGTGAAGCGCAGCCGGGCGCATATGGTGCGTGACGAGCGGGAGCACCGCGTCGATCAGGGCGCCATGACGGGTGAGGCGTTCCAGGAACGAGCGTGCCGGAGCCGCGCCCTGGGCGTCGTGTCCGGGACTGCGGATCCGCCCCTCAACCGTTTCCGTTACCAGCGGTTTTCCCATATCGTGACAGAGAACGGCGAACCCAACCACGAGATCCTCCCAATCATCGCCGAGGCGCTCGCGCGCGAAGGCGTCGAGGCAGTGCAGGGTGTGGGTCCATACGTCGCCCTCGGGATGCCATTCGGGGTCTTGGGGGCACCTGTACAGGGCTTCCAGCTCGGGATAGTACCGCAACCAGCCAACGTCGAAGAGCGCCCTCATGCCGCGCGAAGGCTCGATGCCGAGAACCAGCAGCTTGCGCCATTCCTCGAATATGCGTTCGCGTGGAAGGGTCTCCGGGTTCATGGTACAGCAGAGCGCGATGGTTTTCGGCGCGATGCTGAAGCCCAGACGGGCCGCGAGTTGCGCCGCGCGCAGCACGCGCAGCGGATCCTCCACAAACTGCTCGGAGCAGTGCCGCAGGATTTGTTTCGCCAGGTCGTGGCGGCCGTTCATCGGATCGCGGATGGCGCCGGTGAGCGGATTCAGCGCAATCGCGTTGACGGTAAAATCACGGCGGCGAGCGGCCGTTTCGGGTGGGAGATGCGGATCGCCGCGGACGGCGAAGCCGCGATGTCCGGGTGCCGTTTTGCTCTCGGTGCGCGGGAGGCTGACGTCGATCGGCCAATCACGGCATTTGAATACTCCGAACGCTTTTCCAACCGTTACGATTCGAGTGCACGCGCGCAGCGTCGCCTCCAGGCGATCCGGGGGCAATCCGAAGACCTCGATGTCCGCGTCCGCCGGCGTCATGCCGCGCAGCAGGTCCCGGACGCATCCGCCGGTCAGCCAGGCATCTCCGCCGGCCTCGCGGATACGGCGGGCGAGCAGCTCGATTCCCTCTTGGAACGCAGTCGGGAAGGCCTGAAGCGGAGCGGAAGCGGTCACTCTTCCATTCTCGTACTGGTCTTTCGAAGGCATACGGGGGCTGGTTAAAAAGATTGTGTGACCAATTTGTGTCGTGGAGGGTTGCGGGCTTTGGATTTCTCTGTTTATTGCTTCGATACCGGAGTGCTCGAAGGGATGCGGATCCGGTTCTATTTTCCATGACGCACAACGGCTCACGGCAGGCGGTTCTGGTGGTGGACGACGATGAATACGCGCGGTCGTATTTTTGCTCGAGCCTGAAGCTGATGCAATATAAAGTCGTCACCGCAGCCTGCATCGATGAAGCCCGCCGGATCGTCGACCGTGAGGGGGTGGAGCGTTTTGCCTGCGTTTTGACCGATTTTCGAATGCCGTATCGGGCAGGGCTTCTATTTCTATCATGGATTCGCCGAAAGGACGCGAATCTTGCAACGATTCTGGTGACGGCCGAGGGTGAGAAGGACCTGGTGACGGCTTCGCTACGGGAGGGCGTCATCGACTATCTCGAGAAACCGATCCATCACAGTGCCCTTGAGGATGCGGTTCGGCGGGCGGTTGAGCACACCCGTGCCGAGCGCGAGCGCGAGGCGTCACACCGCGGTCTGCGGGAGGCGCTCCGGAGTACGCGACTTTTTCGTGAAGTTCTGGCCCCGCAGATGCAGTCGCGGCTGGAGATGCGGCATTTCCCCGCTCACGAGGTCGGCGGAGACTTCTGCTCGGTATCGACCCTGAGTCCGGGACGCAACCTGGTTTTGCTTGGAGACGTCTCCGGGCACGACGTGAAGGCGGCCTTCATCTCGGCGTACTTTCAGGGAATGATGCGCGGTTTGCTCGAATGCCGCAACGCGATCGGGGAGATGGTGGGACGGTTCAACCGGATCCTTTGCGAGGAGTGGAACCGGGTCGCCGACCCCTCCCGGATAACGATTCCAGTTTCGCTCGCCGTGTGCGTCTGCGAACTCGATTTCGAGCAGGAAGCGCTGAAAATACTCTGCTGCGGCGGACCGGGTGTCTCGTTGATCGGGCGGGACGGAGGGGTGCGCGTCATCCACACGGCGCATCCCCCCCTCGGGTGGTACGCGGATGAACGGTTCGAGCCAGCCCGCATCCCGTTTGAAGGTATCACCGATCTGCTCCTCCACACGGATGGGGTTGAGGCCCTGGCGGCGGAACAGAAAGTGCTCAAAAACGCGGTCATCCATAGATTCCTATCGACAAGGGAGTCCGAATTGACTGAAATTGAACAACATCCTCCAGACGACTTACTCATTATGCGCATAAAGGTTGATACCGAGGTGGCCACTGACGACCAATGGCACCCGATCATTAATGAACAGTACTCCGGCGACGAGGTCCGTGATATCGACAAGGCCCAGAACATCTGGCGACGCAGCCTGCGGTACGCCATCGAGGCGGAGCTTGGAGACCGGCTCTACGATGTCCTGACCTGTATTCGCGAGGCGATGCTCAATGCATTCGTACACGGTTGCGGAGAGGAATCGGATCGCCTCTGTTCACTTCAAGTCAACTATCACCCGGGCGACAGAACCCTGCGGATCCGAGTCGACGATTCCGGTCCGGGGCACAAATTCGATCCCAAGAAGCGGCTGAAGGAACTGGACGGCAGCCAGGGAAACCGACTGGGGCTAAGCCTGATTCAAGCGATGAGCGATCGGTGCCGAATCGAAAATGAAGGCACTTCCATAACGTTCGAATTCAAACTGCAATAATGGTCACACCCAAACTAAGTGCCGACGGCAAGACGCTGACTTGCCGCGTGCGCGGTGATCTCACCAGTACCCGTTCCGAAGCGTGCGCGGCGCAGATCTCCGCCATTGTCAGGAATTATTCGAGGGGTCGCTGGAAAACGCTCTCGCTCGATTTGAACTCGGCCCGGATGATTGATTCCGCCGGGTTGAATGTGATCCTGGGGGCGGTGAATCTGATGGAAGAGCAGGGCCGTTCGGTCAAGGTGCTCGTTTCAAGCCCCGCGGTGCAGCGGGCGCTGCACCTTACCCGCATCGATCGAAAGGTCGAGATCGTCATGCGGACGCGCCGCCCAAAGCGCGCGATGAAGTCCTGATCCCAGTGGCATGGGAGGAACGGGCGTCCCGCATCGCGTGATGGTCGTATCCGATTGCGGAATGGTCTTGAAAGCGCGGCAGACTCCGGTGCGCCGCCAGCCGAATCCCACGGATCACGGAAGCGCTTCCTATTGCGTTTCGACCGTCTGCTGCAACTGTTCGAGGTCGATATGCTCGAGGATCATCTTTCGGATAAGAGGGATTTTATCGCTGTCCTGGGGCTGTGTCTTGACCGTCATCCCATGAATCTTGGATGCGACCGTGTAGCTTTCCTCGCCGCTGATCACCACCGGGATATCGGTCTGCGCGAGCATCTCCATCAGCCTGGGGTGGGGGAGAATATTTCGCGTCAGTATAATGCCGCTGATCATGCGGTCGCCTCCCGGGCCGCAGGAGGCGAGCGCAGCAAGGATGACGTCGTCGCGGTCGCCCGGGGTGATGATCAGCATCCCCTCCTGGAAGTAGTCCATGATGCCGCGTGCGGTCATCGCACCGACGACAACGTGCCGCACCCGTCGCGACACGCCCGTGTTGAAACCGTTGAGCCAGCGCCCCTGCAGCTCCGCGACGATTTGTGTGAGATTCGGAGCGGAGAGCTGATCGTCCACCGGGAGCACCCCGAGCAGCGGAACGCCGAGTCGCCGCAAGCCGAGTCCGGCGAACTCCTTGACGAGGTCGAGTTTTTCGGGGTGGACCTTGTTGAGAATCGCGCCGACGACCTCGACGCCGAACTTGTCGAAGAGCGATTTGTTCAGTGCGATTTCGTCGACGGGACGACCGATTCCGCCGGATGAGATAATGACGGCTTTTGCGCCCAGGATGCGTGCGACCTCCGCGTTGCTCATGTCGAAAACGGCACCGACTCCGGCGTGGCCCGAGCCTTCGATGATGACGAGGTCCCGGTTGCAGGCGGTCCGGTCGAACGCGCGGCAGATCCGGTCAACGAGCAGTTTTCGATGGTTTTCGGGATTCCCGAGGTAGCGCCGGGTAAAGTCCGAGTCGATCGCTATCGGGCTCATCGCCTCAAGTGGCGCGTCGACCGGGTAGATGCTGTTGAGGAGGAAGGAATCCTCGTCGATCTTGATGCCGTCGACATCGACGAAGCGCTGACCTATCGGTTTGATATAGGCGACGTGGCTGAAACAGGTTTGAAGAGCGCCGAAGAGACCGAGGCAGGTGGTGGTTTTTCCTTCGTTTTGGCGGGTAGCCGCGATGAAAAGCCGGGGTGTCTCGCGGTTCTCCGGCTTTGTGAGCAGGGCGCGTCCATCCTTCAGGACGAGATTCGGAGGCCGATCAGGAGGTTGGTGCGGCATTGTCCTGCTCTTGTGTCGGTGTACCATACAGCAGTTGGCGGTTGATCGCCTGGCAGCCGACCAGAATCGCGGTTCCGAAAATATCGATTGCGTGAGCGCTGCGGCTGATCTCGGCGCACGGCTTCTGCAGTCCGGTAATAATCTGCCCGTATCCGCGCGCGAGGGCTACCTGCAGGAGTAGCTTGGACGCGATGTTGCCGGCATTGAGGTCCGGGAAAATCAGAACGTTGGCGCGTCCCGCAACCGGGCTGTCATTGAGATTCTTGAAGGAGGCGATCCCCGGATCGAGCGCAGCGTCGGCTTGCAGCTCTCCGTCAAACTCCGCAAGCAGGCCGCGCCGTGCCGCTTTCTCACGAGCCCGTGCAACCGCCTGACGAATTCGCGTAATCGAAGCATGGGCGGCTTCGCCGGGCCGCGAAGCAAATGAGAGAAATCCAACGCGCGGGAGCTGGCCGGTAAGGTGGTGACCAATATCCGCAGTCGTTACGGCGATATCGGCCAGCTGGTCGGCGTCCGGCTCTGGAATCACCCCACAGTCCGCCAGGAGCAACACGCCGTTCAGGCCGAGTTTGGTCTCCTCCATATCGAGCAGGAGCATGGATGAGGCGGCGTTCACGCCCTCCTGGCGGGGTATGACGTGAAAAAGCGGGCGCAGTGCATTGGATGCGGTGGTCGTCGCGCCGCCGACAAATGCGTCGGCTCGGCCGTGCATCATCATCAACGCCGCAAAGTAGTTGTGATCCCGAAGGATCGCCTGAGCGCCATCGACGTCGCAGTCCGAAAATCGCGGCATCGCCCGGACCGCCGGGAGAAAGAGGGCGAAATCCTCGCTGCGGTCCGGTTCGAGCAGGCGCATCCCGTCCAGCCGCAGATCGAGTTGGGCGGCGTGTGCCTTGATCTCACTGCGATCGCCGAGCAGGATCGGGACCCCGAGGCGCCGGGTGGCGAACTGACGGGCGGCCTGCAGAATGCGAGGATCGTTTCCTTCGGGAAATACAATCCGCTTCGGATGCCGTTGCAGCTTGGCCTGTAGTTGATCGATGAGCGCCATGGATGGAGAGGCGGGAGCAGGAAGGAACGCCGAAAATGCATTGGATAGCGGATTGCGGAGTCGCGTTCCACAAAAATCACGCCATTCCGGTCATTGCGGCGGATTTGGTTGTACGCTTCCGGCTTTTCTTTTGTGACCGGCGCGACGGGGAGCGCGGGGAAGGGTGATATGGAAGGTCGTTCCAGCCCCGAGTTTGGACTCGAACGCGATCGAGCCGCCATGGCTGTCGATAATCGATTTGGCGATGGCGGTTCCAAGCCCTGTTCCTGCGCTCTTTCCCATGGTTACAAACGGCTCGAACATCCGGGTTCGAATCTCTTCGGGTATCCCGACACCGGTGTCCCGGATTCCCAGGTAGACCTGAGATTTGCTCAGCGCCTTCCCCTCGATCTCTATCCGCCCCGGGGCGCCCTCCGGGATGGCGTCGATGGCATTGCTGACGAGATTCTGAAGTACCCGTATCACCTTCGATTCCTCTCCCATGATGTAGACCTCCTCGCACGTGACCTGGATGGTGATGCGGCCGCTCTCGAAAAACGGGGAATTGAGCGCGTGGAAACGATCGATGACCTCGCTCAACTTGAGAACCGAGAGTTCCGGAGCGTGTTGGCCGCGGGAGTATTCGCCGATTTCCGAAGCCATTGCCACCATCCGGTCGACCTGTTCCCGGATGTTTGAACAGAGCTCGCGGGTGCGTTCGTCTGCGTGAAGCTGCTCGATCAGCTGTGCATGCAGGCTGATCAGGCAGAAGGGATTCTTGAAGTCGTGGATGATGCTGTTGATCATGTTTCCAACGATGGCAAGCTTCTCCTTTTGCAGCATGTCGTGGAGATAGTGATCGGTCGTGTCGCGCAGATGCTTGATGATTCCCTTGAGGATGTCCTCGATCGGCCCGGGAAGCTCCCGGAGGTATTCCTCGAGACTCTCCGCGGGAATCCGGGCCAGCGTGGCAGATCCCTGGGAAACGGCGCGAAGGGCGCGCGTTTGACGCGTAATGACGCCGATTTCGCCGAAGAACTCCCCTTGCTGCGAACTGCTCACCGTGTAG
The DNA here is from genome assembly GCA_007133065.1 of Opitutales bacterium. GTDB lineage: Bacteria > Verrucomicrobiota > Verrucomicrobiia > Opitutales > Oceanipulchritudinaceae > SLNJ01. Next base: position 55,130 of record SLNJ01000103.1, read on the forward strand.
TAGGCGCCGTTTGGAAGGCGCTTGCGAAAGGCAACCTCACCCTCCAGCACGAGAAACAGGCCGTCCGGTTCGCTGCCCTCTTCAAATATAATCTCCTCATCCCCGTAATCCTGCACGTGCGCCTTTTTCGTCAGAGGGTCGATGTTGCTTTCACAAAGAACCTGAAAAAATGGATGAGACTGCAATTCCATGGGCGCGTGATGGTCGTATGATTGAGTTGAATGATCCTATTGCGACGATATTTTCAGTCCAGCGCAAAATCCGGCCTCATTTGTCTGTTGCCAATTCGCCGCCGCTTCACATTTCTGACGCCATGCAAGTATTTATCAACGGCTCCTTCTACGATCAGGCGGACGCCAAAATATCCGTTTTCGACCACGGGTTGCTTTATGGGGACGGTATATTCGAAGGGATTCGTCTCTACCAGAGGTGTATTTTTCGCCTGGACGAGCATCTGGAGAGGCTCGAGTGCTCAGCCAAGGCGCTCATGTTGAAGCTGCCGTGGTCGCGCGCGGAAATCGCCTCGGCGGCGTGCGAGGCGTGCCGGATCAACGGCCTGGTCGACGGATATATCCGGATGATCGTGACGCGCGGGTGCGGTACCCTCGGGCTCAATCCGAATACCTGTTCCGATCCCCAGCTGATCATTATCGCGGACAAGATCTCGCTTTACCCGGAGCAGTATTACGAACAAGGCCTGAAGCTGATCACGGCGCCGACACGCCGGGTCAATCCCGCTGCGCTTCCCCCGATGGTAAAATCTCTGAA
>SLNJ01000016.1 GCA_007133065.1 Opitutales bacterium
GGGCGCTCGTAGTAACGTTCAAACTGCTCCCAGGACGGAACCCTCACTTGCCGGCTATCGACCTTCAGGTTCTCAAGCATGTCCCATTGAAGATTCCGTGCGAGGTACAGGTTCTTCTCCTCTCCCATGTAGGTCGGACGGAACGCGTCGCCCGGAGGCACTTCATCGAGGCTCGTGAGGACTGCGGCAGTCCGCATGACCCGGGCTCTCTCTTGCTCGGAGCCCCACATGATCCCGCGGTGCATCACCTGGCTGGGGTATCCGTCATCCGGCGTGCGGCTGATCGAGGAGATCAAAGAACGGTTCGCCGCCAGGTCGTAGGGGAAGTGAATCCGCATGTCGGCACTGTAATTGCTGTTTCGCGAATCGTACGCCTGGCCACCGCCCGGGGTCATGACCACCATCGAGCCGTTGCCCCACTCATTGTTGTCGCGCAAACTCGTGTCGCCCCAATGGTTGAGCGAGATCCGGTCCGCGATCGAGTCGTCGTGCGGCCCCGGGGCGGGATCGACCTCGACGACCTGCACCGGCCCGACGACCCACCAGTCGCCGTTGGCGAACCGACCGACCGGGTACTCATCATCAAACGTCCAAGTAATGCCGAACTGGCTCACCTGGGAGGCCATTTGCACCGGATTTGTGCTGAATGTCCGGACCTCGCTGGTCACCGGGTCACCGCCTTCGGGAGTCGCGGCCACGCGATAGTAATAGGTGGAGTCGACGTCCAGGTCGTAGATCCCGATCGAGTGGAACGTACCGCCAGCATCGAGCGAATCGGCGCTCAGGGAAAGGTCGTTCTCGGAGGGCCCGTATTCGACCGTCACCGATGCCGGCCCCGATGTCGACCAGGTCAGGTCGGCGGTGTCGTGGGTCGAGCGGGTTTCAATGGCGCTGAGAACCAGATCCGGGTTGACATGCAGCGCAAAGAGCTGGTCGGGGGCACGGCCCCAGTCGTCGTCCATCGGACCCAAATCGAACGTCAGATCCTGCCGAATCGGCGTCGTTCCGGTATCGCCCCGGCTGTTGCGCACGATCCAGGCTTCAGCCTCGGCGGAATCCCCCGCGCCGAGTGAATCCTGCACATACAGGAAAAAAGTCGAAAACGGCCCGGATCCGGGATACTCAACTGTGGCGTGGAGCGTGCCGTCATCAACTTCCCAGTCGAGGATGTTGACGGGATCGCTCGCCGGCCGATCATCCATCGGGTGTGCGATCGCCTGATTGCGGACCGCGCGCACGATGGTCGGCTTCAGAGTCCATTGCGGCTGCACGAATCCCCAGCTGAATACCCAGCCACCGTAGTCGGGCTGATGCCATATCCAGCCGATATCGAATGAGTAGAGATACTCGCTTCCGCCACCGGCATCGAAGGCGAATAGCCATCCGATGTCCTGCTCGTATTTCCAGTCGCCGGTTTCGTAAATATAATTGAAAGCGCCGTGCTCGCCAGCGGTGAGGGCCGGCGCTGCAAACAGCGCGAGGCAGAGGGATGTGATTGCAAGCAGTCGCGAGAAGGGAGAGGCGCCTGCGCGTGAGGTGTTTCTGAGATTCATAAGGCTCTGAATTTGTCGTGTTGGATCGGTCCACTTCTACGCAATGCCGCTCCATTCGCCGCATCATTCTGCACAGGCAATCGCGGATTCTCCTTCGAGGCCGGGGCTGCTGGCGTGGGATCGGGGGATAGACGGACACAACCGTAGTCGTATAGTCGGTCATAGTAAGCCGGACGTTTCCGAAGCGTCAAGAAGAATTGGTACATGGGGGAATTGGTGATCAAAAACGGGTTGCATTGCCCAAGCGGCCTTCCGCCTTCAAATAGGAAAAAGCCCTGGAGGCCGAACGGATTACGCATGCCAAGGATTGACACGGATCGAATGGTGGCGTAATCCCGCTTCCTGTCCCGTCACAGGCAGAATCGCAACGGACGACGGGCTCGTATTCTACAGAAAATCACCGCTCATTGTTTAAATCATGAAACACGTCCGCATTGGAGTTATTGGAATCGGCAACATGGGAACATCTCACGCGACTCGCCTGCACCAGGGCGAGGTCAAGCGGTGCGAACTCACGGCCGTCTGCGACACGAACCCCGCGAAAATGGCTGGCTTCGAGGGAAAGGTGAAGACCTTCGAGTCCAGCGAGGAACTGATCCGCTCGGGAGAGGTCGACGCCGTCATCATCGCCACACCACACTATTCCCACACCACCATCGGCATCGACGCCCTCGAGAACGGCCTGCACGTCCTCGTCGAGAAGCCGATCTCGGTGCACAAGGCAGACTGCGAGCGCCTCATCGCCGCCCATGCCAATACCAAACAGGTTTTCTCCGCCATGTTCCAGATGCGCACCTACCCGCTCTACAAAAAGGTGAAGCAACTGATTGACTCGGGCGAACTGGGAGCCATCCACCGAATCAACTGGATCATCACGGCGTGGTTTCGTTCCGAAATGTATTATGCCTCGGGCGGATGGCGTGCCACGTGGAAAGGCGAAGGTGGAGGCGTGCTCCTGAACCAGTGCCCGCACAACCTCGACCTCTTCCAGTGGTATTTCGGGATGCCTTCCCGCGTCCATGGCTTCTGCAGGTTTGGGCACTTCCACAACATCGAGGTCGAAGACGATGTCACAGCGTATCTCGAATACGAAGACGGCAAGACCGCGATCCTCGTCGCGACGACCGGGGAGACTCCCGGAACCAACCGGTTGGAGATCGCCGCCGAACGAGGACGCCTGGTCGTCGAGGACGACCGAATCTCATTCCTGCGCAACGAGACCCCCACCACCGAATTCAGCCAGACCACCCAATCAGCCTTTGGACGCCCCGGCGTCTGGAAGGTCGAGATTCCGACCGCCCCCCAACGGGGCGCTCCTCACATGACGATCGTCGCGAACTTCGTCGAAGCCATTCTCGACGGCGCACCGCTTATTGCGCCGGCGGAGGACGGCATCCACTCGGTCGAGCTGGCGAACGCGATCCTCCACGCCACTTTCACCGGCAAACCGGCCGAAATGCCGCTCGACGCGGCGGCCTACGAGAAGGCTCTGATGAAGCGCATTGAAGGTTCCACGTTCCAGAAAAAGGAGCCCGCCCAGGACGTCGCCCCCAGCGACTTCAGCAAGTCGTTCCAATGAGCCGGTGCGGACCGGCGCAGAGAGCTGCAACCCATCTCACCCATTAAAATCCCAATGTCTAAGAACGATGGAATGACGTATGCCCCGAAGGGGAAGCCTCGTCCGGTCTGCAAACCGGGCGAGTTCCCGTTCGCCGCTGTAGCACTCGATCACGGACACATTCTCGGCCAGTGCCGGGGGCTGACCGAAGCCGGCGGTGACCTGCGCTGGATCTACGATCCGGACCCGGCGAAAGTCGAAGGCCTTAAAAAGGAGTTCCCCGACGCGAAAGTCGCGCGGGCGATCGACGAAGCCCTCGACGACCCCGAGGTGAAAATGGTCGCCGCCGCGGCCGTTCCCTCTGAGCGGGGACCGCTCGGCTGCCGCGTAATGGAGGCCGGGAAGGATTACTTCACGGACAAGACGCCCTTCACATCGCTCGCGCAACTGGAAGAGGCGCGGGCGACCGCCCGGCGCACCGGCCGGCGCTACATGGTGTACTTCAGCGAACGCCTGCACACGGAATCGGGCGTATACGCCGGCTACCTTGTCCGTGACGGCGTTATCGGGGAGGTCTTACAGGTCATCGGACTCGGCCCCCACCGCCTCTCCGCTCCGAGCCGACCGGACTGGTTTTTCGAACGCGCGAAGTACGGCGGGATCCTGACCGACATCGGCAGCCACCAGGTCGAGCAGTTTCTCTTCTATTCCGGGGCCGCCGACGCACGAGTTCTCCACGCCTCCGTCGCCAACTACGCCAACCCGGATTACCCCGAGCTGGAGGATTTCGGCGAGGCAAACCTCGCCGCCGACAACGGCGCCGCAAATTACTTCCGGGTCGACTGGTTCACTCCCGACGGCCTGAAAACCTGGGGCGACGGAAGGACGATCATTCTCGGCACGAAGGGGTATATCGAGCTGCGCAAGTACATCGACGTGGCGCGTGACGACGCCCCCGACCACGTTTACGTGGTCAACGGCGAGAAGATGGAACACCATCACGTCGCCGGAAAGGTCGGCTACCCGTTCTTCGGCGAACTGATCCTCGATTGCCTCAATCGCACCGAGAAGGCGATGACCCAGGACCATGCGTTCAAGGCCGCCGAGCTCTGCATGAAGGCCCAGGAGGCGGCCGTGCGCCTGCGGTGATGGGGACGGTAAATGTGAGTCCGATGGTACCCGCGGGAGACCCATGGGGACTTATCCCAGACCCCGCCGCAAAAAGGTAGCGCACGCGCGCATGCCGCCGGCAAGATCGCCGCCGCTCTCCTCGTCGGCGGCCACCCATCCGCCGTAGCCGATTTCACGCACCGCGGTGAAGACCGGACCGAAATCAACCGCGCCCTCCCCGAGGACGCGGAACTCCCCGTCGGCGTAGTCCTTCATGTGGAAGTTGTCGATGAACTCGCGAAACGTTCGGATGACCTCCGCCACATCGACAACACCGCTTTTGACCAGGTGCGCGGTGTCAACCGTCAAGCCGTACGCCGGCTCGCCGTCGAAAAAGATGTCCAGGTCCTCCCGGTGCATGCACGGCTGATTGTAGTGCTGGTGCAACGACAGCTTGGTTCCGTGTTCGCGTGCCTCGCGGCCCAGAGCATCGAGCTGCTGCGCGAATCCGCGCAGTTCGGCGGCGCCCAATCCCTCGCGCGCGGCGCTGTGACAGAAAATCACCAGATCGGCCCCGACGGCGCCCCCGAACCGGAAGATCCGTCGCAACTGCTCGCACCCGGAGTCATCGAGAGCGCAACCGATAATCAAGCCGGACACCGCTCCACTCAATTGCGGCCAGTCGCCGAGTAAACGCTGCGGGTCGTCCAGGTAGTCGCGATACTGCGCGGTCTTCAACTGCAGCCCCTCATAACCGGCGCCGCGGAATCCATCAATCAGTTCGCGAGCTTGATCGGTATCGCGGGTTGGTGCGGAGAATGCGAGTTTCACAGGGCATCCACCTTCGTGAGTTGTCCGCCGGATTCGGCCGACGACTGTATCGCCTCATAGACCGCCATCGTGTGCGCACCGTGCTCCATGTTGGCCTCGGGTTGGGATCCCTCGCGGATCGCATCCACAAACGCCTGCAGCTCGCCGGAGTATCCCTGTTCAACCCCGCCGAGCGAGCTGCCGCTCACCCAGTCGGGCTTGTGCGCGGCAAAGGGCTGATTGTGCTGCGCGGCAACCATCTCCGTCGAATTCTCAAGCTGAACGCTCACTCCGTTGCTGCCGACGAGCGAGACACTCTCCCAGTTGCGTCCTTTCATGCGATCGGTAACCGCGAAGGTTCCGATCGCTCCATTGGCAAATCGAAAGCTCACCGCATAAGCATGCGGCGAGTCCCCCGTCTTCATCGCAGCGACCTCCGCAACCGGTCCGAAGAGATAGCAGACCAGATCGACCACGTGACACCCCCATTGCAATAGATAGGCATCGATGGGGTTGTCCGTCGGCGTATGCGGTCCACGCGTGCGCAACAGCGTCAGGAGCGCCGGATCTCCGAAGTCGCTCCCGTCGATGATCGCCTTCGCCTTGGTGTAGGCCGTGGCGAATCGCTTCTTGTAGGCGGTCATGCAAATCCGCTTGCTCTTTCGGCTCGCCTCGAGCATCGCCCGGGCTTCAGCGAGGGTGTTGCAGCTCGGCTTCTCGAGGTAGACGTGATACCCCTGTTCCAGCAGCTCAACCGCGACTTCCGCGTGAAACGTCGAGTTGACACAGACCAGCACGCCGACCGGATGCTCCTCCTTGAGCATCTCGCGATAATCCGTGTAGGACCGCTGGATCCCGAATTTCGACGCAACGCGTTCGGCGCGCTCGCGATCGAGATCCGCGTTTGCGACGACACCGGCGCTGCGAAGCTGCCAGAAATACGGATACATGTTGCGGGAGGAATGCCCTCCGGCACCGATCATACAAAGTTTCAGGTCTTCGGGCATAACCGGATGATTGGAAGCACTCGATCTGCGTTCAAGCCTAAATTTCCTTCCCGGTAATCCAACGCAGTTTTCCCTTGCGTTGGCCGGAAGCTCGTCCTGAATAATCCCTTTCGGCCATACGCTACGGCCGCTGAACCACGATGAAACACACCTGATGCAATTCACAAGCCCGGCATTTGAAGAAAAAGCGAAGATTCCCGAAAAGTATACCTTCGGCGGCGCGAATGTGAGCCCGCCGCTACGAATCGGCGATGTGCCCGATGGCGCCAGGAGCCTTGTCATACTCGCCGAGGACATCGATTCGCCGATCGGAGTGTTCACCCATTGGGTGGTCTGGAACATTTCACCCGACACAACCGAAATACCGGAAGGCGCAACGCCGCAGGGGGCGCAGATCGGCTGCAACGGCTTCGGCGACACACGCTACGCCGGCCCGTGCCCGCCCTCCGGCCACCACAGGTACCGATTCCGGTTACTCGCCCTCGACAAAGAGCTGGATGCCACCACGCCTGACAGGAAAGACCAGATCGCTTCAGAAATGAAGGGCCATGTCATCGCCGAAGCTGCGCTTACCGGGTCGTATCAAGCCAAGCCCTGAGTCATGGGAGTCTATCGCCGAGCAAATCCCGAAAGATTCCCCGTTCTGAATCACCATCGGCAACGGTGAGCCAAAAAGTCCATTGATCATGTACGAACAATTGCGAATCAAAATGCGACGCTTCTTCAAGACGGTGCACTTCACCGTCGCCTGGATCTCGATGAGCGTCGTGCTCCTCTTCGTTCTCTTCGGGAGCATCTTTCCCGCGGCAGCGCAGGACCTGTTCAACTCCATCCATGGGTTCATCACCGAGTATTTTGGGTGGTACTACCTGCTCGCGGCGAGCTTCTTTCTGCTTTTCGCACTGTGGCTGCTGTTCAGCCGCTACGGAAGCATTCGCCTCGGTGGAGCTCACGAACGACCCGAGTTCGGCTACTTCACCTGGTTCTCGATGATGTTCAGCGCGGGGATGGGCATCGGCCTGGTTTTCTACAGCATCGCCGAGCCGCTCGCCTACTTCGCCAATCCGCCGATCGGCGAAGGGGGCACAGCAGAGGCGGCCAACACCGCGATGCTGTTCACGTATTTCCATTGGGGCCTGCACGCATGGGCGATCTACGTCGTGCTCGCACTCTCCCTCGCCTATTTCAGCTATCGGTTTCGGATGCCGCTGACGATTCGGTCGATGTTCTACCCGATTTTCGGCGACCGCATCTACGGGCCGATCGGAAACACGATCGATATCCTGGCGATCTTTGCGACCCTGTTCGGCCTGGCGACCTCTCTCGGGCTCGGCGTGATGCAGCTCAACTCCGGCCTCAACATCATCGCGGGGATCGAGGAGTCCACATTCAACCAGGTGATTCTAATCGCCGCGGTGACATTCATAGCCGTACTGTCAGTCGTATCGGGTCTCCATCGCGGCCTGAAATGGCTCAGCGTTTTCAACCTCATCGTAGCGATCCTCTTTCTTACGTTTGTATTTCTCGCGGGCCCAACATTGTTCAATCTCCGCTTCCTCGTGGACAGTACCGGCGGTTACCTTCAGAATCTCATCCAGATGAGCTTCTGGAACGACGCCGTCGGCGCCTCGGGGTACGGGGACGAGCCCTCGGCGTTCCAGAAGGATTGGACCATCTTCTACTGGGCCTGGTGGATTGCCTGGTCCCCGTTTGTCGGGATCTTTATAGCACGGGTATCCCGCGGCCGAACCGTACGGGAGTTCGTCACCGGCGCTCTGTTGCTTCCAACCGCGTTCGTCTTCGTGTGGCTCACCGTGTTCGGCGGAACGGCATTGCATCTCGAAATCGCCGCGGGAGAATCGGGAGCCGGGATCGCGGACGCCGACCTGACAGCCGCACTGTTTGTGACGCTCGGCCACCTTCCCTGGAGCTTCCTCGCATCGCTCGTTGCATGTCTCCTGATCGCCACCTATTTTATCACATCCTCGGACTCCGCCACGCACGTCGTTGATGCGCTCATCACCCGCGGGAGCAAGCGCTCACCGACACGCCAGCGGGTCATCTGGGGAGTCACCGAGGGCGCGGTGGCCGCCGTCCTCCTGATTGTCGGAGGGGACGCCGCCCTGCGCAGCCTTCAAACCGGATCGATCACAACCGGATTGCCGTTCTCAATCATCCTGATCTTCGTCTGCGTCAACCTGTTCCGCGCACTGCGCCAGGAATTCAAGGTCAAGGGAGTCGATCCCGACCCCTGATCCCTTGCGCCTGCGTCAGGGCGCTACGGTAACCCGATAGTAACCCCGGCGCAATTCTGCGGCGAAAAAAGGCCGGTACAAATATGTCCGAATCGCTGTATCGTATTCCTCGATACCGGTGGATTGCGCCAGCAATGGTTCGCCGGTGATCCGCCCGCCCTCGACAAGAATCTGGAACACCGCGGGGCGCCACAGGGCATGGTCAAACAACGCGAGCACTGAATCGGGCAGCGGTTCCCTGTGGACCGCGCGCCCGGTTTCCAGAGAGTGCACGACCAGCGTCGCACCGGCGACCAGCGGACCTGCACCGTCCGATAGATCTCTCCGTCCAAAGCTTGAAAAGACCGCCCAACGCGGTTCGGTGAGCGTGTCCTCGGGTTCGATCTTCCGATCCGCGTCCGAAGCGGGCACGAAACTGTCCACCGCCTCACCGAGCAGACGGAGCGACTCCGGGAAATCGCCGAAGAGACGCTGTTCCGGATAGTCGACGGGATTCTGCAACGCCCCGGCTGCATTCCACTGGCTGGGAAGGAAGAGTGGCGCGGAATCGAAGAGCAGCGCCTGCTCCCTGAAGAGGCGATCCCGTGCGTTCTCGCCGTCGCCGAAAAACTGCACGAACGCGCGTGGTTGCGGGACCGCAGATTCCTCGGGAAACTCGATCCGAATAAAGAAGAAAAAGAACGCATGTAGTGCGACACCCGCGACAATGGCGCACAGAGCGAGCGGGGTCGGCCAGATCGTCCGCATGCGGCCCCAGGCGGGTGTCACGGCATCGACGCGGTCCCTGGTGCCGGTATTTCTCATGGGCCGCCGCCTGAGGGGAATGCAAAACCGGGGGGACGTGCCTCCTGCGCGGCGAGTTGCACACTGACAAACCCGGCCCTGCGAGCCAACTCGCAGATCGTGAGAATTTCCTGAATATCGACATTGCGATCTGCCTGGACCAGGAGCACCGGATCCGCCACGACATGCCCGGACACGAACCGGCGCAACCGCTCAGCGAGCGCGTTGATCGGAACGATCTGTCCCTCGAAAAGGATGAGTTCACTCTCCTGTACCGTTAACACCGCCGTGGGAGGAAGGCCCGACATAGGCCCGCTGCCGGAATGGGGCAGATCGATTGCAAGTCCAGGCGCGAAAATGAACCGGGATCCGGCGAGGACGAAAAAGAGTCCGATCAACAACAAGTCGAGGAACGGAACCACATCGACGTGATCGCCGGCCCGCGCAAGGTGGCGCTGCAGGTCCAGCGGCCGCACAATCGATGACGGACGCGGCGTCTCGAGCGTTGCGGCGGCGTCGCTCATCCTGATGAAGCTCCTTTCGGCGGCGCCGAGGCATCGGATTCCTCCTCCGGCATATCCCGGAGGATGAACTGCATGATATCGTGCGCCGCGTATTCCATATCGTGTACCAGCGCCCGTACCCGACCGGAGAGGAAGTGCTGTGAGAGATAGGCCACAACGGCGATGAACAAACCGACCGCGGTTGTTATCAGCGCCTCTCCGAAACCTTCTGCGAGCACTCCGAAGTGCGCATAGGAACCCGCTTCATGGATCGCGGTGAATGCACCGATCAATCCCAACACCGTACCGAGCAGCCCGACCAGGGGCGCAACGCGTCCGATCGCGACGATGGCTCCGATCCGGCGTTCCAGGCTCGGAATCTCCACCAGCGCGGCGGACTGAGCGGCGCGACGCATCCCCTCCTCGCCTTCGCCGTGGTGCAGCAGCGTCGCCTTCACCACCCCGGGAACCGGCCCCGGGGTCTCTTCGCACACCGTCAATGCTTCCACGAGGCGCCGTTTACGCAGGAGGTTCTTGATGCCGGAAAGGAAATCATTCGAACGGATCTGCCCCTTGTGGAGGAACAGCGTCCGTTCGACAAAGATCACGAATCCAATCAGGCTCAACAGGAGCAGCGGCCACATAAGCAAGCCGCCTTCCTCCAGGAGCGAGAAGTCGATATAGGGAATCTGATTCATTGGGAACGCGATTCATGAAAACGCGCCAACCGCGCCTGGGCCAGGTTCCGGCCGGGTAAACCATATTGCAGTACCAGTTCGAACAACCGGTGGGCTTCGTCGTAGCGATGCTCCTCTTCGAGGAGCGTCCCGAGCTCGAAGATCGCACGCGCCAACCAGTACGCCCCCTGCGGGGAGGTCTCACCCGGCGTGTGCTCAGTGTTCCGCAGCAGGCGCTGCACCACCATCCAATAGACATCGCGCGCCCGCTCCTGTGCTCCGGTCTGGAACAGGGCGAATCCCCACTTGTAGCCGGCTTCCGCACGGAGATCCCGCGGCAGCTGGGATAAGTCAAACAGTCGCTCGTAGATCGCAACGGCGTCTTCAAGCCGGGCCTCCAGGTGGCCGCTCTCGGCGAGAAACACGTCCGCACGGCTCAACTCCGTCCGGTAGTGCTCCGGGTGATCCGGATATCGACTCAAGAGCCCTTCGTAGATGAGCTGGGCCGCGGCGAAGTCGTTGAGCATACGGGAGAGATCCGCCTGCTTGAGGCGCGCGTAGTAGGCGAGAGAATGATCCGAGTACTCGATCACCAATCGCTCGAGGATCGCGATGGCTTCCTGGTAGGAGGCGTTGAGGCCACGGCGTTCCGCCAATTGGGCCGCCTCCCAGAGCGCGATCGGGGCATAATCGCTGAGGTCGCCCGGAAGCTCTGTCAGCGCCATCAGCCGTTGTTGCGCATCGACCAACCTGCCATGGGCGGCGTGATAACGCGCTTCGATCAGGAATGACAGCGCGGCGGCTGTGGTGTCCGCATACCGCTCGCGCAACACTCCGAAAACATCCAACCCTGTTTCGGGATTCTCCTGGTGAAAATAAGCCTCCCCACGCAAGAGCAGGCTTCGCGCGCGGATCTGGCGGCGTTGCTCGACATCCATTTCCTCCGGCCCGACATCGTCAAGAATACGGAGTATTGTCGCGACACGCTCCGAGGTGCCCTCCGGCCTGCCGGCTTCCAGCGCCAGCTGGGCATCAAGCCAATACAGGCGCACGCGCAGGGCTGAAGGCAGGACGGCAACACCCTCCTCGGCGAGAAGATAGCGTATCCGCGCGAACGCCTGCTCGATCTCCCCGCGTTCTTTCATCGAGCGGATCAAATTCCATTCCGCACGCCATCGGCTGAGCGGATCCGCACGCGTGATGGCTTCCGCTTCATCCAGAATGCGCTGGGCCAACTCGTGACGGCCGGCGCGAATCTCGGCCAGGACGCGCTGGAACAGAATCGCGCCGCGTTCGGCTTCGGGGGCATGCTCCAGTGCCGTCCCGTACGCCCCCGACGCATCGTCGAAATCCCCGTTGAGAAAATAGCAGTCCCCCATCAGCACGCCAAGCCGCGCGCGTTCCGGACCATCGGGTAGCTCCGTGCGCAGGTTGTTGAGGTAGTTTGCCGCGGTCCGGTATTGAGGCGGACGACGACTCCATGAGATATACGCCAGCAGACGGGTCGCATCACGGGTCATCGGAGATCCGGGAAACTGATCGAGCAGCCTCAGCGAATCATCTTCCGCAGCATCCAGGTCCCCGGCATCCAGCCTCAACCGCGCCCGCAACATGAGCACCGCATCAAGGAGCGGATGTACCTGGGCTGCCGCTTCGTCGGTCTCGATTACCTGACCAAGGAAGCTCAGAAATTCGGCGCGCCCCTCTCCCCGAAGGGGATCGCGGGCGAGCAGCTGCAAGGCCATGCGCTGCACTTCACGATCCGAAGGTCGGCGCAGGATCTCCTGAAGGGCGAGCCGACCGCGGCCCGTGTCCTCCCCGGCGATTAACGCCATGAGTAGCAGGAACTGTTGCCGCAGGTCCCGTTCATCGACGCCCATCAATCGCAGCTGATCGTCAATGACCTCGATGGCATCCCCGGGACGGTCCAACCGGTACAACGCGATGACGAGCAGGCGCGCGCTTTCAAACCCGCCGCGTTGACCCTCCATCGCACGCAAGCTGCGCCGCAGATCCGCGACCATAGATTCATCGGCCCGACCCGCCAACAACCGATGCCGGCGCGCGATCAACTCAAAACTGGAACGCAGCGCGTCGGTCGTCGCGCGCTCGCGCGCGGTATCGAAGTGCAATTGGGCACTGCGCATTTGCCCTTCGGCCTCGCGGACGAGTCCGAGCACCAACGAAAGCCATGCGAGATCGTCCGGCGGCAACACATCCCCGTCAATCCGCCGCAAGAGGCGATCGGCGGCGCGTAATTCTCCACGCTGGTACGCCATCATTGCGCGCCGCAGGTTCCAACGCGGGCCGGATGACGCGCTGAACCGATCGAGCGTGGCCGCAACCGTCGCATCATCGCCGTCCTGGATTGCCGCCGTCACCAGGTCCAGGGCGATCTCATCGCGGGCGGACCCGGCGATGTCGACTTGTTCCAGCAGCGACTGGTACAGGCGGACCGCAATCGCGGGAAACCCTGAAACGAGGGCCTCGTCCGCGGCGTCGCGGCGCCACTGCAAATCAGCCGCTTCACGCAACGGAAGCAACTCGCCCCGGGGCATCAGGGGAGGCGGTTCGGCAGCGGCCGCCGGCACCGCTCCGACGGCGAGCGACACGGCGCACAAAACCGTTCTTACGATCCCTGCGGAGAAATTTGTTACGACCATAGAGCAATCGGGCTTACATCAGTGACGCCGATCAGCCAATACTAGTTCCAGACCGGAGACAAATCGGAAATCCGGCAATCCGGAGCGCAGGGCCGCCGTGACATGCGCCGGTTGATCCATGCGCGGACACGTCGGCATGATAGAGGAAGCCGCACAGGGCCCGATGTCCGGTGCGTGGCGGGTCAGGCGACCCGCTCGACGACGAGCTGGGGCGGATTCGGCCGCTTCGGCGCCAACCGGTACGCGGAGCACAGGTAGTCCAACGCCGTTTCGAGCTTGGTCTCGTCGTTGTAATGAATCATCATGAGCGGCTCGCCCTGTTTGACCTGGGTGCCCACCTTCTTGATCTCAGAAACGCCAACCGCAGGATCGAGCACGCCTTTCTTGTTCGCACCGAGCAATTGCACGCCTCGGGCGATCATGCCCGCGTTGATGGTGTGCACGTAGCCGCGCTTGGGCGCGGGCAACTTGCGCACGTACTTCGCTTCGGGAAACTTCGACGGATCGTCGATGAACGAGGTGTCGCCGCCCTGCGCCGCAATCATCTCCTTGAACCGCTCCAAAGCGCTTCCATCCTTCAAATGTCTTTGAACGGTCTGTTTCGCGGAAAGCGTCGAGCCGGCGACCCCCGCAAGCCGAACGATTTCCATGCCGAGCTTGAGCACGAGTTCCTTCAAGTCATCCGGTCCCCCGCCTTTCAATAACTCGATCGCTTCTTTCACTTCGAGTGACGTTCCGGCGGTATCGCCGAGGGGCTGGTTCATATCGGTCACAAGCGCAACGCACCGGCGCTTCATCGAGCGGCCGACACGCGTGATCGAACGAGCCAGCTGGCGCGCCTGTTCCACATCCTTGATATATGCGCCATTCCCCCATTTGACATCCACGACGAGTCCCTCTGCACCCTGTGCCAATTTCCGCGCCAACACGCTGCCGGTGATCAACGGAAGGCTCGGCACGGTGGCTGTATATTGCCGCATCTCGTAGAGGAGATTGTCGACCGGGGCGATCTCCTTTGACTGGGCCGCGATGACACAGCCCGTTTCGCGGAGTTGATCGACGAAAGCGTCAAGCGACATCTCTGCATTGAAGCCCTTGATCGACCCCAGCTTATCGATTAGCGAGATGACGAAATCTTCGTCCACGCCGTTCATATTCGGCATCACAACGCCGCATGCCGCGGCGAGGGGCACCAGGACCATGGTCGTCTTGTCGCCCACCCCGCCGGTCGAATACTTGTCGATCTTCGGCATGGTGATACGCGACAGATCCACAACCTCGCCGGAGAGCATCATCTCCTCGGCCAGCGTCGCGGTCTCCTGAGCGGACATTCCCTGGAAGTAGATCGCCACGGCCAGCGCTGCGAGCTGAAAGTCAGGCAACTCCTTGTCGTAGATCGAATCGACAATGTACCGGACCTCGTCGTGGGTGAACTCGCCACCATCCCGCTTCTTCTCTATAAGATAGGTAAAGGTCGGTTTGATGAATTTTCGCGTGGAAACAATCTTCTTTCTCATGCTCGGCAGTCTTCCCGTGGTTAGGCTTGCGCCTCAATCCGTAAACCTTTTAGCATTAGGTTATTATATATGCGGATGTCGAGTCTTTTTTTTGCTTCTCCCATTTACCGGACCGACACGCGCTCCACCGCCTGGCGACCCACAATATAGGGCATTGACTGACAGGGTCTTATCATACTCCGATACGGGCCGAACCCCCGGGCGCCCCGAGCGGGTTTGATTCCGCACTTGCTCCCTCGTGGAACATGCCTTTGCTCAGAATTCGAAATGCCACAGACTCCATTCTACATTGCACACTACTTGGATCGTGCCATCACCGAACCAGCCTCCCGGTTATTTCCGGATGGCTTCGCAGCGGACGTCAAACCCGCCGATCCACGTTTCGGCGACTTTCAGGCCAACGGCATTCTCCCTTACGCGCGCCGACATCGAGTGAACCCCCGCGAAGCCGCGCATACCCTTCTCGAGGCCGCGGACGAGTCGGCGAGTTGGGATCCCGCATGGGTTACGGCGGAAATCGCTGGTCCGGGGTTCATCAATTTCCGATTCTCCAACGCATTTCTGCTCGCGTGGTTGCAGCAGTACCGCACCGAGTCGGATCTTCGAAGCGCCGCCGTATCCCTGCAAGCCGGCCGTCGAGCCGTCGTTGACTACAGCGCGCCGAATACCGCCAAGCAGATGCATGTGGGCCATATCCGCTCGACCGTGATCGGCGAAGCCGTTGCGCGCATGCTCGCGTTCTCCGGAGCGACGGTGATCCGGGACAATCACATTGGCGACTGGGGAACCCAGTTCGGGATCCTGATCATGGCCATCAAGGAGACGGGCGCCGATCCGGCCAATCTCGGACCGGACCCGCTCCAGGCCCTTGAGGACCTCTACCGGAAAGGAAGTGCGCTCGCCACGGCAGATCCCAACCTGCAGGAGCGCGCACGCCACGAACTGGTTCTCCTGCAGCAGGGAGACCCAGGGAACACGGCGCTGTGGGAACAAATCCGCACCGTGAGCTATGAAGGAGCCCAGGAGATTTACGATCTTCTCGGTATCACCTTCGATCACGTGCACGGTGAGAGCTTCTACCGCGACCGCCTCGACACCGTCTACGACGAGTTGGTCCGGCACGGGATCGCACAGGAGGACGACGGCGCCCTGGTCGTCTTTCATCCCGAACATCCTCGCTTCGCGCGTCAGCCGTTCATCATACGCAAACGCGACGGAGCGAGCAATTACGCAACCACAGATCTCGCTACCGTGCTCTACCGGGTCGAGGAGCTGGCCGCCGATGCGATCTTTTACGTCGTTGGCGCCCCGCAAAGCGACCACTTCGAGCAGCTGTTTCTGACTGTCGGGAAGTGGTTCGAAGCCACCGGAAGGCCCCAACCGGAAATGCGCCACCTTAGTTTCGGGACCATCCTTGGAGAGGACGGCAAGTCGATTCGCACGCGCAGCGGCGAGCCGCCTCAACTCAAGGCCCTTCTTGCGGAAGCGGTCGATCGCGCCTACGCCCTCGTCTCCGATAAGAACCCGTCGCTCACCGAGCCGGAGCGCCGGGAGATCGCCCGGGTTGTGGGAATCGGCGCGGTACGATACGCCGATCTCGCGCAGAACCGGACGAGCGATTACCTCTTCTCATGGGAGCGCATGCTCAGCCTTGAGGGGAACACAGCCCCTTACCTCCTCTACGCAGTGGCCCGCATCCACAGTATCTTCCGCAAGTCGGGAATCGCCCCGGGCGAACAGGAGGCTGCGGCGACGCCGTTTGAGTCCGAAGGCGAGATCGCGCTCGCCCGCAAGCTTGTACAGTTCCCCGCCGCCCTCGAGCAGTCCCTCGCCGACCTTCGGCCCCACCTCCTCTGCACCTACCTCTTCGAGCTCTCGGGAACGTTCAGCAGCTTCTACAACAGCGACCGTGTGATCGGTGCGGAGACGGCGGTGGAGTCGCGCCGTCTCCTCCTCTGCGCCCGCACGCTCTGCATCCTTGAAACCGGCCTCCACATGCTCGGACTCGAGACCCTCGAACGGATGTGAGGCGCCCCTTGCTCGCGGTTCCGCATCCCGGCGGTCCGGCTGGGTGCCGGGCCGGAGGCCGAGACATCCTGCAGGGTTCGCAAGCCGGACTCTCCGCGGACCGGCTTGGGCGCGCAGTCGCGCTACGCGTAGCACCAGCGGTAGGGATGCCGCGACAGGCGCTCGCACCCGGTGGCGCCACCCACGCGGACAACATCCTCGATCCGGCAGCCGCCCAGCCCGGGGTAGTACAAACCCGGCTCCACAGTTACGACATGACCGCGTTTCAGCGGCGCTGCGTTCGGCGCAAGCCGGGGCGCCTCGTGGACCTCGAGTCCCAATCCGTGGCCGAGTCCATGAAAGAAGCCGCAATGTGCCCCGTCACGCCGTTCGGTTGGATACCCTGCCTCCTCGAAATATCGCACCGTGTCGCGGTGGATCGCGTCCGCGCTCCGGCCCGGAGCGATCCGGTCGATAGCGCGCCGATGCGCCTCCCGAACGGTGGCGACTAATTTCCGTTGGGCGGCGGTGGGACGGCCCTTCAAATAGGTGCGGGTCATATCCCCGTGGTAGCCGCTTCCGTCAAGGCGCGGGAAAATGTCGACGATGATCAGCTCGTTCGGGCGCAACGGGCCGCTTCCCCGGCAATGCGGATCGCACGCCTGATCGCCCCCCGCCACGATCGTGCCGGAAGCGAGCGCGTTCCGCTCCAGGCACACCTTCCCGATCTCCTCGCGGGCGCGCTCCGACGTCAACGCTGCTTCGCACCAGTACAGCCGGCCCCGCCGAGCGACAGACTCCGCCAGGATCTGCTCGACCCGGCGAAATCCAGCCGCCGCAACCCGGTTCGCTTTCCGGATCTCGGCGGCTTCGGAATCGGACTTATGAGCCCGTTCGGGGAAGAGAGCCCCCGCCGCGACCTCCAGGCGTACGCCGGCTTTGCGCAATGCAAAGGCCAGGCCGGCCGGAAACGCATACGGAATCCGGAAACAGGTTATGCCATAGCGCGCCGCCAGCACGCGAATGACGCCGGCCGGACCGCCGTCACTCCTTGGAAACCGCCGGCGCGCCTCCGCCCGCAGCGTCTCGAGCGGCAAGACAACCTCGAAATCGGATTCCTTCACGACGCGCGAGTACTCCAGCGCGCTGACCACGGCGATCTTCCGCCCGGCCGGGCCGATCGCCACAAACGGATCGGGCACCGAGACGTTTCCAAAATACAGCTGGTCCGCCGAGTGCTGCGTATCCGCGTAGAGGAGCGGCGTCGCCTCCTGCGTTCGCGCTTTCTTCCGACTCCGTATCATCCGTGCCAGCATCCAGATACCGAACCGTTTGTCCAGTTCCGTCCGCCCTTCGAATTCCCGGAATGGGTTGCCCGTCTGTCGCTTGAATTCTGACTCGCCGGGGGAGTCAGCGACGGCGCCCGCTGCGCTGTCGTGTGGCCGAGTAGCCCGAGGCCACGGCGACGCAGGGGCCTTTCACCCGGCCGAGTTGTGCGCCGTTGCACGCCGCCCCGGGATGGCGCAGCGCCATGGGAAGAAGCTTGCTGCGATCGACTCGGAAGATCGCTGGACAAATCCGTGCGATGGAATCAGCCTCGCACCATGTCTCGACGTCACACGATCTCGCCCGCGCGTGCCGGCATCGCCGGCGCGCTCGCGCTCGCTGTGCTCATCTCGGGTTGCGGGGCCGACCCAAACGCCGGAGCGCAGTCAACCGCCGATTCGATCACCGACGCCGCGACCTGGTTTCCCCTCGAAATCGGGGGCGTCGCGTTTCGCGCGCAACTGGCAATCCGCCCATCCGAACAACGGCGTGGATTGATGTTCCGCGAGGAACTGGGCGAGGATGACGGCATGCTCTTCGTCTACAGCGAACCGCAACCGATGGGGTTTTGGATGCGCGACACCCCCCTTCCGATCGATCTCGGATTCCTCAGCCCTGACGGCGTACTCGACGAGGTCCACGGCCTCATCCCATTCGACGAGACCGTCGTCCGCTCCCGCAGCGACCGTGTGCAGTTCGCCCTCGAGATGAATCGCGGATGGTTCGCTCGCAACGGGGTGCGACGGGGCGATCGACTCGATCTCGATCGGCTCGCCGAAGCCATTCGTCTACGGGGATTCAATCCGGCTGTCTATCTGGACGACTCCGACCCGGGGCTCACGGATTAGCCGGATCGCCTCGTGGTTGCGACGATCGTTCCCATGCGGTCCCCCATGCGTGCGTAGAGCTCGCGTCCCAACTCCGTCTGGCGGCACAGGTCGTCGGCCAGCGTGACCGCCCCCTCCCGGAACAGGGTGATGACGGTCGACCCGCCGAATGCAAACCAGCCCTTCTCAACCCCCTTCGCCGTTGCCTGATGCGGCGCATAGCTTTGGCAAATGGTCCCCACGCAGGTCGCCCCGACTTCGACGAGCAGCACCCGACCCATGCGCTCCGTTTCGAGCGGTGTGAGCATCCGCTTGTTCCGCGTCAGGATATGGATATTCCGGCGCAGCGCGATCGGGTTCACCGAATAGAGGGGTCCCGGGATGAGTTCCGCGCCTCCCGGGGTCCCGGCTATCGGAAAGTGGAACCGGTGGTAATCGGTCGGGCAGAGGCGGGAGATCACGACGCTTCCCCTGCGATATGGCGCGACGTCGACGTGCGGGCCGAGCAGCGCCTGGAGCGAGAAGACCTCCCCCTTCACGAAAATCCCGCCAACCCTTCCGAAGTCCTGGAAGCCGAGATGCCGCCCGTCCGCCGGGAATACGACCGACTCGGGGTCCGAATCGATCGGCCGGGCATCCGGACGCAATGCCCGCGTGAAGAAATCATTGAAGCACTGAAACCGCTCGACCGGGTCCGCGAATTCACGTGAATCAACTCCGTAGCGCGCCATGAACGGACGAATCTTTCGGCTGCTGGCACGCCGCCGCATCCGCCATCCATACCAGCGGGAAAACCAGCCGAAACGTGCAAGAGGCCACAGAACACACCGTCCAACCGGCGAGCCGTAGGCCCACCGCAGCCAACTCTCGCCGTACACCGCCTCCTCCTCAATCCTATCGGTGTAACGGTTGAAATAGGTGACAAGACGGTTCGAGAGACGGCTCGCAGCCGCGGCGTGCGCATTCATGGTGCGAGACATCTACGTCGCACCCCCGCCCTGCCGTCAATCGGGAATTCCATGGCGTAGGCCACGCCAGGGAACCCGTTTCTCGCGGCACGAGCCATCGGAGCGTGGCACCAGGTTACGCGGCCTGCAGTTCCAGCCCCTCGCCCTCGCGCCGGAATGCGATGTTCGCGCCGTCGACGATGTCGCCCGCGATAATCGCTCGGGCGATCCGGTTCTCGATCTGCTTCTGCAAAAACCGCTTCAGCGGACGGGCGCCGTAAACCGGGTCATATCCGTGGCGCGCGACCCACTCGCGGGCGTCGCCGTCGAGCGAGACCCGGATCTGCCGATCGGCCAGACGGCGGTTGAGATCCGTCAGAAGCAAGTCGACAATCTGCGTAATCTCGGCGAGCGTCAAAGGCTTGAACAACACGATGTCGTCGACCCGGTTGAGAAACTCGGGCCGGAACCCCCGGCGCAGCTCCGACATCACCGCGTCGCGAACCTCAGAGGGGATCTCGTCTCCGCTCACTCCTTCCATCAGCTGGCGGCTCCCGATGTTCGACGTCATAATGATCACGGTGTTCTTGAAATCGACCGTGTGCCCCTGCGCGTCGGTGATGCGCCCGTCGTCCATGATCTGGAGCAGGACGTTGAACACATCGGGATGCGCTTTTTCTATCTCATCGAACAAAACGACACTGTACGGTTTCCGGCGGATTGCCTCCGTCAGCTGGCCACCCTCGTCGTATCCGACGTAGCCGGGGGGCGCCCCGATGAGGCGCGAGACCGCATGCTTCTCCATATACTCGGACATGTCGACGCGTACGATGCTCTCTTCCGTGTCGAAGAGGGTCTCCGCAAGCGTCTTCGCCAGCTCCGTCTTCCCGACCCCGGTCGGCCCCAGGAAAATGAACGAACCAACCGGCCGGCGCGGATCCTTGATGTCGGCCCGGGCGCGGAGAATCGCCTCCGATACAACGGTCACCGCTTCATCCTGCCCGACAACGCGCTCGTGCAACACCTCCTCCATGCGTAGAAGCTTCTCCCGTTCCCCTTCCAGCAGGCGGGCAACCGGAATCCCGGTCCACTTCGAGATGATCTCCGCGATCTCGTCTGCCGTGACCTCTTCGCTCAGCAGCCGGGGTCCCTCGTTCTCGCCGTGCGCTTCCTCGAGTCGCTTCCGTTCCGCCTCGAGTTGCGGAATCCGCCCGTGGCGCAACTCGGCGACCTTGTTCAGGTCGTAGGCGCGCTCGGCCCGTTCCATATCCTGACGCGCACGCTCGATCTCCTCCATGGTCTGCCGAAGCCGCGAAACGCCCGCTTTCTCCCCCTCCCATTGCCCTTTCAGGGCATCTAAACGCTCGCGCAGATCGCGCAACTCCTGGCGCAGTTCCTCCAGACGCCGCCGCGAGGCATCATCTTTCTCCTTCGTCAACGCGGCTTCTTCAATCTCAAGCTGCATGACACGGCGGGAGAGCTCATCGAGTTCCGTGGGCATCGAGTCCATCTCGGTCCGGATCTTTGCACAGGCCTCGTCGACGAGGTCGATCGCCTTATCCGGAAGAAATCGGTCGGTGATGTAGCGGTTGGAAAGCATCGCGGCGTTGACCAGGGCGTTGTCCTGTATGCGGACTCCGTGATGGACCTCGTATCGCTCGCGCAAGCCGCGCAGGATGGAAATCGTATCCTCTACGGTCGGCTGGTCGACCAGGACGGTCTGGAACCGGCGCTCCAGAGCGGCATCCTTCTCAATGTGCTTGCGATATTCATCGAGCGTGGTGGCCCCGATGCAGTGCAACTCGCCCCGTGCCAGCATCGGCTTGAGCAGGTTGCCCGCATCCATCGAACCCTCCGTGCGACCGGCCCCGACGATGTTGTGCAATTCGTCGATAAAGAGCAGAATCCGCCCCTCGGAGTTTTTCACCTCCGCAAGAACTGCCTTGAGGCGCTCCTCGAACTCCCCGCGGTACTTGGCGCCCGCGATCAGCGCACCCATATCGAGGGCGAAGATCGTCTTCTCTTTCAACCCTTCGGGAACATCCCCGCGGACGATTCGCTGCGCCAATCCTTCCACGATCGCCGTCTTTCCTACCCCGGGATCACCGATCAGAACCGGATTGTTTTTCGTCTTTCGCGAAAGAATCCGAATCACACGCCGAATCTCGCTGTCCCGTCCGATCACCGGATCCAGGGTTCCCTTTCGGCACTGCTGGACGAGGTCGATTCCATACTTTTCCAGCGCCTGATACGTGCCCTCGGGGTTCTCCGACGTCACCCGCTGGTTTCCCCGAATCGCTTTCAGAGCTTGGAGCACGCCGTTCTCATCGATTCCAAAGCTCTCGAAGAACTGCTTCAGCTCACGGTGTCCGGTCGCTCGTACCAGCCCGAGGAACAGGTGCTCCACACTCACGTACTCATCCTGCAACTGCTCTGCCGCACGCTCCGCTTCGGTGATCGTCTCCCCGACAGCCTGCGTCACGTACACACGCCCCGCCTCCACATCGCCGGTGACCGCCGGCAGCTTGTCCAGCTCGCGGTCCACCGCCAACTCCACCGCGCTCGGTTGGACCTCCATCTTCTCCAGCAACGCCCGAACCGTACCCTGTTCCTGATGCAGCAACGCGGACAACACGTGCCAGCCGTCAATCTGCTGATGATTGTGGCGCCGTGCCTCGGCCTGCGATTCCATCACCGCCTGCCGCGCCCGTTCAGTAAATCGGTTCAAGTCGATATTCATGCTTCCCCAACTGCAGGAACCGTTCCAAGCAGCGATGGACAGCATCGACCTTAGAAAAGTATCGATCTTATTGAAACGAAGTTACTTACGAATCAGCATGAATTCGTTTAACGCCGATCGCCGGAGACGAATCGTCCCGAACGGGAAGCTTTGGAGACATTCTGGCTCACGCGTTCAGAAACCCGACTTCTGCAACACGCGCTGCAACTCCTCCTGGAACTTCGCGACTTCCTCCTGCCCGGGCTGGAAGCCTTCCTGCTCCGGATTCAACCCCAATCGTCCCATGGAATCGATGTGCCACTGCGCACGCTGACCGCCACTGAAGGTGACCGATCCGCTGACCACGGCGCCCGCACGAACCACTTTATCCAGCGACACCGAAACGCCCCCGCTCCCGGAATCGTCCCCTCCGGCGGGCTCGGTGCCGGCCAGTGCATCGGCTGCATCACGATGGTTCGCCTTGGGATCCTCCTTCAGGCTGAGATCGAGGTCGTCGACCAGAAACCGCACCTCCATGTAGGTCAGGTTAACGTCGTGTTCTTCGCGCAGACGCTTCTGCACATCCGAAAGGGAAGCCCCTTCGCGCACCCACTGTGCAACTGCATTCTTCTGTTCGGGATTCAGATCCATAGTTGGAACTATACACCAAACAGATAACGACGCAAGGCAAGCGAATTCCAGGCCTCACCCCTGAGTCGAGAGCTTCTGGGAGAGGTACTCCACGCTGCGCCGGACGGATTCATCCTGCTCCATAATGTTCTCAACCGTTTTACACGCGTGAATCACCGTGCCGTGATCACGCCCACCGAAAGCATCCCCGATCTCTTTCAACGGCTGATGGGTGAGCAAACGGGCAAGATACATCGCGACCTGCCGCGGAAATGCAATGTGGCTCGGGCGGCGCCTGGACACCATGTCGCTCATGTGCAACTCGTAGTAGTCGACGATCATTTTCTGGATCTTCTCGATATTGACCTGGTTGGCCGCTTCCTCCTGGAGAATATCGTGAATCAACCGCTCGGTTGTTTCGATCGTCAACTCGGATTTGAGGAGCGACGTGGTGGTCGCCACCTTGATCAACGCCCCCTCCATGCGGCGCACATTCCGGGTGATCTTCTGCGCCAGGAATTCGAGAATATCCTGCGGAATCTCAAAGTTGATCGCGTTGGCTTTCTTGCGCAGAATCGCCATGCGGGTCTCCAGGTCGGGCGCTTGGATATCCGTGACCATGCCCCACTGGAAACGCGAAATCAGGCGCGCCTCCAGTTTGGAGATCTCGCTCGCGGCCCGATCGCTGGAGAGACAGATCTGCCGCCCGGACTCGAACAGCTCGTTAAAGGTATGAAAGAACTCCTCCTGAGTCCGCTCCTTTCCCTCCAGGAACTGAATATCGTCGATCAACAGAATATCGACCCCACGATAGAATTTGCGAAAGCGCGGAAGCGAGTTTTCCTGGATCGCCCGCATGAACTCGTTCGTGAATTTCTCGCACGAGGCGTACACGATATGGTTGTCTTTCGCCTCTCCGCCCATCGCGTGCGCGATCGCGTGCATCAAGTGGGTCTTTCCCAACCCCGTCTCGCCGTATAGAAAGAGTGGGTTGTACGCCCTTCCCGGTGTCTTCGCAATGGCGAGACTCGCAGCGTGTGCCAATTGGTTGCTCGAGCCGACAATGAAGTTCTCAAAGGTGTTGCGCGGGTTGATCAACAACCGTTCCCGGGTTCGAGTGCGCCGCTCGGTGACCCGGCCGGCAGATTCCGTCACTCGCGGCTGACCCGAGACAGACGCCTCCGCACGCTCCGGCGAATCCGCCTCTTCCCCCTGACCTTCCATGACAATCGCCAGCGGACGGTTCGCCATCCGGCACACATGGTTCCGGATCACGTCCATGTAGTTGTCCTGAAGCCAGATGGCGGCAAAGTCGTTGGGCGCACGTAGGATTAGCGTATCTTGACCCTCGGAAACACAATAGATGCGCGAAAACCAAGTCTCAAATATATCGCGCGGAAGCAGTTTCAGCAACTCGGAGCGAACCGCCTCCCAAAGATTCTCAGTTACAGTAGGTTGTGACATGAACAAGGAGATTTGGAGCGTTATTCACAGATGGATGTGGATAGATCGAAAACACCCGCCCGCCCGCAATTCAGCCGGCAAAACAGATATTGGCATTCCCGCGCGAGCAGGTGCCGGGGTAACGGTATCCATGTGGAGATAAAACGGCATTTTAGTAGTTAAGCAGTTGAATTGCAGCATGTTGAGCCAATGCTTCAAATCGCGATTCCAATTCCCCTCCGTCCTTGTAGCGCAAGACCCAACAACAGTGCAGCCGATGATTCCCCCATGAGGAGGGAAAGTAATCCTCAAACGTGCACGCTTTTCAAGCCCAACTTTCTCACATCTTGTTCACATCACCTCCGGGGCGACCCTCATTACAATAATATCAATTTCCATGGGGGAGGAACGCTTTGAAATACGCCCGGTATCGCGGGGTTGGCGGGCCCCGGATATTCTTGTCTTAGAATCTCCGAACCACAACGTGTGGCGCGGATCAAATGCTTGCGCAGCATTAGGAAGGCTTATCCTTAAAGCGATCCAGCCCGGTGCTTCATTCGCGTCTGGAAGGCCTGAAACCGCCTCTGTTTCGAAGGCGAAATGCTGCCGGGAGCGTCAGGCGTCCACCGCCTTGTTCCGCGCAATATAAGAAATCAAACGGTCGTTGAACTCTTTGGCCGAATCGTGCCCCATGAGTCGTAACGCCTCCACCATCGCGGCGACCTCCGCGAGTCGGGCCATGTCGCGGCCGGGGCGGACCGGCAGTACGATATGCGAAACCTGTACGCCGAGCACTTCAAAATAATCGCGCTCGAGGCCCGTGCGTTCCTCCTCCATGCCATGCTCCCAGACCTGGAAGGTGACGATCAGGTCGATCCGCTTTTCCCGTCGCACGGAACGAATTCCGAAGAGTTCCGCGATGTTGAGAATTCCGATCCCCCGGCACTCCATGTATCCGCGGTTCAGTTCCGCGCCCGCCCCGATCAGTTCGCGCTCGTCGAGCAGGCGGATGTGCACCAGATCGTCGGCGACCAGGCTGTGTCCCCGTTCGATCAATGCCAGAGCGCACTCGCTCTTGCCGACGCCACTCTCTCCCCGTATGAGTGTGCCGATTCCCTTGATATCAAGAAGCGTGCCGTGCTCCGTGACCCGGGGGGCGAACCTTTCCTCGAGCAGGATGGTGGCAGTGGCGAGAAAATCCCGGGTCGTCAGGGAGGACCGAAGCAACGGAGTGTGCGTCTCCTCGGCCACTTTGACCATCGCCCGGGTCGGGGAGAGCCGGCGGCTGACGATGAAACACGGGCAGTGAAGCTCCGCAATCCTCCGCAGGATGGAATATTGCGCATCCTCGTTCATATCACGCAGATAGGCCATCTCACCCGCTCCGTAGAGCTGGATACGCTTGGTCGCGAAATTCTTGAAATAGCCGGTGAGAACCAGTGCGGGGCGATTGATGCTCTTGTCTCGAATCAGGTTCCGGGTGCCTTCCTCTCCTGCGACCAAGCGCATCTTCAGTTTGGATGCCCCGATATCGAGGAAATCCTGCACCGATATGTGCTCCACGATGCGCGGTTGTGAACGAAGCGGGGACATCATGCGTCGAATGATTCTGGCGGGAAGAGGTTCCAGCGGGAGACTGGGAGGGTCAATTCTGGTGCGATCTGCACGAAACGGTCAAAGCTTAAAACCCTCTCCCAGGTAGAATTTCCTGCTGCTTGGATCGTTGATCAGCGTCTCACTGGATCCCTGGGAGAGGATCCGCCCCTCGTGAAGCAGGTAGGCGCGGTCGACGATGCGCAGCGTCTCACGCACGTTGTGGTCGGTGATGAGCACGCCGATCCCCTTGCCCTTGAGCGCCAGGACCATCTCCTGAACCTCCGCGACGCTGATCGGATCGACGCCACTGAACGGTTCATCCATGAGAAGGAACCGCGGCCGTGTGATGAGCGCCCGAGATATCTCGAGACGCCGGCGCTCTCCCCCGCTCAAGGTGTAGGCTTTCTGCCGGGCCAGATGGGTCAACCCGAGCTCCTCCAGGTGCTCGGCGACCACGACGCGACGCGCCTTGCGGGATATCGGCAGGATCTCGGCGATCGCCCGAATGTTCTCCTCGACGGTAAGGCGCCGGAAAACGCTCGGCTCCTGCGGCAGATAGCCGATTCCCCGCCTTGCCCGCCGGTGCATCGGCATATGGGTAATCGACTCCTCTCCGAAAAATACTTCGCCCGAAGTGACCCGGATCAGTCCGACGATCATATAGAAAGATGTCGTCTTTCCGGCCCCGTTCGGGCCCAGCAATCCGACGATCTCACCCGGGGCCACCGCCAAATCAACGCCATCAACGACGCGACGTTTTCCGAACTCGCGCACGAGAGCCCGGGTCCGAATCCCTCCCGTGTGAGTCGGAGGAGTCCATTTCGCCACGGACGAAGCAGCGGCCTGGGGTTCCGAAGTCATCGGTCCGGCGAATCCGCGCCCTCCTTCGCTTCGGAGTCCTCCGTGTCCGGCGGCAGAGAAGAATCGAACCGATCGCCTTCCGCCCCCTCGGCGAAAGCATCCTCGGCGCGATCGAACCGAAGGTCGGGGAGTTGGCCGCCCAGAATCACCGTTGCACGTCGGCGCTCGCTCCCGGGCGCGGGATCCTCGGGGTCCTGGAGCACGCGGATGGAGCGATCGCGCGCGAGCACGATCTGCCATCCCGTGACCTCGGTCTCCCCATCGATAATCCGGGGATCCTCGCTTAGCACAACCGAGCCCTCACGGGGATTCATGACCGCTTTTCCGGCGCGTGCCTCGCGCCCGGCCTGGTGGATGCGCACAGCTCCGGTTGCGACGATTCGCTCGATCGCACCGATCTCGCCGATCGTGGCATCCGCATCCCCCTCGCGAGCGCTCACGACCTCGAGCTCATCGCAATGGATTTCCACATCTTCTCCGCGCACATGCACCGTTCCTTGGAAGTAGAAGAAATTGCGCTGCTCGGTTCCCCGCATTTCCAGGGTCTCGCTGTTGATCACGGTGGCAGGGCCGGACTGACCGCCGACCGGAACCATGGCGGCGAACAGAATCCCAGCGGCGACCCAACACGCCCGGCCTGAGCCGGTTCGTATGAACAATCGATACATGAAGTCCGCTTTCATCGCAGCAAACTGTCAACCGGTTCGTGAAAGACCACCCGCACGGCTCGATTCAACCGGATCGAGGATCCTGAACCGCCGCCGTCCCACACCCAATCCTCACCCTCGATCGTGTAGGCAGGGGCTTCAACGCGAATCGCTCCACCCCCGAAAGCTCTGCGCGCCGCGGGGAAAATGTGGGCGAAAGGACTGGATACGGTGCTCTCCACATGCACCCCGTCGCGAAATACCCGCAGCTCCATATCGGTCACCTCGACCTCGAACTCGCTCTTGAATTGCGCCTCCTCGCCCCGAATCTCCCACACCCGATATCCGGTCTCCTCGTCGAACACCGGAAGGCGGAATTTACCGGCCGGGGCATCGGGCAGCAGCTGGGCCGCAACAACACCCGGAATAAGCAGGGCGAGGGCCGTCAGGAGCGTGCACCGAATCCTGCCGCCCACGCCGACACGCGCCTTCCTCGTTTCCGTTCTGTGTATGATCATCGATGCACTCAAACCATCGAAAGGAGCGCACGAACGGCCTTGTCAATACCTTCCGCAACCTCGGAAACCCGCTGCCCCAGCATGTAGGCCGGTGTCGAAACCACGCGGCGGACCGTATCCTCGTGAATCTCCGTAACCGACTTCTCCACGTGCACTCCGCCGCATGCCCTGATCCCCTCCACCGTGTCCGGGTCGTTTCCGATGGTGAGTTCCACGCCCTCTCCACCGAGAACCTTCGCGGCGATGACCGGCGAGATACAGAGAAATGCGGTCGGCTTGCCGGCCGTGCGCATCTCCCGCACCAGGCGCTCGACCTCGGGATTCAGGCTTGATTCCGGACCCTTGATTGCGAAATCGCAGAGGTTTTTGGCCGCCCCGTAACCGCCCGGAAATATCAGTGCATCCAGATCTGCCGCGCCCACAGCGGCAACGTCCGTAACCGCGCCGCGCGCGATGCGGGCGGATTCCACAAGCACGTTGCGCCGTTCCCCCTCCATCTCCCGTCCGCTCATATGGTTGATGACGTGCATTTGCTCGATGTCGGGGGCCATACAGACCGCCTCGGCCCCCTGCTGGTCGAGACTCAACAGCGTGAGGACCGATTCGTGAATCTCGGACCCGTCAAAGACGCCGCATCCGGATAAGACAACTCCAACTTTCACCATGATTCCTCCCAGTTGTATAACGATTTGCTGTCGCACGGATTGCCGCGGTTGGCGACAACACCATATTGCTCCTACACTACCCCAGACCCGACTGCAACCGTTTTGTGCCTTCGCCCCCCGCGAGCTTGCTTGCCGGACCTGTTTTAATCCTAGACGAACGCCCGCAAAGGCGCTAGCGTTCGGCTCCTTTTTTGAACAATTCAGTCCCTCAGCAACTCAAAGGCATCACACCGGTCGACCGGTCCGGACAGCACGGACCCGACGGGCCGCATCCTGAAAATCACCGCATGGATTTGCTTCATTCCTACTGGCGCATGGAATACGTCACAGCTCCGGAGCGAGGCGGACAGGGCCACGAAAACCCCTTCCTCCACCTCCCGGGGATGAACGACGACAAAGCCGCTCTGATCCTCTATCGCGGAGACCACAACTACCTGGTTTTGAATAAATTCCCATATAATCCAGGGCACATCCTGGTCGTTCCCTTCCGCGAGGTCGCGGAGCTGGAGAACCTCGCAGACGAGGAACGAAACGAACACATGGCGCTCATTGTCAAAGCGAAGTGTATTCTCAAAGAAGCGCTGCATCCGGACGGATTCAATATCGGATTTAACTTCGGGTCCGCGGCCGGTGCGGGGATTCCCACCCACCTGCACGCGCACGTCGTACCCAGGTGGAACGGCGACACCAATTTCATGCCGGTTGTCGGACAGACCCGGGTCCTGCCTCAGGCGCTCTCGGCGACCTGGGAGCACCTGAGGGCGTACTGCTAACCCGCAGTTCGCAGTGCTCTCAACCAAGCTCGAAACCGTGGAAAAGAAGCTCTACTTTCAAAGCCCCCGGCTGCTCAGTCAGTTGTACTGCGGACGCGAGGAGAACCTCAGCAAAGTTGAGAACGCCTTCTCCGTAAAACTCGTCACGCGCGATGACTGGCTGCAGGTCGAAGGGGCCGACGAGGGAATCCGGCAGGTGGAAAATTTCTTCGATGTCCTCAACAAAGGCCGCGGCCAGGGCTTGACAATCCGGGAGACCGATTTCGACAACATGCTGCGTGCGGTCGCCAACGGGGCGGCCACCGAGATGCGCGAGATCTTTCAGGACGCCTCGATTACGATGCAGTTCAAGCGGCGCAGCGTGGTCCCCAAGACCGTCAACCAGAAACGCTACCTCCAGGCGATTCGGGACCGGGAGATCGCGTTCGGAATCGGGCCGGCGGGAACGGGGAAGACCTATCTTGCCGTCGCCTCGGCACTCGACGCCCTGGCCCAGGGCAAGGTCGAACGGCTCGTCCTCACCCGCCCCGCGGTCGAGGCCGGCGAGGCGCTCGGCTTCCTTCCCGGGGACCTTCAGGAGAAAATCCAGCCCTACCTGAGGCCTCTCTACGACGCGATATTCGATATGATCGGGCACGAACAGGCCACTCGTCTGATAGAGCGGAAAACCCTTGAAATCGCTCCTCTGGCCTACATGCGAGGACGAACCCTCTCCAATGCATTCATCATCCTCGACGAGGCCCAGAACGCGACCCCCGAGCAGATGATGATGTTCCTGACCCGGCTGGGCGAGGGAAGCCGGATGATCGTCACCGGAGATATCACGCAGATCGATCTTCCCCGGCACAAGTACTCCGGCTTGAAAGAGGCCGTCGATGTACTCGCCGGAGTCAAAGGCATCGCATTTTTCTACTTCACGGGTGAGGACGTTGTGCGGCATTCCCTGGTCCGCGACATCATCTCCGCTTACGAGCGATACAACGAGACGACAGGCGCCCACCGGCGGCGGCGGACCGACGGTTGATCCGACAGATCTCCATGGCCAAACAAAGTAAAAAAGGCAGGAAAGAGCTTCCCGCTGCGGTGGCACGCCGGAGGCGGCCCGGAAGCCCGGAAGCGCCAGAACCGGGATACACCCGAAACCAGTGGTTTGCGGGCGGGATTGCCGTCGCCTTCACCCTTTCCGCAATTCTCATTTGCTTTGTTGGACTCCCGCCAACCGGCCCTCAGATCTCCCCGGACCAGACGGCCCGGGTCCGGATCATCGCCGAGTTCCCATTCACCTACGAGAGCCGGATTCTCACAGAACGCCGACGCGAAGAGTTGCGGCAGCGGATTCCCCCCGTGTACCGGATCGATATGGAACCGTTCGCCCGGTTCCGTGAATACCTTGTCGGGCTGCAGGAAGCGGCCGCGGCGTTTGTCGATGATCCCCGTCTGTGGCAGAGCGATGAGGAGGTCCCGCCCTTCACCCCGGAGGAAGTCGTGCAGGTCCTCCGCGAATACGACCCGGACAATACCTACAATCTCTCCTCAAACGACCTCCTCACCATCCTCAACGAACTGAGTCCCGAGAGGCGGGCGAATCTCTTCCGGGAAGGACTCGCAATCCTCGAAACGCTGTACCGCGAAGGGATCATCCATCCGGACGAGATGGAATTGCGCACCGAAGAGAGCCGCCTGAGATTTTTCAATCTGCACCGGGAGAGCGGACACGTGAGCGAAGTCGAAGCGCTGACTCATGAAGAGGCTCTGCGGGGATTACGCATCAACCTCTCAGCGCTTGCGGTTCCGCGTTCCGTATCCATAGCGATGTTCCGCGTCCTGCGAAACGGCCTCAAGCCCAACCTCGTGTTCGACCGTGAGGAGACGGACCGGGCGATCGCACGCGCGATCGAGGGCGTCACACCGGTAACCGTGACGGTACGCGAGGGCGACTCGATCATCGAGCCGGGAATGCGCGTGACCTCGCTCCAGCTCGAACAGCTCAACGCCTACCGGGAGGACCTTCAGGAAGCGCGGGACACGGGAATACGCGGAGTCAATCCCCTGCTGTTTGAACAGGCCGCCCTGACGCTGTGTCTCGCGCTGATCGCCTTGCTCTTCGTGCGGATCCACAACGGGAGCTTGCACCGCCATGTGCGCACGCTCGCGGTCTCCGCGCTGGTTCTGCTGGTGAACCTGGCGCTCATTCGCCTCGCGCTCGAAGCTGCAGGCGAGACCTGGGGCGAGCGAACCTGGACCGCCTCCGTCGCCCTGCCATGGGTCGCGCCCGTCGCGCTCGGCCCGATCGTGCTTGCGATCCTCGTAGGTTCGGGTCCGGGCATCCTCGCCGCCGCCCTGATCGGCGTCATGAATGCGCTCATGCAAGGGAGCTCAATCGGGATTCTTCTGATCAGCGTTCTCTCAGGCGTCGCAGGAATCTACGCAACCCGCGGCATCCAGCTTCGCACGCGCGTGGTTCGGGCGGGGATCATCTCCGGTGGGTTTATGGCGATCGGTGCGGTGGTCATCGGTCTGCGCGACACACTCGAGTTGACCACGATGGGGCTTCAGGCACTGGCGGCGCTCGGGACCGGAGCCCTGACCGGAGTCATCGTCATCGGTATCCTCCCGGTGCTGGAACAGCTATTCCGGTATACCACCAATATAACCCTGCTGGAACTCACCGATTTCAATCACCCGCTCCTAAGGAAGATGCAGCTGACAGCCCCCGGAAGCTACCACCACAGCCTTATGGTCGCCAACCTGTCCGAAAACGCGGCTGCTGCGACCGGCGCCAACCCGCTCGTCTGCCGGGTCTGTTCGCTCTTCCACGACATCGGGAAAATGGTCAAGCCGGAGTACTACAGCGAGAATCAACGGGACGATTACAATCCGCACATCGAGCGCAACCCCTCGATGAGCGCCCTGATTATCAAGGCGCACGTCAAGGAAGGGATCGTCCTGGCACGCCAGTACAAACTCCCGCGGATCATCCGGGACGTCATTCGCGAGCACCACGGAACCACCCTGATCCAATATTTCTACTACAAGGCTATCGAGAAACAGCGCAAGGAAACGCCCCCCGTCTTCCCAAACGCTCCGAGCGTGGAACTGGACAAGGTGAATGAGGACACCTACCGCTACGAGGGCCCTAAGCCGCGATCTCTCGAGAGCGCGATCATCGCATTG
The DNA here is from genome assembly GCA_007133065.1 of Opitutales bacterium. Lineage (GTDB taxonomy): Bacteria > Verrucomicrobiota > Verrucomicrobiia > Opitutales > Oceanipulchritudinaceae > SLNJ01. Next base: position 32,570 of record SLNJ01000016.1, read on the forward strand.
GCCGACTCGGTTGAAGCTGCGAGTCGCAGCCTGCGCAAGATCAACCTTCAGAGCATCGAGGAACTGGTCGACGGAATCTTTCAGGCGCGCGTCGAGGACGCTCAACTTTCCGAGGCGCCCATCACCCTCGAGGAACTTGAAACGATCAAGCAGAGTTTCAAGTTCAGCCTCCTCAACATGCTGCATGCGCGAACCGAGTACCCCGGGAATCGAGGCCGTGAAGGCAAACTGCCCGGCGACCCGGATCCATCCGGCGTTTCAAACTCCGAAGCCGCCACCCCACACGAGCCTCCACAATCCGAACCGGGAGCCGCGAAAGCCCCCGAGCCTCTGCAAACGGAGCCGGGCAAGTCCGACAGCGGTCCGCGATGACAACCCCGTCCGTGCGACCCGTGCTCCAATCGAACCGCGTCCGTTCGCTGAAAATTCCACGCAACGCCGTCGCGCTTCTAATTCACACACTCGACGCCCGGGTCCGCGAATGGGAGATCCCCCCCGGCGAGCTTTCCATTGCATTCCTTGGACCGCGCGCGATCGCCCGCCTCCACGGGACATTCCTCTGCGACTCCTCCCCGACCGACGTGATCACCTTCCCCGGATCCGTGGAGGATGACCTCGCCGGGGAAATCTGCGTCTCGCCCCACATGGCCCGGCAGGCCGCACGCTCGGCCAGGCACGGGTTCGCCGAGGAATTGACGCTCTATATCGTGCACGGTTGGCTCCACCTCGCCGGCCTCGACGACGGCACCCCCGAAGCACGCCGGACCATGCGCGCCGCCGAAACCCGGTGCCTGGCACTCCTGCGCCACGACAGCGCTGTTCCAGGTTTCCAATGGAGTACAGGCTGGCAGGCTGTTGAAAAACGCGGACGATCGTGATGACAGCGATACGGACCGCTTTACACTTGTGGTTCAACCCGAATTGATCAGAATACTTCCGGTTTCAACGGACGAACCATGAGGGCCGGGGCCCTATGCGGCGGGCCCCTTGGCGCAACCGGACCACCGAACCTGTTCGACACATGCTCAAATCCCTTCGCAATGCGTTTTTCTCCGGCCTGCTGCTGGTTGCCCCGGTCGGCGTAACGATCTTCGTCATCAACTTTCTCGTCGATCTGATCGGGCGGCCGACCCGCGAGTTTTTCTTCTTTTTTCTTCCTCGCGAAGTGATTCGTGCCAATCCGTGGATTGGCGGGGTGCTCGACGTTCTTTCCACGTTGCTGGTGCTGGTGCTCATCACCATCCTCGGCTGGTTCTCCAAGCTGCTGATCGGACGGTTCTTCATCGAAACCTTCGAGCGGATCGTCACCAACGTTCCGTTCGTGAAAACGGTATATCTGACGGTTAAGCAGATTATCGACACCTTCAGCCAGCAGAAAAAGGCGGTTTTTCAGAAGGCCGTACTCCTTGAATACCCGCGCCACGGCATCTATGCGATCGCGTTTCTCACGAGCGAGGGCAAAGGCGAGGTGCAACATCGCACGGATGAAGATGTCGTTTCCGTCTTCCTGCCCACAACACCCAATCCCACCAGCGGCTTTCTCCTGATGGTTCCCAAGCAAGACATCGTCTCGCTGCAGATGACCATCGGCGACGCAATGAAACTGATTATCTCGGGCGGGGCGGTCGTCCCTATTTTCCATCCGAAGACCGGCGAGAGCATCAGCGTTTCGACGACCAACCCGGCACTCGGACGGGCGGAGAGCTCCCCCCAAACAACTCAACCCTGAGACCGCACCACAGCGGAAAACACCGCCCGGCCGGAACCCGATACCGTCAAGCCGCCGCCTTCACCCGCCCCGCGCAAGCCGGTGCCATTCCTCCACACCCGCCACCTTATCCATGCCGGAGTTTCTCGCCACCGAAGCCATCGTATTGCACAAGGCAGAACGCGGTGAGTCGTTCCTCGAATTCGGCGTGCTCAGCCCGGAACACGGTCTGGTCCGCTTTCGGCAACGGCTCATGCACGGGACACCCTCCCGCCGACCCTCGCTCCCCGACTGGCTGGACCACCTCGATCTGAGTCTTCGACGCACCAACGAGAAAACCCTCTGGTTCGTCGTCGACGCCCAGATCCACCATCGACACGTGAGAATAGCCCAATCCTACGAAGCGATGGAGAGCGCCGCCGTACTCACGCGCCTGCTGCTGCGCAACCTCGACCACCTCGACTCCCGCACCGCTATATTCACCCTGCTGCGCGATGCACTCAACGCATGGGAATCCCGGGGCCTCCCGAGGGTCACGCTGCTCAAGGCCCTGTATCGATTCGCACGCGAGGAAGGATTTCCCGTCAAGGAGACATGGTGGCGACGGTTGCCGACCACGCTCCGCACCACAGCAGCACACCTCCTCAACGCCCCCCTGGCTCGAATTGACTCCACGCCGGAGGAGACGGATGCGCTGCTCGCCTCGCTCCAGGAATGGCTCCACCGCGATGCCGGATTCCTGCCGGGAAAGTAAACACCGCGGTCGCGCTCGTAATCGGGAAATCGAGACTCCGGCCGTTTCCGGCGTGGACACCGGGCCTGGAGAACTGCAAGCCGGCGCTCCCGAAACGCGGGACTGCACCTCGCATGTTCTCCATTGCGCACACCGAACCAACCTGCCAAAATCGCCGAATGCAAATCGAGTGGAGCGGCCGCACGGTGAGACTCAGTGTACGCGAGCTCGCCGAGTTCGATCCGGTGCCGGCGCATCCCGAGCGGCGCGGACAGCGTAACCGTTCCCGCCTCGCAGCCGGCCAACTCTGGCACAGGGAGATGCAGGCCATCGCGGACGCTGAAACGGACCGGGTGTTGTTCGAGCAGACCATGCGCGGACGTATCCATGCCCACCGCTGGACGTTTGACCTGCACGGACGGGTCGACCAGGTCGTTCACCGGAAGACGGATCTCCTGTTCCGGGAAGTGAAGAGCACGAGCCACCCACTGCCCGTGCCCCCGGACGAACTCCAGGCGCGGTATCCACACTACTTCCGGCAATTGGGAATCTACCTGGCGATGGGATCGCTCGACCCGGATTACGGGCGTCATCCGCTTGCGGGTGAACTCCTCTTCGTCGACATCCGCGATGGCGTGACCCAGATCGTGCCGATCAATCGCAATCAATTCACCGAAACCGATATCTGCCGGCGAATTGCCGGGTATCTGGAAGCCGGTCGAAGCTTGCGCAGGGCCGCGAGCGGCGCCCGCCCGCGGCCGGCGTTCCCCCGGTGGCGCGAGGGCCAGGAACCGGCTCTCGACCGCCTGCGCGCGGCGTTCCAGGACGGCGGGAAGTCGATCCACTTGTTCGAAGCGCCAACCGGATTCGGCAAGACCGGCCTGGTCCTGCAGGCCGCACTCGAGTCGCTTCAAGCCGGCCGGGTTGAACGCATCCTGTACGCGAGCTCCAAGGGCAGCGGGCAGGACACGGTGCTCCAGCACCTCGACGGCATGCTCGATCCGGAGAACGGTCCACGGTACTATCGGATGCAGAGCCGACAGGAACACCGGCTCCGTTGCCCGCTCCCGCATTGTGGGCGGCGCGGCGACTGTTACGAAGGGTTGACAGAGGCATGGAATCGCAATGATCGATCGCTCTGGGAGCTGATTCACGGCGGCAGCCCGGCGCGCGAGCAGATTTTCGAGTTCAGCGAACAGACCCGGATCTGCCCCTACGAAATATCCCGGGGCATCCTCGACCTCTCAGAGATCTGGATCGGCGACTACAATTACATCTTCAATCCCGGAAGCCGGCACGTCTTCGAAGCATGCCCCACATTCGATCCGGGGAAATCCCTGCTCATTCTCGATGAAGCCCATAACCTCGCGGAACGGGTGGCCCAGGCCTGGTCCTTTGTCTGCTGGCACGAAACATGGGTGAGCCTCAGTGGTGCAGCCCAGTTTGGCGGCTTTCCCGAGCCCCTGCGCGAGGCGATCGACGGCATCGTCGCATTCCTTGCTCAAGCCGGCGGTCGCGGCACCCTGTCCGGCGCGCGGCGATACGAGTGGATCGACCTCCTCGAGACCCTTGTCCACCGCCTCGACGACGGTGCGCCCGACCTGATCGAGGAGAACTGGGATCCGCTCTGGGAGTGCTTCCCAATGCTCAACCTCCTCAAGCATCCAGAGATGGATTCCCTCCTTTGGAGCACGAAACCCGGAGTTCTGCACCTGAGCTGCCTCGACGCAGCACCGGAAATTGCCGAGACGTTGCGCGATTACCGCTGCGTCCTCGCCATGTCCGCAACCCTCCCCCCATCCGACGACCTCACCCGGCAGTGGGGTACGGCTCGATCCGAATGCACCGTCCTCACCGGCGACGCCCCCTGGCGCGCGCACGCATACGAGGTGGGAATCGATGTGCGCGCCGATACCCGCTTGCGGTATCGCGATCGGCACTATCCGCTGACCGCCCGGACTGTGCTGAACCTCTCCGAGGCCTCGGCGCAACCGATCGTCGTCTTCTTTTCCTCGTACCGCTACGCCGGCGCGGTTGATGAGTATATCCAAGTGATCGCACCCGGGTTCCCAACCGCCCTGCAACCGCGCGGACTCGAGACCGCCGCCCGCAATGCATTCCTCGATCAGTCCCTGCTCTCCGCGCGCGCCCTCCTGCTCGTTCTCGGAGGGAGTTTTGCCGAAAGCATCGACCGGCTCGGGGAGTATGTGGACACCGTCCTGGTGGTCGGTCCCGCTCTCCCCGAAGTCAACCCGGTCCAGGAGTCACGAATGCGGCGCCTCGACGCCGCGGATCGGGACGCAGCCTTTCGCGAGGTGTTCATCCTGCCCGGCATCACGAAAATCAACCAGGCGCTGGGTCGTTTCGTTCGTGAGCCCGGACAAAAAGCCCGGGTCGTCCTGCAGGACCGCCGCTTCGCAGAGACTCCCTACCGCGACCTGCTAGCCCCGGAATACCGGAACGCCACCATCATCCGGAACGACGACCAACTGACCGCGTGGATCGCGGCCGGCATCACCCGGGCCGAAGAAAACCGATTGCACGACTGAGAGATTTCCTGCACAAACGAGATTCGTTATGCCATCCGAACGACGCATCGAAGCCGATGAAGTGCAGAAAGCCATCGAAAAGATGGTCGTGGACATCGCATCCCGGCACAAACATACAGACCCCCTGTATATCGTCGGGATCGCCGATGGGGGCCTCACCCTCTCCCGGCGTCTGCAGGCCGGACTGGAGGAACGTCTCGGGCGGGAGATTCCATGCGGGATCGTGAACATCACGTTCCACCGCGATGACATCGGACTCAAACCGATCCCGAAGATGTTCATCAAAACGGACCTCCCCTTCTACCTCGATGACTCCGCGGTGATCCTCGTCGACGATGTTCTGTTCTCCGGACGCTCGGCACGCGCCGCACTCAACGAGCTCTTTGACCAGGGTCGCCCCGATCGCGTCGAGCTCGCCGTCCTCTGCGATCGCGGCAACCGGAGGCTTCCGATTCAACCCGATTACGTGGGCTTGACCGTCGAGACAACTCCCCGACAGAATGTCCGGGCCTCGCTCTCCAATACCATTTCGACCGCCGACCAAATCAGCATCTATTCCGAATGACAGACCACCAAGCCTGGACGCGCAAGGACCTGATTACCATCGAAGACCTCAGTCGTGAGGAACTGGAGGCAATTTTCAGCATGGCGGCCGCGTTCAAGGAAACGCTCACCCGCAGCCAGAAGAAACTCCCTTCGCTTCGGGGAAAAACAATCGTGAACCTGTTCCTTGAACCGAGCACCCGTACGCGTGTCGCCTTCGAGATCGCGTCCAAACGCCTCAGCGCAGACGTGGTCACCATCACCTCCCAGGCGAGCAGCCTCGTCAAAGGCGAAACGCTGCGCGATACGGCGTTGAACATCCAGTCCCTCAACGCCGACCTCCTCGTCATCCGGCACAGCGCCCCAGGATCCCCCCTCTACCTCTCGCGCCTGCTCCGGATCCCGGTTATCAACGCGGGGGACGGCGCCCACGAACACCCGACTCAGGCCCTCCTCGACACCTTCACACTCCGGGAAAAACTCGGCAATCTCCAGGGGAAAAAGGTGACCATCCTGGGTGACATCCTGTTCAGCCGGGTCGCGCGCAGCAATATCTGGGCTCTGCGCAAACTGGGCGCTGACGTCACGCTCGCCGGACCCGCCACCCTCGTACCAAAGACGTTCGAGAGCCTCGGCGTCACCGTGCTGCACGACCTCAAGAGCGCCCTGGCCGACGCCGACGCAATCATGCTCCTGAGGATACAACACGAACGCCAGAGCGCCATTCATTTTCCTTCGCTCGGCGAGTACACCAGCATGTTCGGGCTGAACAAGCGCCGCGCCGCATGGCTCAAACCCGATGCCATCATCATGCACCCCGGCCCGATCAACCGAGGCGTCGAAATCGATTCCGATCTCGCCGATTCCGACCGCTCCGTGATCCTGGAGCAGGTGACCAACGGAATCGTGTGCCGCATGGCGGTGCTCCTCCTGTGCGCCAGCACACAGGCCATTTCCCAGCAACCCGACACAGCATGAGCGATGTACTCTGGATCAGAAACGGTCGCGTGGTCGACCCCGCGAACCATCGGGACGAACCGGGGGATCTCTTCGCGGTCGACGGCCTCCTCGTTGAAAGCCTGTCGCGCGCACAGAAGAAATCCGCGCGGGTGATCGATGCCGCGGGGCTCGTGGTCGCACCCGGGTTCGTCGATATCCACGTTCATCTGCGCGAGCCCGGCCAAACCCACAAGGAAAGCATTGCGACCGGATCCCGAGCCGCCGCTGCAGGCGGATTTACGACCATCGTTTGCATGCCCAACACGGCGCCTCCCGCGGATAACGTCGGAACGATCCAACAGATTCAGGATGCGATTCGTCGCGATGCCGTGGTGAACGTCCATCCCACAGGATGCATCACACGCAATATGGCCGGCGAGGCTCTCGCGAATATCGGTTCGCTCCGCAAGGTGGGAATCGTAGCCATCACCGACGACGGCCGGTGCGTTCAGAACAATGAGATCATGCGACGAGCGCTCGAGTACGCGCACATGTTCAACCTGCCCGTCATGGATCACTGCCAGGATGCAAGCCTCACCGAAGAGGCGGTCATGAACGAAGGATGCTGGTCGCTGCGACTCGGACTCAAGGGGTGGCCGAATGCGGCCGAGGATATCATCGTCAGCCGCAACACGATTCTCGCAGCATACACCCAAGCCAGCATACACATGCAACACATCAGTTCGCGGTACGCTGTCTCCCTGATACGACGCGCCAAGGCCCGGGGGATCCCCATCTCGGCCGAGGCCAGCCCGCATCATATCGCGTTGACCGACGAATCATGCCGCTTCTATGATACCAACTTCAAAATGAACCCGCCGGTACGCGAGGAGATCGACCGCCAGGCTATCATCGAGGGGCTTCTCGATGGCACACTCGATTGCATCGCAACCGATCACGCCCCTCACACCGATTACGAAAAGGATATGGAGTTCGACCGCGCACCGTTCGGGGTGATCGGGATGGAGACCGCACTCGCGGTCAGCCTGGAGAATCTCGTGCACGCCGGGCACTGCGACCTCCCATTCCTCATCTCCCTCATGACCGCGAAGCCCTCGCAGATCCTGAGACTCGGGAAAGGAACCCTCAGCCCGGGCGCAGAAGCCGACATCTGCGTTTTCGATCCGGACGAGAGTTGGGTCGTCGATTCCGACCGCTTTCAAAGCCGATCCGCGAACTGCCCGTGGAACGGGCAGCGCCTGCGCGGCCGAGCCCGTTTCACGCTCGTCCGGGGCCGCCTCGTCTGGGACGGACAACAGATCCTCGACCCGGATGGATGATCGTCCGGTTCAGCCGTTGAGCCTGGATGACCCGGTGCTTGTGGTATACCTGGGGGCATTGATCCTCTTCTCGCTGCTGTGCTGCGCACGCCTGCTCTCACATTGGTCGCATCCCGCAATCCGTCGACTGCGGGTGCACCCATGGAGAATCGGTTGGATCGACTTCGCGATCTTTATCTGGATCGCCTTCTGCTGGACGATTCTTTCGCAAGCGGTGGTCGACTTCATCCCCGGAGCCGCCCCGGCGCCGGACGAAACAATTTCCCCGACGGTCATTCTGATTACCGGAATGATTATGCAGGGCGGCCTGATCGTTCTCTTTCTCCTTTATCGGTTGTTCTTCTGGCAGCTGTTCCAGGATCCGATCAACTCCGTCGCCATTCCGCTGCACGCGGCGGCACGCAAGGGAATCTTCTACTTCCTGGGATTCTTCCCTCTCATCTGGATCGTGGGACTGGCCTGGATGCTCGTTGCCTCACTGCTGGAAGGCCAGGGCATCGGAATTCCCATGGAGTCCCAGGAGATCGTCGAGTATTTCCAGGAAACCCGTGAAACACTTCAGCTGGTCGGACTGGTTCTGCTCGCAACAATCCTCGCTCCACTCGCCGAAGAGCTGATCTTTCGTGCCGGGATCTACCGTTTTTTGAAGGGACGGTTGCGTCCGTTTCCGGCTATGCTCGTCAGCTCGATACTGTTCTCGTTCGCCCATATGAACCTCATGAGCTTCCCCTCCCTGGTTGCAGTGGGTATTTTCCTCTGCCTGGCCTACGAGTGGAGCGGAGACATCAAGGTGCCGATCTTCTTCCACGCGGTTTTCAACCTGAACTCCATCGTCCTGCTCCTCCTGCAAAACTGATCCGGAGCACTCCCCAGCCGTGAAACGTAACACCGTGTCGCTGTCATCGCGAACGAAAGATGAACCCCTTCCACAACGATCCTTCCCGCACGGTCGCCTCGATCCATGAAGGTGCGCTCCTGCACCACATCCGGACGTGGCTCGGGGATTCCGCACCGCCGTCGCCGCATGGCATGGGGGACGACGTTGCCGTGTTGCCCGCACGCTCCGATCCGGCGAACCTCATCACCGTCGACACCCTGGTGTATCAACGGCATTTCGATGAGAGTCTCGCACCTGCGGAGGCCGGCGCCAAGCTCCTCAAACGCAATCTGAGTGATCTCGCCGCCATGGGGGGAACGCCGCTGGACGCCGTAACCGCGCTCTTTCTTCCATCGAACACCCGCCTGGATTGGCTTGAATGTTTCACGCGCGGCCTCGCCGCTTGCGCCGTCGAGTGGGGTGTCGCCGTCGCCGGCGGCGACCTGACGGAAACCGACGACTGCCTCGGCGCCGCCCTCACACTCACCGGCCATGCACCGGATCCTCTCCTGCGCACGGGCTCGGTCCCGGGCGACCGGATCTGGGTCACCGGCGCGCTCGGTGGCAGCATTTTCGGGGGACACGCCAGATTCACCCCCAGGCTCCGCGAAGGGTGGTTTCTCACGGAATGGCGCCCGTGGCTGCATGCCGTGATTGATCTCTCCGACGGGTTGGGCAAAGATCTGCCCGCAATTCTCCCATCCGGCGCGGCCGCCCGAATCAACCTCGACGCCATCCCGATCTCACCTGATGCACACCGTCGTGCGCGATCGAGCGGACGCCCTCCCCTGCATCACGCATTCACCGACGGCGAAGACTATGAATTGCTTTTCACCACAGACCGAGAACTCGATCCAGACACCTTCAAGAAGGCGTGGCGCACACGCTTTCCCGATCTCGCCATCGATTGCATCGGTGAGATCACGGCGGGTGAATCGACGGGGGCGATGCTGAATGCCGAAACCGGCGAGCCCCTGGAAGGCCTTTCGGGTTATGAGCATTTTCGAGGAACTCCGTAGCACCATCGTGAGCCAGGGGCCCGGGGAGACCGCGGCGACAGCCGAGCGGTTTGCCGCAGCCCTCCCGCCCGACGCGACCGTTTGTCTGCAAGGCGTTCTCGGCAGCGGCAAAACGACCTTCGTGCGGGGAATGGCCAGAGCGTGGCGGATCGCCGATCCCGTAACGAGTCCTACCTACAACATCTTCAACATCTACCAGGGAACACGACAACTGCTCCATTGCGACGCGTTCCGCCTGAACGATCCGGGCGAAATGGAGACGCTCATGATTGAGGAATTTCTCCGCTCGCCGTATTGCCTCGTCGTCGAGTGGCCGGAGCATGCCGCGGCGTTCCTTTCGGAGAAACGCTGGACGCTCCAGCTGTGCTGCAAGAGCGAACAGCTCCGGACCATCACCCTACTCCCCGATCCGGCGACGTAGCCGACGCACCCGGATCCACGCTCTCGGCCTCCTTTTCGAATGAGTCGGCACCCGCTTCCAGCCGATCAACAGTCGAGTCGGCGGCGGCATCCGATTCCGGCGTATCGGGCGTCTCAGGCGTATCCGCAGCGCAGTCCGCATCCTTCGATTGCGACTCGCCCCCCTCCTGCGCCGGATCACCGGCATTCGACCGCGGGTCCGCCGGCTGCGGCGCAAACAACCGCCCGTCGCTGTACTCGATCACATACCCTTCCGAGAGCAACCATCGCAGGTCCATACGGAGTTGGTTGAGCCGTTTGGTCTCGTCCGGCGAAAGCCGTGGCTCGGCTGCCGAAGGCTCCGCAATACGATCCCCGGCGTCCGGGGTTGCCTCCCCGCCGGATCCAGCACCCGAGGGGGCTGGCGGGTCCGTGCCGCCCGGCGGACCTTCCACTGCTGATTCCGACGAACCCACGGCGGCAGACTCGGCGGACGCGGACGACAAACCGAGGTACCGCTCGGGCAGGTCCGATGCCGGAATATCCGGATGCTGTTCGATAAACGTGATCAAGGATTGCACGGAATCCGCAAAATCCTGCCCGGAATCACGGAAACGCCGTTTTACAGCACAGACGTACGAAACACCCTTTGCCCCCTTCTTATAGATCGCAAAATTCAGGCGCCGCAGGCGCCCGCGCAGGTGATTTGCTGTCTCCAGCGGAAACCGCATCTGGTGCTCGTGAGCGGCTACAACCGAGCGACGAATATCCGAGCGTTCGGGAAGGAGCTCCAGGTGCCTGCCAGAGAAACGGGCGGAGTCGGTCTCGCGCACCATCATGTCCCGATGATGGCGGAGCAGATGAAACTGTGCACTTTCCGGATTGTCGAACACCGTGCCGGCGCCGGAGAGTTCAGCGCGGACCGTATACCGCGTCTGGCGGGTCATCTTTTCCAGCCAGGCATCGATCTGCTCCTGCTCGCGCAACGACTCCACAGAGGACAGAAAACGCTCGTACGGGACGTGGGCCACGTTGGCCACGTAATGCTGGTGGAGCAACGCCTGATAACGGTGGTAGTTCGGAGGCCCGAGCAGCTCGCCCGTGAGCCCGCAACGGTTAACCACCTGGAAACTCCCCTTCGGGGGCTCCACTTCTGCCGTTTCGATTTCGAAGAAACGATCCATGTAGTGCGCGAAGACGTGCTGACGCGCTTCCTCCTCGGTTCGAAATGGAAGCCCGTCCGGCTGCGATACAAAGAACGGACGCGCCGCCCCGTCCTCCGCGGGAATCGGCCGCACGAACACAACAAATCGTTCCGGCTTGTCGAGAATCAGACGAGCAAGCTCGAACAGCTCAAAGGTGCGAAACGATGCCTTGATCGCCCGTGTCAGCACCTTGAATGGGGCTTCCTCCGCGAAAAACTGAACCGTGCACGTGGGACGAAACGGCACCGATCGCTGTGCCGGCCCCTGCCGGGACTCCCCTCGGGCACCCCGGTCACTGCGCCGTCCGCGCGGACGCGCTCCCTCCGGATTCCGGGTCTGCTCCCGCCTGCCGGAACCTGGGCGATCGCCTTCGCCCCCGCTCTCGCGCCCCCCCCGCTCCCGGGTGCGCTCGGACGGGCTCTTTGATAGCGTGCTCCAGCGCGGACCCAGCGACAATCCATCCAGCGCGCTGAGGTCGATTCCGGAATCGGCGGACGATTGTTTCTTGTCTGACGAATCTTCGCCCATAGGTGAACCATTGAGAAGGAGGTGTGAGAAATCGGGGGAGACTTCTTCGCCAATCAGCCTGAAATCCGCAAGCAGGTCAAGATCCATCCCGATCTCTCCGGTAGAAAAGATCCGCAGCCTCGCATAATTATGCTTGAAACCGCCGGTGTTTCCTTTTTCGCTGCAGCCTTTCCCCGGAAACTTCGGAATTCGTGCTCAGGTGGTGGAATTGGTAGACACGTACGCTTGAGGGGCGTATGCCGAAAGGCGTAAGGGTTCAAGTCCCTTCCTGAGCACCATTTTTCTTCCGGATACGAGAACCGCACCGATTGTCCGCAACCTCCGCAGCAGCATTCCCGTTCACCGATTGCATTCCCGCGCTGCAACAAGCAGCAATACTTTTGATTTCGACCGCCCCACGCCGCCGCCCATGGAGATTCTCACCGCCGTCCTTTGCGACTCCGCAGCCGATTACAACGGGAAGCTCTGCATACTCGGTGCCTTCGATACAATCTGGGCGCGCAAATTCCCGGCCACCCACGCCCATTGCGCCATAGCCCTTAGATTTCTCTTCCGCGATACCGATCTCGGCGAACATCAATTCCAGGTGCGATTCGTCGATCCGGATGGCCGCAATGCCCTGCCGAGCGGTCCGATTTCACTCAAGGTCCGGATCGACCGGATTCCCGACGGCGCGTTCTTTCTCTCCAGAAATGTGATCTTGAACCTGCAGGGGCTTCCGCTCAAAGAGCCCGCGCTCTACAGCTTCGATGTGACCGTCGACGAATCGATCGTCGCGCGGATCCCACTCCAGGTCGTCACCACCGACCGCTCCCGCGGCCCGGATTCGCAGGGGGGTTCCGGACCCCCTCCACAGTCCCCCTAATCGTCCAGTGACAGGATAAACGCGCGGTCTCGCCGTTCGTTCTCGGGCGCCGGGAACCATCCCGCGGCCTCCAGACGATTTGAGGCAAAATCGCCCAGGAGCGCCCGCAACACCGCGCCCATTCGCGCCTGCTCCTCCCGCCGGAAAATCATATAGTACGGGAGGCGCAACGGGTAATCCCCGTAATAGATTCCGTCGACCGACGGCGCATGTGCGAACTCGTCATCGGTACCGCGGATCGAAAGTGCGCGCACCCGCGCATCGCCGGGCTGGCCGGGGATGATCCCGATGGCCGACACCTCCCGCGCCACAGCCTCGACCACGCCCTCTTGCCCCTCCAGCATTCGCATATCCGGATCCAACCGGCCGCCGCCCAGCACCCGCGTGCGAAACAGCTCCAGGCTGAGGTCCGTCCCCCCGCGCCGAACCCCGAACCGCGTGACAGCGCGCCGCGCCCAGGCGCCTTCAAGCCCCGCCTGATCCCACAGAATCGGCACGCGGCGCCCGGAATCGCCAAATAGTTCAGCCAATTCAGCCGTGCTTACCTCGGAGATCGGATTCTCCGCGTTGACCACCACCAGCGCCGCCTGGAAAGCGATTGGAATCGCCTGGAGGTCTCCGGGGATCTCCTCCCCGTCCGGAATCGCCACCACGCCCAGCGCAGCGACGCCGTCCCGCACCTCGCGAATTCCGTCACGACTCCCACGCATCGCGACCGCCAGCGGCGGCGCCTCCTCCACAAGCGACTCCCACACCGGATCCAGGGCGCCGGCGAGCAGGTCGCTGCCCACGATTCGGAGCGGCCGGTCCGCCGCGGCACCGTACGGGAGAGCCAGCAGAGCGAGGATCCAGATGACGAGGCGCCTCCGGGACGGGACCGATCCGGCTCTCCGTAATCCCGCCCCGCCCGCACCCGGTCGGTGGGACCGCGGAGTGACAGCCCGCCCAAGCGTCCCCCATCGTAAGCAGATCGACCCGCCGCAGCGGGTGCTCCGGCGCGGGATCGAATGGAATGCGATTCGCGAGTCGATGGGCAAAACCTCAATTTATGCCTTCCCGATCCGGTTGCAAGCGAAAGTACCGTGCTGGCTCACGCGCGGTCAGTAACATCAAGCTCCGGCCAGGTCTGAAGCTTGCGATGCAACGTGCGCCGACTGATGCCCAACAGTTGCGCGGCCTTCGTGCGGTTCCCCTTGGCCTCAACCAGCGCGCTTCGCATCAGCCGCTTCTCGTTCTCCTCCACCGACAACGGGTTCCGCGTCAACGCTGCCACCGCGTCGGCAGCGTTCTCCCCACCCAGAAACCGTGCGTCCAGGTCATACTTTGTGACTCTCCCCCCGCGATGTAAAATGACCGCGTTCTCCGCGAAATTACGCAACTCCCGGATATTCCCGGGCCAGTTGTACGCACACAGTGCCTGCATGGCCTCCTTGTCGAACTCCGGCGGTGAGAGCTGGTTTTCCCGCGCAAGCCGTTTGATGAAGTGATCGAGCAACACCGGGATGTCGTCGCGTCGCTCGCGCAACCCCGGCATCGTGATCCGAACCACGCTCAAACGATAGTAGAGATCCTCCCGGAAGGTTCCCTCGCGCACCATTGCGGCCAGATCCCGGTTGGTCGCCGCCAGCATCCGCACATCAACCGAAATCGGCTTCACACTCCCCAACCGCTCGAAGGTGCGCGACTCGAGAAACCGAAGCAGTTTCACTTGCGTCGACGCCTCGACCTCACCGATCTCATCAAAGAACAGCGTGCCGCCATCTGCGGCCTCGAATCGACCCATCCGCCGCTCCGTCGCACCCGTGAAGGCACCCTTTTCGTACCCGAACAACTCACTCTCCAGCAAGCTTGTGTGCAGCGAAGCACAATGCACGGCGACAAATGGCGCCCGGTTGCGATCCGAGTTCTGATGAATCGCCTGGGCGATCAACTCCTTGCCCGAACCGGTCTCCCCCTCGATCAGCACCGTCGCCCGCGTCGGCGCTACCAGCTTGACGCGCTCGAGAACCTCTTTCAGCCGGGGGGAATTGCCCACGATGTTTTCAAAACGGAACTTCTCGTCCAGCCGTTGGTGAAGATCCCGGTTCTCTGTCTCGAGATTACGGCTCTTGAGCGCCCGCTGAATCAACAGTTCCAGCTTCTCAAGGTTCACCGGCTTCGTGAGAAAGTCATATGCGCCACGCTTCATCGCCTCCACCGCTGTCTCAACACTCCCGTACGCGGTCATCATGATAACAATCGGCTTGCGCGGAAGCGACAACGCCTTGTCGATCACCTTCATGCCGCTCTTGCCCGCCATCCGCAGGTCGGTGAGCACCACGTCAAACGCCTCGGAGTTCAGCAGGTTGAACGCTTCGTCCGCGTTCTCGGCGAGGTAGATGTCGTAGCTCTCCTCAAACGCCTCCTGCAGACCCTCGCGAGTGTGCTTCTCGTCGTCAAC
The DNA here is from genome assembly GCA_007133065.1 of Opitutales bacterium. Lineage (GTDB taxonomy): Bacteria > Verrucomicrobiota > Verrucomicrobiia > Opitutales > Oceanipulchritudinaceae > SLNJ01. The sequence goes on from SLNJ01000016.1 coordinate 47,715, forward strand.
AATCAACAAGGATGGTAGCATCGATCACAATCCCCATCATTCAGATGTAATACATCGGGCGGGAGTCGGCAACGAAGTTCTCCAGCGTCACCACCTTTGTATGCTGCTCCAATGCCGCCGCGATCTCCGCCCACGCCCGCGAAACACGATCCCCCGACGCCCCTTTCGAATCCCCGCTGATCGCGAGGACCTCCCCGTCGATCGCCGTGATGATGTCGTACAGGGTGATCTCCTCCGGCCGCCGGCTCAATGCATACCCGCCCTGCTTCCCGCGACGACTGACGATCAATCCCCCGCTGCGTAATTCATTCAGTATCTGAACCAGGTAATTCGACGGAATCTCCTCGGCGCGCGCAAGCTCCTCAACATGCGGCAGTTCGCTTCGCCCGTAGGTCCCGGCCAGCTGTGCCAGAACCCGACAGGCATACTCGACTTTTAGCGAGATCTTCACGCCAGACCATATACGACGATATCTTAAGTTGTAAACCCAGAATACTATGCACCCGTCCATTCCCCGATTTTGCAGCGTTTCAATAATATCCTTTTCAATTCCGGCATCCTCCGGCAAAATCTCCTTTTTGAGCCATTTACAGCGATTACAGAACCATTTCCATGAGTAACGAAAACCCTTCCGATCAATCGACTTCGAAACGCCGCATACATGAGGTCTACGATGCCTCAAAGATCCAGAAACTGGAGGGTCTGGAAGGTGTCCGCAAGCGGCCCGACATGTACATTGGGGACACTCATGAGCGCGGCTTACACCACTGCGTATTCGAAATTCTCGACAACTCGATCGACGAGGCACTCGCCGGCTATTGCCGCAGCGTCAAAGTCAGCATTCACCACGATGGCTCCTGCTCGGTCGAAGACGACGGGCGCGGCATCCCGGTCGATCTCCACGCGGTGCACAAGATGCCCGCCGTGGAGCTCGTGCTCACCAACCTCCATGCCGGCGGCAAGTTCGCCAAGGGCGCCTACCAGGTATCCGGAGGCCTCCACGGTGTCGGCGCCAAGTGCGTCAACGCGGTCGCCGAATGGTTCGAGTGCGAGGTTTCGCGCGACGGAAAAGTACATCACATCGCCTTCGCACGCGGCAAGACGGTTTCACCGCTCAAAGTGATCGGCACAACCCGCAAAACGGGCACCAAAATCAGCTTTCTGCCGGACTCCGAGATCTTTCTCACCACGCGCGAGTTCAAATACGACATCCTGGCCAAGCGATTGCGTGAACTCGCCTTTCTCAATCCCGGAATTACAATTGAGCTCAACGATGAGCGCGTGGACCGGAGTGAAACGTTCATGTTTAAGGACGGACTCGCGGAGTACGTCGCCTTCCTCAACCGGTCAAAATCCCCAATTCACCCGAAGGTGATCGCCTTTTCCGGAGATACCATTCCGGACGGGGATACCTCGGGGGCCAGAATCATCATCGACGTCGCACTCCAGTACAACGACGGCTTCACCGAACAGATCTACGCCTACGCCAATTCCATCCACAATATCGAGGGAGGCACCCACCTCAGCGGGTTCAGGACGGCCCTGACCCGGGTCATCAACCATTACGCGAAAGCCAACACCCTGGTCAAAGAAAAGGATCCGACCCTCTCGGGCGACGATGTCCGGGAGGGCCTCACCGCCGTGATTTCGGTCAAGGTTCCGGAACCACGCTTCGAAGGACAGACCAAAACCAAGCTCTCCAACGGAGAAATAGACGGAATAGTACAGAAAATCGTCGGAGAAAAACTCAGATACCACTTCGAAACACAGCCCGCGGACGCCAAGCGGATCATCGATAAATGCCTCCAGGCCGCACGGGCACGGGAAGCCGCCCGCAAGGCCCGCGACACCGTTCGCAAAGGAGCGCTCAGCGGCGCCGGGCTTCCCGGATCGCTCGCCGACTGTTCCGAGAAGGATCCTAAACTCTGCGAGATTTACATCGTCGAGGGGGACTCCGCGGGGGGCTCCGCTAAACAGGGCCGCGACCGGAGGTACCAGGCCATTCTCCCGCTCTTCGGCAAGCCGATCAACGTGGAGAAAGCCCGGCTCGACAAAGCACTCAACAACAAGTCGATTCGCCTGCTCATCACGGCGCTCGGAACCGGCATCGGCGAGCATGAAGGCGACGGCGCGTTCGATATCACGAAGGCGCGTTACCACAAGATTATCCTTATGGCGGACGCCGACGTCGACGGATCGCACATCCAGACCCTCTACCTCACCTTCTTCTATCGATACATGCGCGGGCTCATCGAAGCCGGATACGTCTACCTCGCGCAGCCCCCCCTCTACAAGATCAAGCGGAAGCGGCGTGAGCAATACATCCAGACCGAAGAGGAGATGAACCGCATCCTGCTCCAGCTCGGCACTGAGGACGTCACCCTCGTCCGGACACGAGACAACCACGAATTCGCCTCCTCCAAGGTCGACCGGATCGCCGAAGCGCTCTCGCGCCTCGAGGTTCTCGGCGGCGGCGTTTCGCGCTACGGGTGCGCGCTGCACACCTACCTCGACCATCGCAACAGTCAGGGAGCCCTCCCGAAATACCTCGTCAGGATCCGCACCGGCAACGATGAGGAGTTCCGCTTCCTCTACGACGACGACGAACGGGCGCGTTTCTACACCGAGATGAGTTTCGAGGACGTCTACGGCGACGTATTCAACCGCCAGGTCAATAAGGACGGCCGCCTCGTCAACCAGCGCGTTTCCATCCACGAGATCTACGAGGCCGCTGAGATCTCAAAGATTATCCAGGAGGTTGCGCGAACCGGACTCGAAGTAAACCAGTGGACCTCCTCCGAGAAGCCGCGCTACCGTCTCATCGAGAATCTGGGTCAGAAAAACGAGGTCGTGGTCGAGCTCCGATCCATCCTTGAGATCTCACCGCGGATCCGCGAACTCGGTCGGCGGGGACTCTCGATTCAACGCTACAAGGGGCTCGGCGAGATGAACGCCAAACAGCTTTACGAAACCACCATGGACCCGCAAAAACGGAGCCTCCTGCAGGTCAAGATCGAAGACGCCGCCAAGGCTGAACAGGTCTTCTCCATGCTTATGGGAGACGATGTCCCCAGCCGCCGCGCGTTCATTGAGGACAACGCACTGAATACGAGTTACCTGGATGTCTAAGCCATGATCCAGCTGTAGAGTGTCGCACCCGCAATCCCCGGTGTCGGATCGGGCCCGGGAGGCGGTCGACAGAACCGTGACCGGCGTCGAAACCGCGGCACCTTCGGGTGGTACTCTTCATTATATTGCCCACAGCCCATGTATACGGAAAACGAAAAACTGATTCCAACCAGCGTCACCGAGGTCATGCAGAAGGCCTACATCGATTACTCGATGTCCGTGATTATAAGCCGAGCGCTGCCGGACGTACGCGACGGCCTGAAACCGGTCCAACGCCGTATTCTCTACGCAATGCTGCGCGAGGGTCTCCTGCACAGCCGCTCATATGACAAGTGCGCCGGCGTTGTCGGGGAGGTCTTGAAGAACTATCATCCGCACGGCGATATGTCCGTGTACGACACCCTGGTCCGGATGGGGCAGACCTGGGTAATGCGCTATCCCTTGATCGACCCTCAGGGCAACTTCGGCTCCGTCGACGGCGACCCCCCGGCAGCCTATCGCTACACCGAGTGCCGCCTCACCGCCCTCGCGGAGGATCTGCTCAAGAATATCGACGAGGACACCGTCAATTTCGTCGCCAACTACAAGGAATCCACCACCGAACCCAGCGTCCTCCCGGCCGGCCTTCCCAACCTCCTCATGAACGGTTCCACGGGGATTGCGGTCGGTATGACGACCAATATCCCTCCGCATAATCTTGGGGAACTCATCGACGCCACGTGTGCGATTGCCGACAACCCGAACATCTCCATCGACGAGGTCATGAGGATTCTCCCGGGACCCGATTTCCCAACCGGCGGCGCGATTCTCGGCCGTGAAGGCATCGAAAGCTACATGAGGACCGGCCGCGGCATCGTTCGCACCCGGGGCGTGGTGCACACCGAGGAACTCAAGAACGGGAAACTGCAGCTCGTCATCACCGAGCTTCCATACGCCGTCAACCGCGCCAACCTTGTCACCCGCATCGCCGAACTGGTCGGCGACAAGGTCATCGAAGGGATCGCCGACCTGCGCGATGAATCCGACGAGAACACCCGCATCGTCATCGAACTCAAACGCACCGGTCCGCCCGCCAGGATCATCGTCAACAAGCTCTTCAAGCATACGCCGCTCGAGTCCTCCTTCGGCGTCATCCTGATGGCCATCGAACAGCGTCGCCCGAAGGAGATGAACATCAAGGAGATGATCGAAAGCTACCTGGAGCATCGCCGGCGCGTGGTGATGCGGCGCACCGCCTTCCGCAAGCAGAAAGCCGAGGATCGCGCCCACGTCCTTGAAGGATACAAGATCGCTCTCGACAACCTCGACGACTTTGTACGCATCATCCGTGCCAGCGCCAATCGGGACGAGGCGAAAACACGCCTCATGGAGAAATATCCGCTCAGCGAGCGACAGACCGATGCGGTTCTCGACCTGCGCCTCTACCAGCTCACCGGCCTCGAGCGCGAAAAAATCGAGAAGGAGTATCTTGAGCTCATCAAACTGATCGCCGAGTTGACCGAGATCCTGGAAAATGAGCGCAGGCTGCTCGACGTGATCAAAGGAGAGCTGATCGAGTTGCGTGACAAGTACGACAACCCGCGCCGCACGCAGTTTCTCGAAGCCGACGGCGATCTCCGGATGGAGGATCTCATCGCCAACGAGGGTTGTATCATTACCCTGACGCACAACGGATTCATCAAGCGGACCGCCGTGAGTTCGTACCGGGCTCAAAAACGCGGCGGCAAGGGCGTCATTGGAACCGGCCAATACGATGATGACTTCGTTGAACGTCTGTTCACCGCATCGACCCATGACTTCGTCATGTTCTTCATGAACAGCGGCCGCGTTTACGTTGAAAAGGTCTACGACATCCCCGAGGGCCAGCGCACGGCGAAAGGACGCAGCGTCGCCAACCTGCTCGAGATGCGGAAGGATGAAAAAGTCGCTGCGCTGATTTGCGTGAAGGAATTCTCCGACAAACACAGCGTCGTCATGGGAACCCGGAACGGGATCGTGAAAAAGACGCGGTTGAGCGATTACAGAAACTACAGGCGGGGGGGGATCGTTGGAATCAAGGTCGATGCTGGCGACGAGTTGATCGGTACCAAACTCACACGCGGGGAGGATGAACTGGTCATGATCACCCGCAAGGGGATGTCGATCCGCTTCAAGGAAACGGATCTCCGCGATCAGGGCCGTGCCACCCGGGGGGTCAAGGGTATCGCCCTGAAGGGCAAGGACGATTACGTCGTTGCCCTCGAAGTCGTGGACCCGAACTCCACCCTTCTGATCGCGGGAATGAACGGTCAGGGCAAACGGACCGAATACGACCAATACCGGCTCCAGAAACGCGGCGGAAGCGGGATCATCGCCATGAAGACGCAGGGCGTCTCAGGTGCCCTCAGCGTCCGGGAAGACGATGAGATCATGCTCCTCACCCACTCCGGCCAGGCCGTGCGCACCCGCGTGAAGGAACTCCGGATCATCGGGCGCACCACGCAGGGCGTCCGGCTCATCAACCTTGCCAAAGACGATCGGCTCATCGGTCTCTGTAAAGTCGTCGAAGTCGAGGAGGAGGAAGCCTGACCCGGCCGCGATTTCAAATCCATCCCGCATCTGGTCCCGTCCTGGAATAAGCGGAAGTCGCGCGTTCCCATCCAACCGATATCTCACAAATACCTGTCGATCTATCAGTACGCGAAATCAGGACGTGACAGGCACAATACAGCCCACCTGAACCGGGAGCCGACACGATGGAATCCAAGCAAGCTAGGCCCGACCCCCGATCCGCTTCGGACCCGCCAACCGCTTACTATCCGCGCAGAATCCTCGCCGCCGCCGCCGTGGTCGCGTGTGTCGGAATCGGCGCGCTGCTCGCAGGCCGCTTCCCCCAGATCGATGGTCACTACGGAATCTGGTCCCTGGCGCCACCCGCGGTCGCCATCGTACTGGCATTCGCGACCCGCAACGTCATCGTCGCTCTGTTCGCCGGCATCTTTGTCGGCGGCGTTGTTTCCGGACAGTTCAACATCGTCCAGGACTACCTGATCCCATCGATCGGATCGCAGGATTACGCTCTGATCCTGCTCGTTTATCTCTGGGCGCTCGGCGGACTTATCGGCCTGTGGGCGCGCACCGGGGGGGCGGCTCACTTCGCACAATGGGCCAGCCGCAAGGTGGTCCGCGGACCCCGCAGCGCCAAACTCTTCGCCTGGCTCATGGGTCTCGTCTTCCACCAGGGAGGAACCATCAGCACCGTCCTGACCGGAGCAACGGTTCGCCCAGTCGCGGATCAGCACCGGGTCTCTCACGAGGAGCTCTCGTACGTGGTCGACTCCACAGCCTCTCCCGCAGCCACCCTGATCCCTTTCAACATCTGGCCGATTTACGTGGGCGGCCTCGTCGCCGGCACAATTCCAATCATCCCCACCGCACAGGACGGGATCGAGCTCTTCTTCAAGGCGATTCCGTACAACTTCTACGCACTCATCGCCATCGCCTTAACCCTCCTGCTCGCATGGGAGAAGCTTCCGCTGATTCCCAGCAGGAAGATGCAAGCGGCCATGAAGCGCGCGCGCGACACCGGAAAACTCGACCGCGACGGCGCCGTTCCGCTCACCTCCGGCGAGTTGACCGAGCTCCGCGTCGATGACAAATACCGGCCCGGACTGATCGACTTCTTCGGCCCCATCAGCCTCCTCCTCGGGATCGCCATCCTGCCATACCTGATCACCTACTTTGTGCTCGGTTGGCGCGACGATCCGCGCCCGCTCCTGCTCATCGCGGAGGCTTTCGTGATCTCCGTGCTCGTCGCGATCCTGATCGCAGTCAGCAAGGGAATGCCGCTTCTGAGCGCCATGAAGGGGTTTATCGAAGGGTGTAAAGGCGTGACCATTGGAGCCATTATCCTCGGCCTCGCCATCACGTTAAAAGGGGTCGCGGAAAGCGTCGGAACTGCCGATTACGTGGTGGGGTTCGCCGGTGGTTTGCCGGCCGTCGCACTTCCCGCCCTATTCCTCGCGATGTGCATGATCATCGCCTTTTCCACCGGCACCTCCTTCGGTACATTCGCCGTCTTCTTCCCGGTTGCCATGCCCCTCGCATGGGCGGTTCAACCCGATCCGGGATTCATCACGATCGCGTTCGCAGCCGGAGTCGGAGGCAGCCTGTTCGGCGACCAGTGCTCCCCGATCTCCGATACCACGATCCTCTCCTCCCTGGGAACCGGCGCCGACCTCATGGACCACGTCTATACACAAATCCCGCTCGCGCTTACCGCAGCCGCGATCGCCGGCGTGATCTATACCGTTCTCGTCGCCTTCCTCTGAGCGAAAAATAGAGAGCCGGGGTCCCCACCCCGGCTCTCCAAATGCGTGTTCAATCAAGAACACGTTATCCCCTTAATTGGGTCAATGAATGGACTGATCCAGACGTTGCCCACATTCTCTGATGTCCCCTAAGTCATCAGAACTTGACATGCTAGGCGGGCAGATTTGCCATTGCAAGCTTTTTTTTTCGTCCCGAGGTGGCCCAAATAGAAAGACCGTGCGTGGAGGCCGTCGCGGCGCACTTGCAATTTGACAGTCCGGCCGATAGCTTCGCGCCCTCAGAATGCCGCTAACACTATACACCGTTGATCCCGTAACGTGAACCGGGCTCCACCTCATACATCCGCACGGTGGCTGCAGCTGTGCTGCGCCATAGGTATTTTAACGATCGCTGCCCCTTCGGTAAATGCGGAGGTTTGGAATCTTTGGCCCTTCGCGGTGCGGTTTTCCGCCGATGATGCGGGACGACCGGACCGCACGACCGCCATCGGCCCGCTCTTCGAGCACCGGGAGGGAGCATCCGACATGGCGTGGTCTATTCGACCGTTCTTTGTTCGCCTTCAATCGGACGAACCTGACAAGCTCCGCCGGAGTTTTCTGTACCCGTTCGCTAATTACGAGGGCACGCCCTCCGGTCGCCACTTCGACCTGTTCAACCTGGTACGTCTTGGTGCAATGGACGCCGGAGCCGACCGGGAGTCGCGCTACACGGAGGTTTGGCCGTTCTACTTCGCCCGCCGCGACCCCCGGGAGGGCCGGTCATACCGTGCCCTCTTTCCCATTGCAGGCACCATACGCAATCGATTCTTTTATGAGGAAATCAATTTTCTTGCCTTTCCTCTCTACCTCAGAACCAGCAGTCGTGAAGAGGTGACCACCTCCGCGCCGTGGCCGTTTGTGCGGTGGCGCACCGGTCCCGACACGCGCGGGTTCGCGCTCTGGCCGCTGTTCGGTGCGTTCGAACGGGAGGAGCGCTACAGGCACCGGTATGCCCTGTGGCCGCTGATCTACGATTACCGGGACTACCCCGCAGGGCCGGACACCGCACCCTACCACCGACTCGGCGTCCTCCCCTTTTACGCGCGGGAGACCGCTCCCGGGATGCGAAGTAAAACATTTCTCTGGCCTTTTTTCGGCTACACCCGGGAGTGGGATCCACGTCCCGAGTACCGGGAACGCCGCCTCTTCTGGCCGTTCGTGGTTCAGGGTCGCGGGGAGGAGCGGCACCTCGAGCGCTGGTGGCCGTTGTACAGCTATCGCCGGGGCAAGGACTTTGAGCGGCGCTGGTTGCTTTGGCCGCTCTATCGATCGCAACAGACTCACGCCCGCGGGATCACGGCGGACCGCCGCCAGATTCTTTATTTTCTCTATTGGGATGAACGACAGACGCCGATCGCGCCGGACGCCGCGGATTTCCGCGCGCGCCGGACGCACCTGTGGCCGCTGTTCAGCTATTGGAACGACGGCCGGGAGTCACGCCAGTTCCAGGCGCTCTCTCCGATGGAGGTCTTTTTCCCGTGGAATGAGCTCGTGCGCGAGAAGTACTCCCCGCTGTTCGCGCTGTACCGTTACGATGCGCGGCCCGGCGGCGACGTGCACCACAGCATCCTCTTTAATCTCATCACCCTGCAGCGCGGACCGGACAGTCGGCACACCCAAATAGGCCCGATCATCGAGTTCGGCCGTGAGGGATACAACCGCTACCTCCATGTGCTCAAGGGGCTGGTCGGGTACGAGCGGCGGCGCGAGGGAACGGAGTGGCGGTTCCTCTGGATGGATCGTTGAACCCTTCGAACCCCGATATGCGAGTCGTTTTGCATAGCATTTCAGGAATTGGGGACTAATATTACAACAATTGGGGACTGCCCATTCTAATGAAAATGAACAAACCTCTGTTTGAGTCTATCGGAAGTGGAGTCGTGCTCTTTCTGCGCGCGCTCTACTTCCTTCCGACGCTTCCCCGGCAGTTCCGCCGTTTCATCGAGCAGTGTTTTCAGATCGGGTATAAGACGCTTCCCCTCGTCGCGATTCTCAGCTTCTGTATCGGCGCGGTTCTGGCGCTTCAGATCGGATATAGTTTTCGCGACTGGGGAACGCAACAGTTCATTGGGAGCATCGTCGGGCTCTCCATGGTGCGGGAGCTCGGGCCGGTTATGACGGCAATCATGGTGACGGGGAGGGTCGGATCCGCAATCACAGCAGAGCTCGCTTCAATGCGGGTCTACCAGGAGGTGGATGCCCTGCACACGATGAACATCCCGCCCGAGCGAATCCTCGTGATGCCCCGACTGGCCGCGATTGCCGTCACGATGCCGGTGCTCACCATAACTTCCGTACTCTTCGGTTGGTTCGGGGGCGCAGTGGTGGCCCAAAATGTGGCTTTTATCAGCCTGGACAGCGCGATCTACTTCCGATCGCTCAAGGACTTTGTGGACACCGCGGCGGTCATGGACGGCCTGATCAAGGCCGAGGTGTTCGGCATCGCGGTGGTGCTGATCTGCTGCAACGTTGGGCTCCGCACGACGGGAGGACCGCGCGAGATCGGGTTCTCCGTCACCCGCGCCGTCGTCGCCTCGATCATCTTCATCCTCTTGCTCGACTACTTCATAACCCGAGCCCTCCTCTAGCACATGGCCATCGTTTCCCAGGAATCCAGTCAGATAACCGTGCACGAACCGGTCGCGGTGGAAGTTCGCAACCTTTGCAGGAGTTACGGCGAAACCCAGGTGCTGAAAGACGTCAGCTTTCAGGTCGAACCCGGCGAAATCTTCGTCATCATGGGTCCGAGCGGGGCGGGTAAGAGCGTGCTCCTGAAGCATATTATTGGACTGGAGCGCGCCGACTCCGGAGAAATCCTGATCGCCGGCAAGGACGCCTCCAGCACCAAGACCCACCGCGACATCCGCACCGGCATCGTCTTCCAGGCGGGCGCCCTCTTTAACTCGATGACGGTCTATGAGAACCTCGCGCTCTACCCCACAGAGCACCGTCTCTACGATAAAGAAACCATTCGCAGGAAGGTCATGGAGGCGCTCGCCATCGTCTCCCTCGAGGAAGCGGCCGACAAGATTCCCGCGGAGTTGTCGGGCGGGATGAAGAAGCGGGTCGCCGTGGCCCGCGCGCTCGTCATCGAACCGCAGCTGCTCCTCTACGACGAACCGACCTCGGAGCTCGACCCGATTCTCGCAGCGACCGTCGCCGAGCTGATCGCAACGGTGCGCAAAGAGACCAACCTCACCAGTATTGTGGTCACCCACGACACCGTCCTCGCCAAGACGATTGGAAACCGCGTCGCCCTCCTCCTGGACGGGCGGATCCATACGATAGCCACCCCCGACGAATTGACCCGGAACGACGATCCTGATATTCAGGATTTTCTCCATCCAAAAATCGATCTCGACAACCCCCGTTTTCGCAGAAGCTGAAAGGACCATCGCCATGAGAGACACACTCAACCTCGCTCGAGTCGGGTTATTCTTCGTTCTCGGAATCGCCCTGATTTACATCACTTACGCCACGCTATCGGATCAGCGCCTTCGCGCGGAGGAAGGTTACGAGGTCCGGGCGGTCTTCGACAATATCCGTACCGTGACCGTTTCCGCCGAGGTCCGGATGGCCGGGGTTCGAATCGGTACCGTGCAGCGCACCTTACTTCAGGACGGCAAAGGCGTCGCCGTCCTGACCATCAACGAGAGCATCGAGATCCCCCGGGACTCGACCGCGAAAATCGCGCTCTCGAGCCTGCTGGGCACGCACTATATAAGCGTCCAATACGGAAACAAAAACGCCGGATACCTTGAGAGTGGCGATAAGATCGCGACGCTGTACACGCCCGACATGGACGACCTTTTCTCCGAACTGGCCGATGTCGGCGAGAAGGTCGGCCGCGCCGTGGAGCAGTTCTCCGGAGAGGAGTTCTCGGACCTGATGACGCAGCTCAACGCGATGGTAACGGACAACCGCCACCGGGTGGACAGCATACTCGGCGATATCGACGAAGTCACCACACGTATGAATCGAGGTGAAGGTACCCTCGGCAAACTACTCGCCTCCGAAGAGGCCTACGACGCACTGATGGCGACCGTGCACGAAATGCGGCAAGCCGCGGCCGGTGCCAGCGAGACTCTCGCGGACGTGCGAGAGATGGTCACCCACGTGAAAGCGGGCAAGGGGACGCTTGGGGAACTGATCTACGGCGAAGGCTACGCACGGGAGTTCGAAGCAATCTTCGCCAACATGACCGAGTTCACGGAGAAGCTGAATTCCAACGAGGGAACCCTCGGAAAACTGGTCACGGACGACGAACTCTACCGCGATCTGCGCAACCTCATCTCCCAGGCCGAACGCACACTCGGAACCATGGGCGATTCCGGACCGATTACCGCCGTCGGGGTCGGGGCGCAGGCGCTCTTCTAGCCTCCCATGCCAGAATAGCGCGTTTTCGCTCGACGCCCCACCGGTACCCGCCGAGAGCGCCGGTTGCACGGATGACGCGGTGACAGGGAATCAGGAACGCGACCGGATTGTCTCCAACCGCGGTTCCTGCGGCCCGCGCGGCGCAGGGGGAGCCGGCGGCGCGCGCCAGCGTTCCGTAACTGACGGCCGCGCCCGGCGGCACCCGCAACAACGCCCGCCAAACCCGAACCTGGAATGCGGTCCCGCGCACCAGCGCGCGCAGGTGGCGGTCGCCCGGCAGTCGACCCCCTCCTTCCACTCGGAATATCGATTGAGCCAGCTGCGCTGCCGCCTCGTCATTGCGTTCGAATTCCACCATGGGCCACTCGTCTCTCAGCGCTGTCACTGCTGCCCGATGCTCTCCCTCTGCAACAAACGAGAGATGGACAATCCCGCGCTCGGACCGGGCGAGCATACAGGTCCCAAACGGGGTCTGCGCGAACCCAAACCACATAGCGACCCCGCATCCGCCCGACTTCAGCTGTCCGGGCGTAATCGCCTCCAGGGCGATACATAAATCGTGCAGCCGGGACGGCCCTGACAATCCGGCCTCCAACGCGGCCTCCAACACGCTCGCGCCCCGTCGCAGCATCTCGCGGGCATAGTTGTGCGTGATCCACTGGAGAAAGTCCTTGGGGGTGATTCCCGCCCACTCCGAGAACAAGCGGTGCAGGTGGTAGCGGCTCACCCCCGCCACGGATGCCAGTTCATCGAGGTCGGGCTGCGTCTGAAACCGCGTGTCGAGATGCCGGATGACCAATGCGATGCGGTCGTAGTGCGTCATGGCGCCATCCTAGCAGCACATGCGAGCGCATTCCCACCCGATTCTTGCCACACCGGTGGTCACTCGATGTTCTGAACCTGCTCCCGGATGCGTTCGAGTTCGTTCTTGCCGTGGAGCACCCACTTGCTCGTCTCGACGTTGTTGGCCTTGGATCCGATCGTGTTGAATTCGCGATGGATCTCCTGCACCAGAAACTCGAGCTTGCGTCCGACCGGAGGCGCTCCCACACCGCCTTCGGAATCCTCACCCAACAACTCGGCGAGCTGTTCGAGGTGGCTGTCAAGCCGGGTCAACTCTTCGCTGATATCACATCGATCAGCGAATATCGCGATCTCCTTGAGCACCCGCTCGTCCTCCAGCTCCAACTCCAGCCCCGCCTGCCTCAGGCGCGCCAAAAGGGTCTCCCGGTAGTGTTCGACCGTCCCGGCGGAGGTGCTTCGAGTCTGCTGGACCGCGCGGCACAGCTCGCCGTGGCGAGCGAGGAAATCCCTGCGAATCGTCTCGCCCTCACGTCTGCGCATCGTATTGAGCGACTCCAGCGCGACGGCGACCGCCTCGTCGGCAACCCCCTGGAGCGGACCCGGATCAACCGGGTTCGTATTGCTGTTCATCGTGGCAAGCTTCAGGAGTATTTCCAGGTTTGGATTGAAGAGGACATGATGCTTGTGGGCCATCTGTCGCAACCGCTGCAGGGCGGCTTCGACCTGATCATCATCCCATTCGATGGACTGAGCCGGATCGACCGGTATGACCTGCACCTGCGCATGGAGCCTCCCCCGGCAGATGCCGGAACGCAGCTTCTCCACGATCGGCCGCTCGAGCGACTGCCATTCCCGCGGAATCGAGACTCCGACTTCAAGCGTTCTCCGATTGACGGCCGAGAGTTCCACCAGGACGTCGTATCCCTCCCCCTGGGCCCGCCCGCTTCCATATCCGGTCATGCTGTTCATTTGAGCATCAGCACTTAGACCGGGAACGGGCCGATAACAACCTCAATCCATCGCGCGCTCGCACCTGGAATGGATCCTACCGGGCCGACTCCAGAACCTGGGCGACTTCCTGGACGTCCTTGTCTCCGCGTCCGCTCAGGTTGATGAGCAGAACCTCGTCGCGCCCCATCTCCGGAGCACGGTCCATCGCGTAGGCGATGGCATGGGTCGATTCGAGGGCGGGGATGATTCCCTCGGTACGGCAGAGCAACTGAAATGCCTCCATCACGCGGTCGTCGGTCGCGTAGGCGTACTCGATTCGTCCGCGGTCCCGGTAGTAGGCGTGCTCAGGACCCACCGCAGCGTAGTCAAGCCCGGCGCTGACGGAATGCGTCAGATCGATCTGCCCGTCCTCGTTCTGCAGGATGAACGTCTTGCACCCCTGGAGAACGCCGACCCGCCCGCCGGCAAAACGCGCCGCGTGATCGCCGGGTGTCATTCCCCGCCCCCCGGCTTCGACACCGACAAGACGGACTCCGGGGTCATCGAGAAAAGCGAAGAAGAGTCCGATCGAATTGCTTCCCCCGCCAACACATGCGGTGATCTCGTCGGGGAGCCGGCCCTCCAATTCCAAAATCTGGGCGCGCGCCTCATTCCCGATCACACTCTGGAACTCGCGCACCATCATCGGATACGGGTGAGCGCCGTAAACGGTCCCGAGGACGTAGTGTGTATCGCGGACATGGGTCACCCAATCGCGCATTGCCTCGTTGATGGCTTCCTTCAACGTCTTTTGCCCGGCCTCCACCCCGCGAACCTCGGCACCGCACAGGCGCATGCGAAAGACATTGAGCGCCTGCCGGCGCATGTCCTCCGCCCCCATATAAATCACGCACTCCAGTCCGAAGCGCGCGCACGCAGCCGCCGTCGCGGTCCCGTGCTGGCCCGCCCCCGTCTCCGCAATCACACGTTTTTTGCCCATTCGCCGTGCGAGGAGAACCTGGCCGAGGCAGTTGTTGATCTTGTGGGCGCCGGTGTGGAGCAAATCCTCGCGCTTCAGGTAAATCTTCGCACCGCCGAGTTCCGCACTCAAGTTGCGGGCGTGGTACAAACCGGTCGGTCGCCCCGCAAATTCGCGCAACTCGGTATCGAGTTCGGCCCGAAATTCCGGATCCGCCATCGCCGCGCGATAGGCGCTCTCCAGTTCATACAAAGCCGACATCAACGTCTCCGGAACGTACATCCCGCCGTACGGTCCGAAGCGCCCGCGTTCGTCCGGCAGATTGAATCGCGGCGCACGGCGGCTTGCATGTGAGGGAATCATCTCGCACTAAGAGCTGCCCAAATTCCTGACCGAGACAAGCGTAATATCGTCGGCCTGTTTCTCCTTGCCCGCGAACCGGTGCATGGTCTCGAGAATGCCCGCGTTCAAGTCGGAGGCGCTGCGGTTTCGCAGCAGCTTGATCGCGTCGGCGAGACGGCTGCTCGAAAACTCGGTCCCCTCCTGATTCGCCGATTCAGTGATCCCGTCGGTATACAGGCAGAACAGGTCGCCCGGTCCAAATGGAATACGCTTGTCCTCAATCACTTCTGAGAAAAGCTGCGTCGGCACCATTCCAAGCGCCATGCCTTCCGAACCGGGCATTGTTGCGCGCATCATCCCGCTCTCTGAATTCGCGGAAAACAGGATCGGCAGCTCGTGTCCGGCACGGGCCATGAGTATTTCGCCGCGCACAGGATCGATGATGGCGTAGATCATGGTGATGAACATGTCGAGGCGCATCTCCTCGTTCATCACGGTGTTCATCTCCGACAGCACCTTGGCGGGTGAGCGGAAATCCTGAGCCAGGTGGCGCAGGTTCGACTGGCAGATCGCCATCAGGATCGATGCGGGAATTCCCTTCCCGGAGACATCCGCAATCGCGACGCCGAGGCGACCATCATCAAGTTGGAAGAGATCATACAGGTCGCCGCCGACCTTCTGAGCTGGAAGGTAACGCGCGTCGAGATCGAGACCCGGGGTTGAGGGAAAATCGTGGGGCAGCAGCATCCCCTGGATGCTGCTCGCGAGCGACAGGTCGACATCGAGTTTGTTTTTCTCGATCTGCATTGCCATCAGATCGAGATTGTGGATCGCCAGTCCCGCCTGCTCCGCAAGCGATTGCGCCAAAGAGAAATCGGTCTCATTGAAGGCAACCCCGTCGGCGGAGTTCACGATTGCCAGAACTCCGATCGATGTCTCGCGGAAGTTGATCGGCACCACGATACAGGAGCGCACTTCGAGTGCGGGATCATCGTGTTTCACGATTCTCGGATCCTCGCGGGCATCGGAAATCAACATCCCCTTGCCGGTCTTGGCAACGGATCCGACCAACCCCTCGCCCACGTCGAAAACCTCCGAGCGAAGAACCTGCTCGATGAACTTCGCGCGGGTCGTGAGCTTCAGCTTGGCGCTGTCCGGAAGGGGACGGTGGGGCGGGAACAATCCTTCCACAGCAACCCCGCGCAGCTGCTCCTCGGGGGTTCGCTCGAAGACACAGGCGCTGAATGCGCCGGTGCTGAGAATCGCGGAATGGACAACGCGCCGGAACAACTCCTCGCGTCCCACTCCCTCGCCGATCGCCTCGACCATGTTGTGCATGAATTCGAGGACAATCTGCTTCTCCTGCGCAAGCATCTGCTTATCCTCGTCGAGCAAGGAGATCTCGCGGCGCATCTGAAAGTAGAAGTACCAGCCGATGCCGCCTCCAACAATGAGGCCCAGGATGAAAAGTGTCATTCCTCGTCCAATTGGTTTTTCAGGTAGGATATGACATCCTGAAATTTGTGAAGGTTCGATTCGTCAGCCTCCACAAGGTTTTCATGCGCTTTGAGAATCATGGATGCGCGCTCCAGATCCTTGGATTTCTTCTGCGACTGCTCTGCCAACGACTCCGCCCGATCGGAATCGAAGCTCATAGGAAACGAACCGTTGTCCACGATGCAGAGGCGGTGGAGTCCGAGGTTGCGCACGAGCTCGAGGTTTCGATTGCCGAGACGGCAGAGCACCAGGGTTCCGGAGGGATCCATCTTGCCCAGTTCGAGGGCCGCCCCCGCGATAATCCCGAGGAATGTGCTGTCCATGCTGGTGCATCGACTGAAATCCACGACGAACGAACGCTTGTTCCTGGCGAACATATCCTGGAAAAACTGCCTCACGGGCCCGGAGTTCAGGTAACTCGCCTTGCCGTTGACCTGGATAACAACCGGATCTGTGTAGGCGTTAACGCGAAATCCTGATTCAGAACGATCAGTAGGCATGGCAGGCCGGAAGAATCACCACGTTTGGCGCAGCGGCGAGAAGGAACGTGACGTTGCAGGTTGGTTCAACATACGGATCAGGCGGATTCGGAAAGGATGCGGCGCAAAACGTAGGAAAGGATACCGCCGTGTCGGTAGTAATCAACCTCGATCGCCGTATCGATCCGGCACCGCAGCGAAATCCGGTCAACTTTGCCGTTGGAGCGATGGATTTCCAGAGTCAGATCCTGCCGGGGCTTGAGGTCCGAGTCGAGATCGGGCAGGTCAAAGGTCTCGTCGCCCTGGATCTCCAGGCTCTGCCACGATTGCCCTTCGCAGAACTCCAGCGGAAGGACTCCCATCCCAATCAGGTTACTTCGGTGGATCCGCTCGAAACTCGTGGCGACGACCGCCCGCACCCCGAGCAGCCGCGTTCCCTTGGCGGCCCAGTCGCGCGACGAGCCCATTCCATAGTCGCTTCCGCCGAAAACGATCAGCGGCTCCTCCCGCTCGCGGTATCGATCGCAGGCGTCGAATATCGGCATCACCTCGCCCTCCGGCATCAATTTCGTGAACCCGCCCTCGCGACCCTCCGCGAGGTGATTTCGAATGCGCACGTTCGCGAAGGTACCGCGGGTCATGACGCGATCGTTTCCGCGCCGCGCCCCGTAGCTGTTGAACTCGCGCTTTTCGACGCCCTTGTCGCGGAGGTAACGCCCGGCCGGAGTCGTTTCGGAGATCGCCCCCGCCGGAGAGATATGGTCGGTGGTAACCGAATCTCCGAGAAGCGCGAGCGGACGCATGCCGTGGATCGGCTCGACCTTTCCGGGCTCCGTTGAAAATCCTGCGAAATAGGGCGGATGCTGGATATAGGTGCTTTCCTCCTTCCACTCGTACAGTTTCCCCTCGGGCGCCTCGATCTCTTTCCACTTCGGATTCGCATCAGGAATATCACTGTATTTCTCGACGAACATCTCCGGACGAATACCGGCGGCGACCTGCCCGGCAATCTCCTCCTGTGTGGGCCAGAGATCCTTCAGGTAGACGGGGGCACCGTCCGATGCCGTACCGAGCGGCTCGGTATCGAGGTTGATATCAACCCGGCCGGCCAGTGCAAAGGCGACCACGAGCGGCGGCGACATGAGGAAGTTCGCCTTGACCGACGAGTGGATTCGGGCCTCGAAATTCCGGTTTCCAGACAGGACGCTGGCAACGACGAGGTCGCCCTCGGAGATCGCCTCCTCGATCTCCGGGTCGAGCGGTCCGCTGTTTCCGATACAGGTCGTGCAACCATATCCGACCAACGCGAACCCGAGCCGGTCCAGGTACGGCTGGAGACCGCACTTGTCCAGGTATTCGGTGACGACCCGGCTTCCCGGCGCGAGGCTCGTCTTGACGGAGGGACAAACCGACAGCCCCTTCTCCACCGCCTTTTTCGCCACGAGACCGGCGGCGACCATGACGTCCGGGTTGCTGGTATTCGTGCAGCTGGTGATCGCGGCGATGACCACCGAGCCGTGGCCGAGCTTCGGATCGTCCTCCTGCTGGGACGCGGTAGGCTCCGGAACCTCCGCCGGCGTCACCGGACGATTGGTTACCATCTCGCTTTCGCTCCACTGCGCTTCGCCGGTATCTCCGAGCTGGGGTGCGCCTCCGGCGTGGCCGTTGTTTCGGGCGGCCGCGGCCGCGTAATCGCGCAGATGCACGGTCCGGTCGCGTTCATCCCCGGAAACCCCGTAACCCCCGTCCGCGGGGGTTTTGAAGAGAAGCTCGTTGAACTCCTCCTTGAGCAACGGCACATCCAGGCGGTCCTGAGGCCGGCGCGGCCCGGCGACGCAGGGCACAATGGAATCAAGGTCGAGGTCGAGAACGCGGGTGTAATCGACATCTCCCTCCCGCGGGATCCCGAACATACCCTGTTCCTCGTAATACGACCGGACCAGGTCGATCTGGTCCCTGCTGCGCCCGGTCATCTCGAGGTACTCCAGGGTGCGTTCATCGATCGGGAAAAATCCCATGGTCGCACCGTACTCGGGTGACATGTTGGCGATGGTCGCGCGATCGGCAATACTGAGAACCGAGGCGCCCTCCCCAAAAAATTCGACGAACTTCCCAACCACCTTCTCCCGCCGCAGCATCTCCGTGATGCGCAGCGTGAGGTCGGTTGCAGTCACGCCCTCGGCCAGCGTTCCAGTCAGATGCACGCCGATCACCTCCGGAGTCTGGAACGCGATCGGCTGGCCGAGCATGCCGGCTTCGGCCTCAATGCCGCCGACTCCCCATCCAACGATCCCGAGCCCGTTGATCATTGTGGTGTGCGAGTCGGTCCCGACCAGCGTGTCCGGATAGTACATCCGGCCGTCGCCGCCATCGGCCGAAAACACCACCTTCGCCAGGTACTCGAGGTTGACCTGATGAACAATGCCGATCCCGGGCGGGACCACTTGAAACGTATCAAAGGCCTGTTGACCCCACTTGAGAAATTCGTAGCGCTCGCGGTTGCGTTCGAACTCGAACTCCAGATTTTCGAGAAAGGCGGTGGGAATCCTCGTTCGATCCACCTGGACCGAGTGGTCGACGACGAGATCGACCGGAACGAGCGGTTCGATGACCGCGGGATCCATATCCAGGCGCTCAACGGCGGACCGCATCGCCGCGAGATCGACCAGCAGCGGCACTCCGGTGAAATCCTGCAGAATGATCCGCGCCACCACAAAGGGGATCTCCTCCTTCGCCGGCTTCGCCGCGTCCCAGTTGGCCAGGGCGCGCATTTGCTCCTCCTTCACACGTTCGCCGTCGCAGTTGCGCAAAAGCGATTCGAGCACGACCCGGAGGCTCACCGGCAGGCGGGAAATCGGTCCGACCCCGGCCTTCTCGAGCGCCGGTAACGAATACAGATGCCCGTCGCGAAATGGCTTCCGGGTTTCGAATGGATTGTTCTTGTTCACCATCATTTTCCAAGCATGAACGGAGTTGAATGCATTTTCAAAGCGAAAACCAGGGGGTCTTGGTCCAGTTATCTCCCAGGCCCCGCCGCGAGCGTTCGGAGGCAGCGCTCGCATCAAAGACGCAACAAAATTGAGATACGGGCTAACGCCGCCAGAGCGCCGGCACCAGCAGCGCCAGCACGACGAACAATTCCAAC
Source organism: Opitutales bacterium (assembly GCA_007133065.1). Classification (GTDB taxonomy): domain Bacteria; phylum Verrucomicrobiota; class Verrucomicrobiia; order Opitutales; family Oceanipulchritudinaceae; genus SLNJ01. The sequence goes on from SLNJ01000016.1 coordinate 67,746, forward strand.
CGGCCCAGCAACATGAGCACCGAAAGGAACATCAAGGTAGCGTCGCCCAAGTGCGCGAAGTTCTGTACAGCGCCGACCGACCCGAAGCCGGGCCCGATATTGAACAGAGTGGCGACGACCGCACCGAGGCAGTCGACCATTCCGAACTGCGGTTCGAGGAGCGCCACGATTGCCGTGCCGGCGCCGATCAGGAGTGTGTTGAGTGCGATGAAGAAGAGCGTCTGCGGAACCATGCCCGGGCTGATCCGGCGCCCGTTTAACCGCAACGCAAAGACCTGCGCCGGGCGGAACGTCCGGATGATCTCCTGCCGCGCAATCTTCAGGAGCAGGATCAGCCGACCGACCTTGATGCCGCCGGCCGTCGACCCTGCGCAACCGCCCAGGATCATCAGCATCAGAAGGATCACCCGCGCCAGAGTCGGCCACTGGTCGTAGTTCTCCGTGACGTAACCGGTCGTCGTCATAATCGAGATGACTTGGAACGCCGCCCCGCGAATCGCGTCAGCGGCGGCAAGATCGTCCCGTGCGAGCCAGACGCTGAGCGCAACGACTGCGGTGGCGGTACCGAGGATGATCAGATACACGCGCCCCTCCTCTTCCTCCCGCACCCGCCCCCACTTCCGGGCGAGGACCAGCGCCATGAGCATGAAGCTGAGGCCACCGAGAGCCATGAACACCATGATCCACCATTCGATCGCCGGACTTCCAAACTCGGCTGCGCTGCCGTTGTACGGGCTGAATCCGCCCGTGGCCACCGCCGTGAAAGCATGCGTGAGAGCGGCGAAGTAATCCCCGGAGAGAATCCACAGCCCGAGAAAGCACACGACGCTGAGTCCGAGGTAGATGCTCCATAGCGTTGCGGCGGTTCCGCGCGCGTGGGCAAGGTGGCTCTCCTCCTCGCGGGCGCTGGACTCGTGCCGGAACAGCGACCGGCTCCCCACCCCCGATTGCTGCAACAGCGCGACAAAGAGCACGAGGATGCCCGCCCCGCCCATCCACTGGGTCATCCCGCGCCACAACAACAGATCCCGCGGCACGGCATGGAGGTCCACGATGACCGTGGACCCGGTCGTCGTGAATCCGGAGACCGACTCAAACCAGGCCGCCGCCGGCCCGAGACCGTGTCCGCCGAGCCAGAACGGGAGCGCCCCGAAGAATCCGGCCGCGATCCAACCGAGTCCGACGATTGCCACGGCCTCCTTTCGCAGGATCTCGCGCGGCCCGTTCCGCCCCGCGAACCACAAGATCACGGCGCCCGAGAGAGCGGCGATCGATCCCCACGTCATCCCGGCCGAGTGGGAGCGCTCCGCAATCCCCGCAAACCCCTCGATCCAGCCGAACACCAGGCAGAGGAACATGCCGGCGGCGATCAGAAGCACGATCCCACCAAGCGAGCGGCAGACAGCGGCGTAGTTCATACCCCGGGTCCGTGTCTGAGGATTCGGGAGAAGCGATCGAGTGCGGCGTCCTCGACCAGCGCGTAGACCGTGTCGCCCGCCGAAAACGTATCGCCGGCCGCTGGAACACGGGCGTCCGTCTCATGAATATGAGCGACCAGGACCACGCCGACCGGCAGTTCGAGCTGGCTCACGGGAACACCGGCCATCGGCGAGTCCGCCCGAACGGCGAAGTGGATCACCTGCGCCCCGCCCTCGAGCCGCACGAGCACATGGTAACGCTTGGCGGTCACGAAGCGCATCAGGTCACGGCGAACGGCTTCCCGCGGGCTGACGGCGGCGCGGATCCCAATTATCGTCGCGGCCGTTCCGATTGCATCCGCGTAGTCTTCCCGCTGAACAACAGTAAGGCAATCCGGCGCACCCATGTTTCCCGCCTGCAGGCAGGTCATCAGGTTGTCTTCATCGTCCGGCATGGCGGCCACGAAGCAATCGCACTCGCCCACCCGCTCCTCGCGCAGTGCCTCGAGCGAGGTCGGATCGGCGTGGATCACCGTGACCCTGGGAAGCAGGTACGCCAGTTCTGCCACACGCTCGGCATCCGCTTCAATCACGCGAACATCGAACCCGCACGCCGTCAGCATCTGAGCCAGCGCCAGAGCGATTTCACCGCCCCCGGCAATGACCACGGAGCGCCGGCCGGGACGGGAATGTCCGGTGCGCAGCCGCCGCACATACTTGTCCATGAGCTCGACTTCGCCGAAGACCGTCAAGAGATCGCCCTCTTGCAAGGTCTCGTCCGCCGCCGGCACGATGTTCCGTTCCGCACGCCGGATCCATCCGACGCGCACCCGGTCGGGGAACCCGATCTCCCGCAACGGCTTGCCGCACGCGAGCGAATCGGCGCGCAGGGGGAACTGCTGCAGTTCAATCCGGCCGCGGGCGATCTCTTCGACCACCGGTTGATCGGGATTGCGTATGTGCTTCGCGAGCTCGACCGCCGCGAGGCGTTCCGAGCTGAACATGAGGTCGAGCCGGAACGCCCGGCGGTAGTCGAACACCGATTCGTCCCGGAGGACTGCGGCGTGCACGCGTGCGACCGTCCGCCTGGCGCCCATGCGCCGGGCCAAGAGGGCAGCCACAAGGTTCGTGCTGTCATCGCGGGTGACCGCCAGGAACAGGTCGCAGCCGTCCGCCCCCGCCTCGCGCAGGATGTGGGCAACCGACCCGGAACCGTAAATCACGCGGACGTCCAGGCGATCCTGCTGCGCCCGCGCCATCGGCTCCGACCGTTCGACCAGGCAGACGTCGTGCCCGCCCGAGGAAAAGTGCCGGGCGAGATAGCAACCCACCTCCCCGGCCCCGACGATGATGATCTTCATGGTCAATGTTGTGCGCCTATTTCCCGGCGTATTTCTTCAGAAACGCGCTCTGACTCTCCACGCCACCGATCAGGATCAGCTCGGTCCCCTTGGAGAGCGGCTTGAGCGGATCCGGGTTGATGTCAAGATCCTTTTCGGACTGCACCGCGATCACCGAACACCCGGTGTTCTTCCGGATGGCGGTTTCAGCGAGCGATCTTCCGTAGAAGCGAGCCGGGGTCGGCACCCGGAAGACACTCAGCCCCTCCGCAACCATTACGATGTCGGAGCGTTTGAGAACGTTGAAAATGGCGTTTGCCCCCATCGAGGCGAAAGAAACCACGAAATCGGCCCCCGCCCGGTGCAGTGTAGCGATATTGCGCTCACGGGTACAGCGGGTAATCAACTGAACATCGGGCCGCAGCCGGCGACAGTAGATGGTCAGGTAGATGTTGATATCGTCCTCGTGCGTCGTGATGAGCACGCTCGGTGCGTCCCGGATGCCGGCTTGCTCGAGATCCTCCAAACGCGCGGCATCGCCCTGCATCACTCCCGGTATCATGTCGATGAACTCGGAGCGCTTCTCCAGGATCCGGTACTCGACCCCCTGCTCTTTGAGAGCCCTGGCGGTTGCCTGTCCGACGCGCCCGGCGCCGATGATAAGCACGGGCGCCTGCGTTTCATGATAAACGGAGAAGTGTTCGTTGTAGTCCTCGATCTGTCCTTCGGACCCGGCGATCATGAGAACCGAATGCTCGTCGATATCCGTATCCGGCCAAGCGGCCTCAAAGCGGCCCCGCTCCCATATCCCTACGACGGTCACGCCAACGGTTTCACGGAGCTTGCTCTCGGCGAGCGTCTTTCCGACAAGCTTGGTCCCGGCTGCGGTCGCTTCGGCCACCAGCAACTGATCGAAGCGTCCCACGACATGCGCCTTCGCGCTGCCGGCGTGAGTCCGACGGGCGAGAAACCGACCCGTCATCTCATGTACCTCCAGAACGTGGGTCGAGCCCGCCCGTTTCAGGATGTCCACGGAAGCCGAGTTGTCGGCCGTCGTAATCACCGGGACATCATCGCAGAGGCCGCGAACGGTGAACGCCACGTTCGTATTCACCTCGTCCGATGCCGTGGCCGCTACAAGCGACGCCTGCGAAGCCCGGATGTTACGGTATGTCTCGGGACTGTCGAAGTCCCCGACCACCACCTGATAACCCTGGTCGGAAAGGTGGACGGCCTCCTCCGTGTCCGCCGTAAGGAGAACGTAGTGGTAGTTGTACTGCTTAAGCTTGCGCATCAGGTTCTGCGTGATGGGATCGAAGTGTGTCAGAATCACGTGCCGTGCGGTTTCCTGGGGCAGCTTGCGAGGCGCACGGGCTGCCATTTGCGCCTCCATGAACGGTGCATAGAAGAACTGGATGAAGGTGAAGGGTAGCATCACGAGCAGGAATACGACCCCGGAAAGCATCACGAACATCGAAAAGAAACGCCCCAAGTCGGATTTAAATACGATATCCCCGTACCCGAGCGTGGTCATCGTCGTCACCGTCCAGTAGAACCCCGAAAGCCAACTGTGGTACTGCCCCTCCCAGACCATGAGCAGGTGAAACACGACGCTATAGAGCGTGATCATCAGAAGCAGCCCCAGAAGGAACTTGAAGAGCAGGCTCAGGTTGCTTCGCAGCCCCCGAAGGGGAATCAATGCGGACATTTCCGCGGTGAAGAATTTCATCTTGCGCCTGCTTTTTCGGAATTCAGAACGTTTGTCGGCCTTCTGCCACCGCTTCGACCGCGACCCTCACGCGACCGATCAGCCGAAGCAGCGAGAGATTCAACTCGGCCATGGATGCTTCGCCGAGCGAGGCCGTGGCGAATGCGATACGCGTCGGTGCCGGCTCGGATTCATGCAGCGCCGCGTCGAGATCCCACCATGCCTCCCCGATGCGGAACTGCGTCCACATGTGATAGCCCATCACATCCCGGTGCTCGCCGAATTCAGAAAGGTAGACCAGCCCGGCCGCAACCCGCGTCGGAAACCCGTGGAGCCGTCCGAGCGCCGCCAGCAGGACTGCGTACTCCGTGCAGTCGCCGACCGGATTGCGCGCGACTTCGCTCGCCGTTGCGAATCCGACGTCCAGCCCGGGTTCGGCGATGTGCCCGCTGACGAATCGTCGCAGCCCATCCGCCCGCTCAAACGGGTCGGAGGGCGGGTCGGAGGCGAACACCTCCTCCGCCAGCACCCGTAGTACGGGATCGTCCAGGTTCAAGTACGGGTTCGATTCCAGGTAACGCGCATCGGTCTCCGCCCCATCGACCACGCCGTGCGCCGAAGCAACAGGAAACCGGGACCGGGAAATGCGGAGGCGAACCCCGTCGTCCATGCCCTCAAGAACCCGCTGGACACGGGTCCGGGGCCAGTCGAAATCATGCGGGGGCGCCCCGCGAAAGCGGATCCGGAAATCGACGGAATCCGCCCCCTCCGAAATCGGCCCATCCAGATGGAGCAACCGGGTTTCAAAGAGCTCGGGAGGAAGATACGCTGCGAGGGCTTCCCCCTGGGTCGCCGCCTTCAGCCGCACGCGCATCCCGCCCATGTCGGTCTCCGACAGCCGCAACTCTCCCGCCGCGTCAAGCCAGTTGATCGTCTCGAACGACGACGCCCCCACGCGCAACGACGTGCGCACCCGAGTCAGTTGCTCCGGGCCGTCGCCGAGATCGCGCACCTCCTCACCTTCCGCTACGATCCGGGCGGGAACCGGCCGGTCGAGCCGCAGCTCGGGCGAGTACACCGTGAGCTCGGCCTTCGCACCGGGCTCCGTCCCAAGCCCTCGAAGCGCCCGTTCCATCCCCCACACCATCACCGCACCCTCCGTCCATGGATAGGAAAAGGCGTACTCGACCCCCCCCTGGAGCGAGCGTCCGGCGACGGCACCATCGCCGATGGTTGCGGTGTACACCATCGGCTGACCCGCCATCGTCAGCGTATACCGGAATGCGAGCGGACGTCCATCGAACGTCTCCCAGGTTTCGGACTCGGTCTCCATGGCTACGCTGACCGCTCCGCGCCGAACCTCCGCGCGTGTCAGCGTATGGGTGTGAATCCGCTCTTCCTCACACCGGAATCGGGCGTAGACATACCCGGCACGCTCACCGTCGAGGAACACACTCATCCATCGCTCTTGCGGGAAGCTGTCCGCCGGGTCCGCCCCGGCGACCACGCCCCAGAAGACCGTGCACGCCACCCCGATCACAATCAGTCTCAGCGGGTTCATTGAACCCGATATAAGTCAGAAGTATGCCCGTTTGACAAATGTGAATGTTGGGCTCTCCAGCACAATCGGCTCGCGGCGTGCCCCGGATTTACCGCTGGATTTTTCTTTTCCTCAGGCGGACAATGCGACATGTATTGGATCGTAACGATTTCCTCCAAACATGGACTACAAGCAACAGACGCTCACGGAACTCGGGCACAAGGCCGGATCCCTCAACAGTAAGCACGCCCTCGTGGGGTTCGACGGGTTCGTCGACAAAATCATGAAAGTCGTCGACAAGCGGAGCGGCCAGGGCGAGGAATTCGAACCGATGCGCACGATCTCGGATTTCGGATCCCGCATCTCCGCCGCCGCGGGCCAAAGCACGAATATTGAGATTTTTCCGCAGATGGAGAAGATTGGCGGCAACGGTCCGATTATGGCCAATGCGATCCTCCACGCCGGCGCGGGGTTACGCTACATCGGGGCACTCGGGGATCCCACCCCTCACTCCGTGTTCACCGAGTTCGTCAAGCAATCCACCGCCGTTTCCCTTAGCGAACCGGGTATCACGCACGCGCTCGAGTTCGACGATGGAAAGATCATGCTCGGGGCGATGGCGAGCCTGGCCGAGATCACCTATCCGCGCATCGTTGAGAAAATGGGGGAAGGCGCCTTCTTCGACGCGTTGTCGCGGGCGGACCTCGTGGCACTGGTCAACTGGACGATGGTTCCGAATATGACCGCGGTGTTCAACGACTTGCTCGGCAAGGCGCTCCCGAACCTCGGCCCGCGCGAAGCCGGCCGGCATTTCTTCTTCGACCTCACGGACCCCGAAAAACGCTCCGACGGCGACGTTCAGACCGTTCTCTCAACCATCACCCGCTTCCGTTCGCACGGGCAGGTAACCCTCGGGCTCAACCTCAGAGAGGCACTCTACGTAAACCGGGTTCTCGGCAACAGCGAGCCTGAATCCGGCCCGGAGGGCTTGAAACGCCTGGCCTCCCGGATTCGCAACCAGCTCGAATTGAACACCGTCGTGATCCACCCGACCGACAGCGCCGCCTGCGCGACACGCCAGGATGCCTGGTGGGTCCAAGGACCCTACGCCGAACGACCGAAAATCACCACCGGCGCAGGCGATCATTTCAACGCCGGATTCACCTGCGGACAGCTGATCGGCCTGGAACCTCCCGCCTGCCTCACTCTGGCTGTGGCATTCAGCGGGTACTACGTGCGTACCGCCAAAAGCCCCAGCATCAACGAGGTGGATACCTTCATCCGGAACTGGACGTAACCCCATGCCACGACACGACGACGACACCCGCGGTTACCTGATCTCCTTCGAGGGGTCGGAAGGCAGCGGTAAGACCACTCAAGTAAGCCGGGTCGCGGAACGTTTCGAGAATGCCGGTTACGACACAATCGTAACCCGGGAACCCGGCGGAACGGAGATCGGCGAACAGATTCGGCACATCCTGATGCATGCAGCCGAGGGCGAAAACATGACCCCGGAAACCGAATTGCTCCTCTTCGCGGCCAGCCGGGCACAGCTCGTTCGGGAAGTGATCCGACCCGCTCTCGATGCGGGCAAGATCATCCTGTGCGACCGCTTCCTCGACTCGACAACCGTCTACCAGGGCGTCGGCCGGAAGATCGCCGCCGAACCGGTCCACCTGATCAACACCTTCGCTGTCGGGGAGATCATGCCCGATGTGACGGTGATCGTAGACATTCCGGCCGAGATGGGAATGGCCCGCGTCAAGCACCGGGTCAACGACCTGCCGGATCGTATGGAACGCGAGAACATCGCCTTCTATAACAAAGTCCGCGAGGGCTACCTCATGCTCGCCAAGGCGCTCCCCGAACGTTTCGTGGTGGTCGACGGCACCGAGCCTCGCACAACGGTTGAAACCGAGATCTGGAGTGAGCTTCGCAAACGCGTTATCTGAGCGGTTGCGCCAATCCCGCCCCATCCAGGTGCTCGAGCGCGCCCTGCAACGGGATCGCCTCGGACACGCCCTCCTCCTACACGGTCCGCGATTCGAGCAGCTCGAAACGGTCGCACTCGCACTCGCGGATGCGTTACTCGACGCCGGTGGCGATCCGCGCAGGCACCCGGATTTTTTCACGCTCCGGCCGGCACGCAAGGGACGGCAGATCCAGGTCGGCGAACGCAAGAACCTTGAGCCGAATACGATGCGGTCCCTGCTCAAGGACCTGCACCAGTCCGGCCATCAGAGCGATTGCCGCGTCGCGGTAATCTACGAAGCGGACCGGATGAACGACAGCACCGCGAACGCCTTTCTGAAAACGCTGGAGGAACCGCCGCCCGGCGCCATCATCCTGTTGCTGACCAGCCGGCCCTACGACCTGCTGGACACGATCTACAGCCGTTGCCTCAATTTCCGGCTCGCGGGAGAGGGATCCAGCCTGGCGTCAGAGGCATGGGCACAGTGGCTGGCAGATTACCGTCAATGGCTCGAACGCCCCAAATCCGGAGCGAGTGCCCCGGACGACCGCGCCGCACTCGTGTTTGGCGCCTACGGCCTCACCAGCCGATTTCTCGCCATACTCAAGAGCGAGGCCCACGCGCTCTGGAAAACCGAAGCCGACCGGCTTCCCGACGCCATCGACCCGGAGGAGCGGGAATCCCTCGAAACCGGATTTCGCAAAGGTGTTCGGTCACGGTTCCTCGCGGACATCGAGCGTGTCACGAGGGACTTCGCAACCGCAGAATCCGCGGACTCGCCCGAGCGGTTTCAACAACTTGGCGAGGCGGTGTACGAACTCGAACGCATGGCCGGCCTGCTTGAGGTCAACCTCAAGGACGAAGCCGCCCTTGAGGGATTCTTCCTGGCATCCCTGCGCATCTGGACCACGCCCCGGTGACCCGGATGGCGCGGTCAAAGACTTCGCGCAAGCCAACGGTACCGGCCTCGACACAGCGTGCTCTGTCCCGTCCGCTCTCGCCCCCAAAATTCAGAGGCTTCCGCGAATCAACTCGATCGTCCTTTGTACCGCCCCGGGCTCATCGCCGTCCGCAGGGACGCTCTCGATCCCCCACGGTCCGGAGTACCCGGCCTTGCGCAACAGCGCGATGAAAGCCGGTATGTTCTGCGTCAACTCCTGTCCGTCGTCGGTAAAATGGAATGTCTTGATATGTGTTGCCGAAGCCTCGCCGGCGAATTCGAGCCATCCTTGCGCCTGCTGTCCGGGCGCCCAATTCCAGGAATCGAGCAGCAGGCCAAGGCCGGGGGAGGCGTCGAGAATGCGCCGCAGTTGCTTCGGGAACTTGGAGGGTCCCCAGTGGTTCTCGATAATGACCCCGATCCCGAGATCGCGGGCTCGCCCGATCACGTCCGCATACCCCTCCGCGATCACGTCCAACATGGAGTCGGTGAGCTCCTCGGCGCCTCCGGAATCAATGCGCACGCGGCGGGCGCCGAGTCGTTCGGCGATGCGAAGCCAGCGGTAGGCGTTCGCGCGCCTCGCCTCGCGCGCCGCCGCATCTTCCTCATAGATATGGGCGCCGTCGACGGCGAGACATGCCACGGGAAGCCCTGTCCGATCGATTGCCTCACGCACCCGTTTCAGGTACGACGACTCCTCCTCGGACAGTTTGTCGGCCTGCGCAGGCGGCACTCCAGCCTCCCGGGGCAGATCCACATGCCCGTTCCACGGGTCCAGGTGGGTACACCCGATCTCGCGGCAAGTCTCGATGTATCCGAAAATATCCTGCGCCCCGGCCTTCAGCATCCGGTGGTAGCTGTATGAACAAACGCTCAGTTCCATCGTGTGGGTCCTCTGGTTGTTGAATTATGAATCTGCCGCGCCGGATTCCAGCTTGCCGAACAGATCGCCGAAAATCTGATCCCGCCGGCACTCTCGAACCACCCGGATCAAGTGCCGCCGGGGATCCACGCTGTAGGTGAATTCGCTCGAGACCAACGGGCTGTGCGCCAGAAATCCCGGTGCCCATCCCGCATCCAAAAGCCACGCGATCGCGGAAATATCCCAGATCACCTTCGACTGCGCCAGACGACTCGGCACGAATTCGGTGTAGATCTCGTAGAGGTAGTCGCCGATGGCACCCCGGCCTTTGACGAGCGCCTCCATCTCGGGCAGCGTGGTACGCAGTTGCTCGGCCACCTGCTGGCACGGGATCTGCACGAGCGGTACACCCGAATCAAACAGGATCCGTGTGGCGTGGAGATCCTGTTTGAAGTTGAACTCGTAAGCGCTGTGCCAGTAATGCGGCTGTCCCCCGAGCCAGACAACAACGATCCGCTCAACGATCGCCGGCTCAATCAGAATCGCCGAGGCGACATTCGTCGGCGCGCCGATCGCGGCCACGTACAGCGGGGCGTCCGACGCCTTCCGTTGCATGGCGCGTTTCACAAGGTCGCGAGCGGCCGGGCTCTCCACCGGCTCCTCCGGTCCGGACATGAACTGCTTCGATCCCTTGAATACGAAGTCGTTGGGCGAACGATCGAGTCGCTCGAGCAGGCGAAGGATCTCCTCGTAACTCCGTTCCATCCCCTGTTCCGGGCCGTTGGAGCGGTGGTTGAAGAACGGGGCCGCGTGGATCGCTTCCATCGTGATCCTCTCCGATGACAACAGCGCGTAGACGACGGCGAACTGGTCGTCGATCTCGTTGTACGTGTCGGTGTCGAGAACCAGATTCACGTTACCGGAAGGGGGGTCGAGACGGGCGATACGTCGCGCGTCGCCCAGATCAGGGTAGGTTACAGGCATAGGGATTCCGTTTTCTGTTTGATGATAGTGCCCGCGGCAAAAAGCAGGCAACTGAACGTGGTTCGAAAATCCCTCCAGTTCAAGTCCAAACGGACGCACCCGAAACACCAGGGTGCGACAGCAGGTGCGTGGCTCCTGGCAAGCCGCTATCAGGTCCCGGGATCAGGATCGAATTGCCACAAAACGAAGCCGAATCATCGGCCCAACGCGTCGCTTGCCTCCCCGCGGTCTTGGTCTCGCACAATAAAAGAAGAACCGGTGTTTTATTCATTGCACTCAAGTTCGCTTTCTCTGCAGACTCTACGTTCCATGATGCGATCCAATCGCCTCCCGGTTTCATCATGAACGATCAATCCCGAAAATCAAAAGTGAGATGACCAAGACCCGAATCGGCATAATCGGATGCGGCAATATCAGCGGCATCTATCTCAAATCGCCCGCAACGTTCCCCATCCTCGAAATCGCCGCCGTGGCGGATGTCGTCGGCGAGCTCGCTTCAGCAAAAGCGCAGGAATACAACATTTCAAAGTGCTGCACACCGGATGAACTCCTGCGCGATCCCGAGATCGACATCGTGGTGAACCTGACGCCCCCCGCCGCCCACGCCGAAATAGTCCTGGGGGCGATCGAGAATGGAAAGTCCGTGTACACGGAGAAGCCGCTCGCGGTGAAGCGTGAGGACGGCAAGAAGATTCTCGAGGCCGCCCGAGCCAAGGGCGTGCGGGTCGGTGGCGCACCCGACACATTCCTTGGGGCGGGCCTGCAGACCTGCCGCAAGCTGATCGACGATGGCTGGATCGGAACGCCCGTCGCAGCCACGGCGTTCATGCTCAGCCATGGCCCCGAGGGATGGCATCCGAATCCCGACTTCTTCTACCAACCGGGGGGCGGTCCGATGTTCGACATGGGGCCGTACTACCTGACGGCGCTGACGCACCTGCTCGGCCCGGTCAAACGGGTTACCGGCACCGCGCGCGCCTCGTTCTCGGAACGTGTGGCCACCAGCTCCGCGCGCTACGGCGAGAAGATCGCGGTCGACACGCCAACCCATGTCACCGGGATCCTTGATTTCAAAAGCGGCCCCGTCGGAACCCTCATCACCAGTTTCGACGTCTGGAGCCACCGGTTGCCCTGCATCGAGATCTACGGTTCCGAAGGAAGCCTCGCCGTGCCCGACCCGAACACGTTCGGCGGTCCGGTACAGGTGCGCCGTGCAGGGCAAAAGGAGTGGAACCAGATTCCGCTCACCCACCCCCACGCGGAGAACAGCCGCGGGCTCGGCGTCGCCGATATGGCCGCCGCGATCCACGCCGGCCGACCGCATCGAGCCGCCGGTGAACTCGCCTACCACGTGCTCGACCTCATGCATGCGTTTCATGACGCCTCAAAGTCGGGCCGCCATATCGAGGTCGAAAGCACATGCGAGCGCCCGGAGCCCTTTCCGCTCGGACTCCTGGCGGGGCACACGGACTAAGGACGAACCTTTCCCGGCACTGCGGCAGATCCAGAACCACACCCGAGGTCGCCGCTGCGTTCACCAGCCGCCAGGACTCGTCAAATCCCAGAAGAACCAACCTTTATTCTTCTGAGATACACGCCGAGATGAAATCGACGGCCCGCCGAATGTCGTCCACCCGATCCTCTCCACCCTCCCGCTCGATCGCCATCGTCCCAGCGAACCCCGCTTCGTCGAGCACGCCGAGGAAGCCATCCCAATCGACCTCACCCTCGCCCAGTGGACGCTCCTGGCCCCACCCGCGATTCGCGTCCTTGAGGTGTACGCTGCCCAACCTGCCGACGAGTTGCCGCACAGCATCGACCGGATCGCCCATCTCGTATAGAAGCATGTTCGCCGGATCGAAATTGACCAACACATTCGGGCGATTCACGATACCGAGAAATCGATTCAGGGTCGCAGCCGACTCCTGGCCGGTTTCGAGTGCGAGCGACCCGCCAAACACGTCCGCAAATAGATCCGCGATCAGGCGAATCCGCTCCACCACCACCGCAAATTGCGGTTCGTCTTCGTTTTCCGGAATAAACCCGGCATGCGTGGTGATACTGTCGATACCGAGCGCGCGGGCAACCTGCGCCGAGGTCTCGGCATTCGCCCAGTTTCGCTCCCAGGTCGCATTCGGGACAATCCCTCCCGTCTCGCGGATCCGTTCGGGCGTGGAATAGTCTTCGTCAACCGCTGAATACATCCCGGAAACCACGCTGATCCCCGCGTCCGCCAGCACTTGTCCGACGCGGCCCCAAACCGATGGATTCTCGAAGACCGGCGCAAGCGCGAGCTGCACGCGCTTCAATCCGATTGCGTCGCACTGTTCGGCCAGTTCGACCGGCGTCTGCGGCCGCACCGACCAACTACATAATGCCAACTGATTCGTTGTAAGCGTCATCCTCCTCCTCCATGTTTCACATTCACGCATGTTCGCGGTTCCAGACCAAGGCTGCAACCACACCAACCGGGCCAACCCTACCCCCGAAACCGGTGGCAATGCAAATCCATTTCGCTTGCCGCTTCCAAGCATGCCGCACATGCTTCCCACAATGCAATATTGGCTCATGAAATCGGAACCCCGGACCTTCTCGATCGATGATCTGAAGGCGGCTCCAGACGGAGTCGAGTCGTGGGATGGCATCCGCAATTACCAAGCCCGCAATTTCATGCGCGATGACATGCGCCAGGGCGATCGCGTCCTCTTCTACCACTCCAGCTGTCCGACCCCCGGGGTCGCGGGCCTCGCAGAAGTCGCCCGCGAAGCACACCCGGACCACACAGCATGGGACCCGGAAAGCGATTACTTCGACCCAAAGGCATCTCCGGAGAATCCCCGCTGGTTCATGGTCGCCATCCGTTTTGTCGAAGCGTTCCCCCACATCGTGCCCCTCGCCGAACTCAGACGGGTCTCCACGCTCCGCAACATGAAACTGCTGCAACGAGGACAACGCCTGAGTATTCAACCGGTTACAAAAAAGGAGTACGAAACCATTTGCCGGATCGGCCGCTCGGCCGCGTCCCGGTGAGTACCAATGGAGCAATCCAAATTTCGGACCGGACAGGGAACCCACTCCGCCAGTCTGCGGTCTGTGCGGTGCGAAATTGCGATCCGCAGCGATACCATACCGCCATGATCGTGACAGCGGCGGCGCTACGCGCCATCGAATCCTTGTCTTGATTCGCGGCCGCAGGTGACGTAGGCTTCGCTAAATCCAAATCTTATCGTTTCAGCACCCTCCTCCAACTCCTCGTTTACGATCATTATGCGCTTTAGTCCGAACCGGTTCCAGCCCATTGCGCTGGCCATCCTCATCGCACTCTCTCTCGCCTGCTCAACCGCATCGGCACAACCGGCCCGATCCGACAATCCGTACCTCGGTTACTGGAAGATTGAGGAACCTGCCGGTGACAGCTGCTTTATCGTCATCAAATCACACGGACAGGCATCGACCTTCTGGTCCGGCGCCATCGATCACATCGAGTCCGGCGAGTGGACACGCCGGGAGGATTCTTTACTGATTACCTGGGATACCGGTTATACTGATGTGCTCCGGCGCAACGAGGACGAAACGGTCACCCGCGAAACGTTTCCACCGGGTCGAAGCGTTCATCAGGAACCCTTATTGGTGGCGCGCGGTGAGAAGCTCGAACGCGATGTCATCGGAAGCCTGACCACATCACCGTCCGACAGCGCCCGCGAGGCTCCGACACAACAGGAGCCCCCCCACCACCAGCCCGAACCGGGCGAGCTGCGCAACCGGTTTGTCGGGTACTGGGAAATTGAGCAGGGGGGAACCGACTTCATGGGATTGCGCGGTGTGCGCGACCGATTCTTCCTCCGCATCGCCCGCGACGGCACCACTGCCGCCACCCAGCGCAACTGGAGCGACGAGTACCGGAACCAGACAGGGCGATGGCAGGTCAACGAAGATGAGTTGCGTATCCGCTGGCCCAGCGGGCATGTCGACGCGCTGCGCCCGACCGAAGACGGTTCGTTTGCGATGCTCAGCTGGACACCGCGGCAGGACGAGAGCGGCCGGCACGACCGGAAGGTCGCTGCGCGCATGGTTTCAGCTGCCCAGGTTCGCGGCCTCTTTCATGCAGGCCACACAACGCAGGTGTCGATCGAGGACTTCATCGGCCCCTGGACCGAGGAGCATGTTGCGCCCGGGGCGAACCGACCTCATCTCAAAATCGAACGATGGGGGAATGCGTATCGTTATATCGATCCCGAGAAACCGGCCCTCGGCCGCATCCCGGGCGAGTGGAAGATGGGACGCGACGGCATCGTCGTCACATGGCAGGACGGAGTTCGCGACGTCATTGAAGTGACACAGCGCGGCACGTTTGTTCAGGCAACATTTTCGGTGGGTACGCCGGTGACCGGAACACCAGAGGAACGCCGCCCCGTGCGTCGTATCACACGCCAGGAACAAGCTACCACCGAAGCCCAGGCCATGGCCCGCGAACGCGCCGCCGCCGAGTCCCGGAGACGCTGAGCTTCCAGTCACAGCGGAACGTTACTCGCAGGGCGGGATATCCCACCCTGCCGCTCTCCGAACAGAGCCGACCCGACGCGAACGCAGGTGCTGCCTTCCCGGATCGCATCCTCGAGGTCGCCGCTCATCCCCATGGAGAGCTCCCCAAGCTGCACCCCGCATCGATCCGCCAACCGGTCCCGCAATGCCCGCAGCGCCGCAAAAGCACGGGCGGCCGCCTGCGAATCGTCAGTCAGCGGAGCAATCGTCATGAGTCCTTCGACCCGGAGGGATGAGGCCGACAATGCCGACTCCAGCAACGCCTCCGCTTCACACTCCGCCACGCCGTGCTTGTTCGGATCGTCTCCGGTGTTGACTTGAAGGAGGATCGGCAGCCGCTTGGCCAGTTCACACGCGTGCCGATCCAGGCGTTGTACGATTTTGATACGATCCACGCTCTGAATCCGATCGAAGGTCGCCGCCGCAAGGCTCGCCTTGTTGGACTGGACCGGCCCGATCCCTTCCCAGTACAGGTTCAATTCGCCGACCTCATTCCGCTTCACGGAAGCCTCCTGAACCCGGTTTTCGCCGATCCGGAACAGACCGAGCCGAGCCGCTGCCCGAACGACTTCGGAACCGTGCGCCTTGGTGACCGCGACCACTCGAATCTCCGACACGTCGCGCCCACAAGCCGCACACGCAGCCCGGATTCGCTCGAAAAGTGCGTCCCTGCGACGCGCGATCTCCCGTTCCCACCCCGGCGTTGCACCCTCGTGTTCCCTCCCTTCTTCGTACGCCATGTTATAAAAAAGTTTTGCTTATTTTGATTTACTTTTCCATTAGCATGTATAATTTTTTTTGCAATGCACCTCGAAAACTTCAAAATCTTTTCGGATCTGGTTGAAAGCCAGAGTTTTTCGCGGGCTGCCAAACTGAACGGTGTCACACAGTCGGCGGTCAGCCAGCAGCTGCGCGCGATGGAACGTTTCTTCAATGTTCTCATCGTAGACCGGAGTCAAAAGCAATTTCGCCTTACCCGTGAAGGGGCGAAACTCTATGAGAGCTCGAAGGATATCCTGTACCGCTACGAAAAGCTGAAAAGCGAACTGCAGGAAATGCGCGATGTCATCAGCGGAACGATCCACATTTCCACAATTTACAGCATCGGATTGCACGAGCTTCCGCCGTACATCAAGAGCTTTCTCCATGAGTTCCCGACCGTTAACGTCCGCGTGGAATATCGGCGTGCGAACATGGTGTACGAGGACATCCTGCACAACTCTGTGGATATAGGGCTCGTCGCGTTCCCCCAGAAAATTCGTCAGCTCGAGGTGATCCCCTTTATCGAAGACCGTCTCATTCTTATCTGCCATCCCGAGAACGCGCTCGCGCAAAAGAAGCTGCTCGACCCGCAGGACCTGGCGAAATCGAGATTTATTGGATTCGATCCGGACATCCCGACGCGCAAAGCGATCGATCAGATATTCAAAGAGCACAAGCTCGACATTGATCCGGTCATGGAATTCGACAATATCGAGACCGTAAAGCGCGCGGTGGAGATCGATGCCGGGGTTGCGATTATACCCGAGGCAACGGTCAAGCAGGAAGTGCGGCAGGGATTGCTCAAATCCATCCCATTAAAGGGCAAGCAATTCACACGGCCTCTCGCAATCATCCACCGCAAGGGCCGGATTCTTACGCCCGCGATGAAGCGATTCATCGCGACACTAACCGGTGGGAGACCTCCGGCCGACAAAGAGACGGCGCAAGCGCCCAGCACGGAAAAACGCGCGCGTCGAAAAAAGCTGCGGCAGCCCCGGAAGAAGCAGGTCGCCGTCGCCGCCCAGCTCTCCTCCAACCACAACGGCTAGCCCGCCGACGCATCCGTAACCGACGTCAACCGGCTCCGGGATGAGGTCCATCGTCGCCCGCCGGGATCACTCCGCATCCGAACGTTACAAGGGCGCCCACAATAATCGTCCAGGTCCACGCGATCGGCCAGCCCAGCACCTCGGTGCCGACCAGGAGCACCACCGCCGCCATGGAACCGGCGATCATGCCGACCACATTCCCGCGATCGGATCCACGGCGGGTCAGCACTCCGACCAGGAACACCCCCAGCAGCGATCCATACGTGATGCTCACCAATTTGAATCCAAGCCACAGAAATCCTTCCGCGTCCCGAAACGACCAGGCCAATACAGCGAGCAGAATGCCGAAGCCGACGACACAGATCCGGTTGACCACAAGGTAGTGTCGCTCGTTCCCGTGCTTCCGAATCAGCGGCCTGTAGAGGTCGATCACAACCGAGGAACTGAGGGCGCTCACCGCCGAGTCGAGGCTCGACATCGCCGTTGCGAAGATGCCGATCAGCAATAGCCCGCGCATGCCGAACGGGAGGACCTCCGAGATAAAATACGGGAAAACCTGGTCCGCCGCCACCCGACCGTGCTCGACCAGGCCGGGCAGGCCGGGATCCGGAAACTCCTGGAAATAGACCCAGAGCCCCACCCCGATGAACAGAAATCCGGCAGCGATCGGGATTCCCACAAATCCACTCAGGATCATGCTCCAACGTGCGCGCTTAACCTCGCGACAGCTGAGCACGCGCTGCATCATGTCCTGATCGGTTCCCAACGCGGCAGCGGTCATCACGAGCCCATTGAAGAACGCAAAATAGAAAATTCCGGGATCGCTCAACCAACCGATCCAACCAGCTCCGCCGTCGGGTCGAAATCGAAACAGCTCGAGCCGGCCGGTCTCCGCTCCGGAGGCTAAGATGCTCCCCCAGCCGACCTCCGCTTGCAGAAAGAGGGCGACGGCCACCCCGCCCGCAACGAAGACACATGCCTGCAGGAGATCCGTCCAGATCACCGCCTTCAGCCCGCCGAACGAGGTGTAAAGCAGGGATGCCACAGTGAATACCAGGAGAGAGATCCAGAGCGGAATTCCAAAAAACACCGCCAGCCCGTACGTAGCGATCAACAGACGCACGCTGCTCGCCAGAATCCGGGTGATAAGGAAGTAGATCGCCGCTGTGTAGCGCGATCGCACACCAAAGCGATCCGCGAGATAAGAGTATATCGTCAGGTAACGGCTCGCGTAAAACGCGGTCAGAAAAAACCCCGCGATGAAGAACCGCGCGCAAAGCGAACCGACGCCGAACTGAAGATACGACAGATTGTTCGCAAAACCCTCGCCGGGCACGCTGAGAAAGGTGACCGCACTGATCTCAGTCGCAATGATCGAGAATAATACCGCTCCCCAGGGCATGCGACGCCCCGCCGCCACGAAATCTTCGGAATTCTCCTCCCGCCGGCCAAAACAATACCCGACCGTGAAAACGGCAGCGAAATAAGCTGCCAAAATCGCCCAGTCGAATGCATGGAGGTCAGGCATGCACTTCCTTGATGGGCGAACCGGGCGTCATTACAAGGTCAAACCCTCCAACCGTCACATCCAGCACTGGACGCCCCGTCGCCCCACCCGACTTCGAAAACGGCCGGGGTGCAATCGGGGAACACCCCGACGAAGTCCCGCACGACGGCTTCAGCGTCCGATCGGGCAAACCGCGGCGATGTCACCGCCAATACGCCGCCGCCGAACCCGCCGCCGGTTAACCGAGCGCCATAAACTCCGGAACGGTGCCGCAGACAATCCACCAACCCGTCCAGCTCCGGCGTACTGTTCTCGAAAAGCACCCTCGAGCTCTGGTGAGAGGCATCGAGCCGTTCTCCGACGCTCCGCATGTCTCCCCGCTCCAGGGCGAAGACGCACTCCATCACCCGCTGCTGCTCCTCGATAACATGGAGAACCCGGGAATAGAGCGGATCGCCGAGGTCCCGCCGAGTCGCCTCGAGCTGATCCGGAGCGACGTCGACGAGGTGTTCAATTCCAGCGAATCGCCGCTGCAAACAAGCCAACGCCTCGGTGCACTCCTCGTGCCTTTTGCCGTATAACGACTCGACGAGCCGATGCTTTTTGTTCGAGTCGAATACCCAGAATCGCAGCGCCTCCGGGAGCGGCACGCGCTCGAAGCGGGGAAGCCGGCAATCGACAAGCACAAGGTGGCCGCGCCTGCCGGCCACACTCACTCCCTGATCGAGGATTCCGCACGGCATGCCGACAAAAGTGTTTTCGGCATGCCGGCAAAGCACCGCCAACCGCTCCTCCGACAGTGGAAAGCCATAGAGCACCTCCAGCGCCTTGGCCGTAGCCAGCTCCAGCGCCGCGCTGCTGCTCAATCCCGCACCCGCCGGAATCGTACTGGAAAACTCCATATCGAACCCGCGTTCGACGGATGCTCCCGCGTCGCGAAATGCATGCACCACCCCCAGCACGTAGTTCGCCCAGAAGGCACTCCCCCGCACCGGCCGAAGGTCGGAGAGCGAGGCTTCGACCGGTTCATGGATCTCCGTTCGCAAAGCGATGCAGTCGTCCTCCCTGGGCGAGGCCGCCGCCTCAATATAGCGATCGATCGCCATCCCCAGGACCCGTCCGCCATTGTAGTCGATGTGATTCCCGATGAACTCGATGCGCCCAGGCGCACGTGTGACGACCGTGGGCGATCTTCCGAAATGGCTCTCAAAGCGACTCACCTTGCCGGACTCCAAATGCATATCTGGACGCATCAATCGGCCTCGCCGATCAAAAAACCCGCAGGTTCAGCTGCGGGTTTTTTGGGGTGAAAGCGTTCAAACAAGCACTACAGCGCTGCTTTCAATCCCGCGCCCGGCTTGAACTTGACGGACTTCGAAGCCTTGATGCGAATCTTCTCCTTCGTCTGAGGATTGATTCCCGAACGGGCTGCGCGCTTGGTCACGGAAAAAGTACCGAATCCAATCAGCTGCACGTTTTTGTCTTTCTTAATTCCCTTCTTCACGCCTTCCAGAACGGCATCAACGGCACGTTCAGCAGCGGCTTTGGATGTGTCACCCCCAAGAGTTTTTTGGACACTTGCGACGAGTTCAGCTTTATTCATTGAGGTCTCCTGTTCTTTGCGTTATTTGATGACTATAGAGAATGTTGAGTCATTCGCGAAGCCAGAGAACGAAGGTCGTCCGCCCCAGTCAACCAAAATCACGGCGTTAGTGAAGATTTTGCCCTTTGTTGAGGCGGGTTGCAGAGCCGCTCGCTTCCACTACAATCCCCCCGATCCGACACCGGAATCCACTCCCGGCACACGTTGCTTCACCGCTTCCAGGTACGCTTGAAAACGTCCGGATCACGATGTTACACGGAGCCGTCAGACCGGCTCGCCCATCCGTACCGCGATCGTGCCCTCCGCCGTTCGAAGTTCGCTTTCCCGGTCAACCTGCCGGTGTTTCATCAGAGCGAATCCGATCCAGCCGCATTCGGTCTCCGCTACCGAGCGCATCCACCCGACGACCGTTTCCCCCTGCACGAGCTCATCGCCCGCACGCGGCGGCGCTTCGGATCCGGAGACCCGGCACAGACGACGCCGAAAACCACCGGAATTCTGCACCTTGGCGACCACTTCCTGCCCCAGGTAACATCCTTTCGTGAAACTCACAGCAGCCGATTCGAGCCCCGCCTCCTGCGGCAGTTCCCCGCCCCCCGCATCCACGGGTACGGCCGGAAACCCGGCTTCGATCCGCAGACCCTCGAACGCCGACTCCGATTCCTCCCGAAATCCGGAATCCCGCAATCGATCCGCCACGGACGAGATCCGCTCCACGGGACCGACGATCTCGAATTGCGGCGCCGGACCGCGCCGGCCCTCGAATACATGGCAGTCCTCCGCTGTCGCAAAGCATCCGGACGCCGGCGGCTCCACACCCAGCGCTTCGGGGACCCCCATTCCAATAGCGCTACACACCGCGACGCCGCTTCCAAGATCCGTTACGACCACGTCGTCCGCGATCAGATACCGCTCGAATCGGGCGCACAACGCACCCCCCGGACAACCAACTGAGTACAGCACGAAATCCTCGTCACCCCGGCGCAGGACATGGCTGTCGGCGTCGATCTTCCCCTTGCGATCCAACCAGAGCCCGTAGGTTGCCGGGTGCGCCTCGGATCGGTCGAGGTCGTTGCTGAACTGCGTCTGCAGGAATCGAAACGCATCGGACCCGCGCACGGAAATCCACGCACCCGGCGATCCGAGACAGAAAATACGATCGGGACGATCCATGCCCCGATCATCAGGATCGCGAGTCCCTCTGTCAACGAGTCGCCGCTCGAGATTTTTCCCTTGCTCCGATACCTCGAAGGTGATGAAAAACTTTGCTTCGTCCCGCCTCCGCGAAGCGGTGAAAAACAACGCATGCACATTCAATCCCTGCAATCCGTGTACCAGGTAAATGACATCAACATCGTCGATTCAGCAGTGCTTCCGGCGCCGGAAGTGCTCTGCCGCGAGGTCTGCCGCGACGATGCACAGGCCGAGTTCGTCGTCAAGGCGCGGCAAACCATTCATGATATCATTTTTGCCGATGACAAACGCCTGCTGCTGATCGTGGGGCCATGCTCCATTCATGATGTCCGGTCGGGACGTGATTACGCGGAACGCCTGGCGACGCTGGCGCGGGAGGTGAGCGATCGCATCTACGTCGTCATGCGCGTCTATTTCGAGAAACCGCGCACAACGGTGGGGTGGAAGGGCTTGATCCTGGACCCACACCTCGACGGTACCTGCAATATTCCTGCCGGTCTCCAGATCGCCCGCACTTTCCTCCGCGATGTCATCAACCTGGGCCTCCCGACCGCCACCGAACTCCTCGACCCGATCACACCCCAATACATCGCCGACCTCGTCTGCTGGTCCGCCATCGGCGCAAGGACCACCGAGTCCCAAACCCACCGCCAGATGGCAAGCGGCCTTTCCATGCCCCTCGGATTCAAAAACGCAACGTCCGGAAGCCTCCGCGTCGCCCTCAACGCCATCCGCGCCGCCTGCCAGCCGCAGACGTTTCTGGGAATCAGCCGGCAAGGCTTGGCAAGCGCCATCACCACGCGCGGCAACCCCAGTTGCCACATCATCCTGCGCGGCGGCGACAACGGCCCGAACTTCAGCCGTGACCATATCGTGCAAACACGCGAATCCCTGCTCGAAAACAAGCTCATCCCCGCCGTCATGGTCGACTGCAGCCACGGCAACAGCTCAAAAGATCACGCCCGGCAGAAGGAGGTCCTCCAGGACGTGGTACACACCCTACTCCACGGTGAACACGCCGTCATCGGTGCCATGATCGAAAGCAATCTCGTCGCTGGAGCCCAGGCGATTCTGCCCCGCGAACAGCTCGAATACGGAAAGTCTATCACCGACGCGTGCATCGGTTGGGAGGAAACGGAGGAACTCGTCCGGTCCTGCTACGAATTGCTCGGCCCACGTTTCTCCTCCGCGCAGGCTTGAAATCCGGATATATCGGTCATTAACCTTTCCTTTGAATCCAATCCCAGCTATTACAGAACACAATGAAGAAACCGATTCGCATTTCCGTCACCGGCGCCGCCGGTAATATTGGGTACGCCCTGCTCTTCCGCATCGCCTCCGGGTCCATGTTCGGACCGGATCAGCCGGTCATCCTGCAGCTGATCGAGATTCCACCCGCACTCAACGCGCTTGAGGGTGTGGTGATGGAGCTCAATGATTGCGCCTTTCCCTTGCTCAAGGGCGTCGTCGCAACCAGCGACCTGGAGGAGGGTTTCCGCGATGCCGACTGGGCGCTTCTGGTCGGCAGCGTTCCCCGCAAGGCCGGAATGGAACGGAGCGATCTTCTCGGAATCAACGGCAAAATATTCATTGAGCAGGGGAAGGCGATTGCAGCGAACGCCTCGCCCGGGGTGCGGATCCTGGTCGTCGGAAACCCGTGCAACACCAACTGTATGATCGCGCTTAACCATGGCGCCCCGGTTCCGGCCGAACGGTGGTTCGCGATGACGATGCTCGACGAGAACCGTGCCCGGACCCAACTCGCGCAGAAGGCCGGCGTCGATGTCACAGAGGTGACCAATCTCGCGATCTGGGGCAATCACTCGCCCACGATGTACCCGGATTTCTACAACGCTCGAATCGGCGGCAAGCCGGCCCATGAAGTGATCGGCGACGAGACGTGGCTGAAGGAGACGTTTGTCCCCACCGTCGGCAAGCGCGGCGCGGCGATTATCGAGGCGCGAGGCGCCTCCAGCGCGGCGAGCGCCGCCAACGCTGTGGTGGACACGGTTCGACGGCTGACCACGCCCACCTCGCAGGGAGATTGGTTCTCTGTCGCGGTGCTCTCCGACGGAAGCTATGATACGGAGCCGGGCGTGATCACTTCGTTCCCGATCCGCAGTGACGGTACCGGATGGGAGATCGTTCATGGACTCGAGCACAACGATTACAGCCGCGATAAGATCGCCGCGTCGCTCCGCGAGCTCACCGAGGAACGGGAAATGGTCAAGGACCTGCTCTGACGCAGGTGCATTCCCGAACCGGGCCGGCGGCCCCGACGCCAACATGGCATTGGGCTACGTGGCGCGTCCCCATCCCGATGTCGATGCGCAACGAGTGTTCGTGCATCGCATGGACGGCCGGGTGACACACCTGCGCGAGATGCTCCGAACGCGAGCCCCGCAGAAATCCCGCCCTGAGCAAGAACGCTGACTCCCGAAATCATCCGTGCGAACGTGGTGACCGCCTCCTGTTTCCGGGGTTGCGTCAAGCTCCGGGAATTCCATGATTTACGCGAATCCTTTTCAGAAATCGATCATGGACCCCGATGAATCCAACGAAGCGCGCGGCGCGATCCGCACGGTTCTCTTCGACCTCGACGGCACGCTCGTGGACCACTACGAGGCGATCCACGCGGCGTGCGCCCACGCCATGCGCGAACTCGGGCTCGAACCCGCAGACTATGAACGGGTCCGGCAGACGGTCGGCGGTTCCATCCCCGTCACCATGAGCCGGCTCGTCGGTGCGGAGCGCGCCCCCGAGGCCGTCGCCCTCTTTCGCAAGTATTTCGATCGCAACTGGCGCGAAGGCCTGCGCCCGCTCCGCGGCGCAACCGCACTCCTGCGCACGCTGCACGGCCGGGGCATCCAGTTGGCCGTATTCACGAACAAGGATGGTGACAGCGCGCGCCGCGTTTGCGATCACCTCGGTTTCACCGGATTCCTCGAACGTGTCATGGGCGCCGGAGATTCCCCGTGGCGCAAGCCGCAGCCCGAATACACGCAATGGGCGTTGACTCAACTCCAGGCGCAACCCGAACACAGCTGCCTGGTCGGCGATTCACCGTGGGATATCGAAGCGGCCCGGACCGTCGGAATGCGAGTCTACGCCGTACCGACCGGCAGCGACGATGCTGAACAGCTCGCAGCCCATCACCCGACCGCCTTGTTTGACGACCTTGTCGCGTTGGGGATTCGCGTGTTCGGCATGCCCGATCCCCTCCCCACGACCACCGGTTCATGACGATTCACGCGCAATCGAACTCACTCGAAACGCGGCCGGGGGAGGAGCGGTTGCGGGGTGTGGTCGAGCGCATTGTCTTCTTCAACGAGGAAAACCACTTCTGTATCTGCGAATTCCGGCCCGAGGAGCGGGGCCGGCGCGGGAACGGGCATGTGTCGCTGACCGGAAACCTTCCCGGCGTCCAGTGCGGCGAAACCCTCGATGTAGTCGGCACCTGGACCCGCCATCCGACCCACGGTCTGCAGTTCCGTGCAACGCGGTTTCAATCCGCATTGCCCGCCACGCTGTATGGCATACGCAAATACCTGGGAAGCGGTTTGGTTCCGGGTATCGGAAAAACCTACGCGGAAAAAATCGTTGCCACGTTCGGCACCAGTACGTTCCAGGTCATCTCAGAGGACTCAGCCCGACTTCAGGAAGTGCCCGGGATCGGGAAGAAACGCGCCCTTGAGATCAAACGGGCCTGGGATGAGCAACGCTCGCTGCGGGAAGTCCTTACCTTCCTCCAGACCTACGGGATCAGCGTCGGTCAATGCCTCAAGCTGGTCAAAACCTACGGTGCGGGGACCCAGGAGAAGTTGCAGTCCGATCCCTATATCATCGCGCGAGAGATTCACGGCATCGGGTTCAAAACCGCCGACCGAATTGCCATCAACCTCGGGTTCGCCAACGAAAGCCCGCAGCGCCTTGACTCCGGTCTGCTGTTCGCGATGCGGGAGCTCGAATCCGAGGGACACACGGCGGTGGAAGCAAACCATCTGCAAGCGAAGACAGCTGAGCTGCTCGACGTCGAGCCCTCCCTGCTCGAGAATCGAATGCACGCGCTCATCGACTCAAGACACCTCCGAATCCCCCCAGGCAGCACGCTCATCCAGCTTCCCGTCACCGAGCGCGCCGAACAGGCGATTTCCGAGGCGATCGCCCGCCTCCGGGGCACCCCGGGTTCGCTTCCTCCGATCCAGATTGAGAAGGCAATCGTCTGGGCACAGGAGCGCGCCGGATTCCAATTCGCCCCGGAACAGGCTGAGGCACTGCGCGCCTGCCTGACGGCCAAGCTTTCCATCCTGACCGGGGGTCCCGGAACCGGTAAGACCTCCATCCTCCGAGCCCTGGTGGAGATCCTCCGGGCAAAAAAGGCGCGCGTTCGCCTGGCCTCGCCGACCGGCCGCGCCGCCCAACGAATGACCGAGACCACCGGTCAGACGGCCCAGACAATCCATCGCCTGCTGCAATTTGATCCCGTAACGGGAGGGTTCACAGCGGACGAAGACGCCCCGCTCAAGTGCGACTACATGATCGTCGACGAAGCCTCTATGCTCGACAGCCGCCTCACAGCCGCGCTGTTCCGAGCCCTCCCCGCTTCGACAAGCCTCCTGCTCGTGGGGGACGTACACCAGCTTCCCAGTGTCGGAGCGGGAAATGTCCTCCACGATTTGATCGCCACGGATGCGTTCTCAATTACCCGGTTGCAGCGGATCTTCCGCCAGCGAAAGAAGAGTCTGATCCTGTCCACCGCCTACGCTATTCTCGAGGGCGACACCGCCCCGCCGGGGACCATTCGAGACCTGGCGGAGTTGCGGAAGGAATCCGATTTCCACTTTATCGCACGCACGGATCCGGAGTCGTGCCTCGCCACGGTGATCGCGCTCTGCCGGGACTGGATCCCCCGGATCACCGCATTCGACGCGATTCGCGATGTCCAGGTTATCGCACCGATGCACAAGGGAATTGCCGGGATCGCGAACCTCAACCGCTCGCTTCAGGATTCTCTGAACCCGGGGCGCCCGGCGCTGCAGACAGCGGGAGCTTCGTACCGGGTGGGAGACAAGATCATTCAGCTCGTGAACAACTACGAAACCGGGATTTTCAACGGCGATCTCGGGCGCGTGCTCCGAATCGATGCGGACAACGTCAGGATGACCGCGGAGTTCGACGACCGCGAAATCGACTTTGAACGGGCTGCGTTGAGCGAGATTCAGCCCGCCTATGCGATCAGCATACACAAGAGTCAGGGGAGCGAGTTCCCGGCCGTCGTCATCCCCCTGTTGAAGCAGCATTTCATGCTGCTTCAACGCAATTTGCTCTATACGGCGGTAACGCGGGGCCGCAGATACGTCTTCATCGTGGGGGATCCCACCGCCTACGCCATGGCCGTCCGCAATCGCGTGAGCTCCGAACGCTGCACCGACCTGCAGCGGAAAATCCTGGCGCAATAATCACCAACCGAAAGGTTGCCTGACCGCACTCCCTGTCGCATTCTACCACGCAATGACACTCGAAGGGAAACGGATCGTCGTGGTCGGAGGGACGACGGGGCTCGGACTCTCCGCCGCCCGGGCATTTGTCGCAGCGGGTGCGCGGGTTCTGGTGACGGGACGAGATTCCGATCGGGTCGCCGCGGCAGTCAAATCGCTCGGTGAGTCGGGCGCCGGGCTTCCCGGCGACGCATCCGATCCCGTCGCCGCCACGGCCGCGATCGATCGTATCGTCGAGCTCTGGGGCGGCCTCGACGGTCTCTATCACGTTGCAGGCGGGAGCGGCCGGCAATTCGGAGATGGTCCCCTCCACGAACTGACAGACGAGGGAGTGCGCAAAACCATCGATCTCAACCTCACATCGGTGATCTATTCAAACCGGGCGGCCGTCCGCCGGTTTCTGGAGGAGAATCGCGGGGGGAGCATCCTCAACATGGGATCGGTGCTCGGATACGCGCCCTCGAGCCCGTTCTTCAGCGCGCACGTCTACGCGACCACCAAAGCCGCGATCATCGGTCTGACCCGGAGCGCCGCGAACCACTACGCATCCCGGAATATCCGCTTCAACGTACTCGCACCCGCCGTTACGGAGACGCCCATGGCCCGGCGCGCCGCTGAGGATGACACAATCCTGCGATTCATCGAGACCAAGCAACGACTCGACGGCGGACGCATGGGACGCCCTGAGGACTGCGACGCCGCCGCGGTCTATTTCATGTCGGACGCCGCCCGATTCACAACCGGCCAGCTGCTCGCGGTCGACGGAGGCTGGTCGATCAGCGAAGGACAGATCCCACAGCAATAGCCGGCGCACACCCGTCCCACGAACCTGTCACACCGCCATACCCGCATGCCCTATCTGAACATCGAGCGCGTTCCGGTCCTGGCCGAGGTCGACATCCTCGTCGCCGGGGCGGGCTCCGCCGGATGCTGTGCGGCGCTCGCGGCACGGGAGACGCGCGCACACCGCGTGTTACTTCTCGAGCGCTACGGATTCGCCGGGGGCACCAGCACCCAGATTCTCGATACGTTCTACGGCTTCTTCACCCCCGGCGAACAACCCCGCAAGGTGGTCGGCGGCATTCCCGACCGGGTCGTCGACGCCCTCGACCGCGCGAATGCCGTCTATCTGCGACCGAACACCTACGGCGCCGGAACGGGAGTCAATTACAACCCGGAGCGATTGAAGCGGGTCTGGGATGAGCTCCTCGCGGCAGCGGGCGTGCGGCTACTGTTACACACCACGCTCGTCGACGTTGAACGCGACGCCGGAAACCGGATCACAGGAATCGTCGTCTTCTCGAAAGGGGGATTTCACCGCATCCGCGCCGCACGCTTCATCGACGCCTCAGGAGACGCCGACCTCTGCCACTGGGCGGAGATTCCGTGCGAGCGGGCCGGCGAACGCGATCCGGCGCAGACACTGACCACGACATTCCGAATGTCGAACGTCGACCTCGCCGCCTACGAACGGGCCGGAGGGAGCCGCATGCTGCGTGACCGAATGGCGGAGGCTGTGGAACGCGGCACGCACCCGCTTCCGCGCAAGAGTGGCAGCCTCCATCCGATGAACGCCGCAGGGTGCATCTCAACCGTCGCGGTGCGAGTCGCCGATGTCGATCCGACCGACCCGGAGGCGATGACCGCGGCCGAACAGGAGGGCCGGCGCCAGGCGTTTACGTACGAGCACTTCCTGCGCGCCTGCGTCCCGGGATTTGCAGCGAGTCACATCATTGGACTCTCCCACCAGATCGGAGTCCGCGAGAGTCGCCGCGTCTACGGGGAGTACCGGCTCACCCGTAACGACTGCTTTCGGGTCGCACGGTTCGACGACGCGGTTCTTCTCTGCGGAGCTCCCATTGAAGACCACCGGCCCGCCCGCGACGCCGGCCACGGCGAAACGGCATGGGCCTACATTCCCGACGGCAACGCCTACGACGTGCCGTATCGAACTCTGTTTCCAAAAGACCGGGACGAGATATGGGTCGCGGGACGCTGCTTCAGCGCCACCCATGACGCCCACGCCTCGTGCCGGTCGATGGCGCAGACAATGGGCATGGGCGCAGCCGCAGGGTTTGCGGCGGCGCTATCTCTGGAGGAGGGATGCGGAGCCCGCGACCTCCCGGTCGAACGGCTGCGCCGCCGACTACTCGAAACAGGGGCCGTCCTGGAACCGCCCCGCCGGCCCGCCGATACATCCCCGGGCGGCTGGAAGAACAACCGATTATGAGTTTCATCCGCACCGTTCTCTTCGATATTCCGCCATCCGAACTGGGAGTCTGCTACGCGCACGAACACGTCATCATCGACCCGGGCATTCCGACGTGGACGAACCCGGACTTCCTGCTCGACTCCGTCGAGACGGCGATCGAGGAACTGCGAGCGTTCCACGGCGCCGGGGGGCGCGCCGTCATCGACTCAATGCCGTGCGACGCCGGCCGCAACGCGATCAAGCTCGCACAGGTCGCGCGCGGCACCGGGGTCCACATCGTCGCCGCAACCGGTCTGCACCTGCCGAAATACTATCACCCGGGGCACTGGGGCAACGAGTACCCGGCCCATAAGTTGCTGCGCCTGTTCGTCGAGGATATCGAGGAGGGGATCGATACGCACGACTACAGCGGCCCGATTCTCGAACGAACGCCGTACCGGGCCGGGGTGATCAAGATCGCAACCGGTGAAACCATCACCGCACGGGAGGAGCGGGCACTCACCGCGGCGGCTCAGGCACACGTTGCCACCGGGTGCCCGATCCTCACGCACACGGAACAGGGCCGGCTGGCGCTACAACAGATCGGGCACCTCCGGCGCGAAGGCGTCGACCTGAAGCACGTCTGCCTCTCGCATACCGACCGAAACCCGGATGTGGGCTACCACCGCGACATCCTCGCGACCGGCGTGCGCGTCGAGTATGACAGCGGCTTCCGCTGGAAACAGGCCGACGGCAATCCCACGCTCGACCTCTGCGTAGAGTTGATCCCCGAGTTCCCGGACCAGATCATGCTCGGAATGGACGCCGCCCGCCGCACGTACTGGACCAGTTACGGAGGAAGTCCCGGGCTCACATTCCTGCTCACGCAGTTCACGGAACAGCTCAAGGATGCCGGGATTCCCGACGACCTCCTGCACCGCGTCTTCGTAACAAACCCGGCCGCTACCTTCGCCTTCGCAGAGCCCGCCGCACCATGAGCGGTGACGGACTGAAATTCTCAAATACCCCACGGTCAAGCAATCGGCTCGCTTGAGATCGTGCCGATCGGGCTATCGCGCTGATAGCCGGGAGGAATATGCGTTGGTCAATGTGCTACCGCATGCGTCCCGCGAACGGGATTTCAGCCTCTCCCTCTCCGTACTCCGATCAGTCAAACACGACCTGCCCGCGGATTTCCCCTGGACCGTTCTGCTCGGTGTGCACGTTGAGGTACCACAGACCGGCGAGCAGTTCGGCTTCGTCCGCCTGAGAGATCACGGTACTGCCGACTATCGGCGACTCCAGGCCCTCTCCTCCAATGTTCACAACCACGCCTGCCGTCTCACCCGACCGCGCGGGCCCGTGGAAGTGCGCTCCGGTCACACTGCTCGTCGTGTCCCGGTACTGCACCACCCATGAAAGCCTCCGGGTGGACGACTCGTACACCACGATGGCGCCCCCGGACGGATTCGCGCCATTGAGCGTCGGCGGAGGAACTCCCTCTTGCACCGTCAGCGGAAATTCGGCAACCCGCATCCCCTCGAACGGGTGGACCTGCCCGCGCAACTCCCCCGGAGGGTTGTTCCCAGTGTGAATATTGACGTACCAGAGGCCGTCGAGCAACTCAGCCATCAGTTCATCGGATATCCCAACGCTTCCCACCATCGGACTCTCCAGTCCGCTGATGTCGGCGATGCCCTGTCGCACTCCGGCACTCGCGCCAAAATCGGCCGGGCCGTGGAAATGGGCGTTCGTGGCATCGCTCGTGTAACCACCGGCCTTAATCACCCAGTGCAGCAGACCGGCGTCCGGATCCGCCACGACATACGACGCCCCCTCGGGAGCCGCGCCGTCGAGCAGCGGGAACGGCACCTCCTGATGTGGAGACAACCCGATGTGGTGCGCGCGCGTGGTCACAGAAAGCACGTGTCCGCGAATCTCGCCGGGGCCGTTCTGCTCCGTGTGCAAGTTGATGTAGTATCGACCTTCCACCAGGTCGGCCATCTCCTCCTCGGAGAGCGTCGTCGAGCCGGAACTCGGACTCTCCAGTCCGCTGATGCCGCCGATATTCACGCGCACACCCGCCGTCTCCCCGATATCCGCGGGACCGTGAAAATGCAGGCCGGTCGGCGCTCCGGTCAGGCCCTCCCACGTCACGACCCAACTCAGTTCCCGGCTCTCGGGATCCAGTGAGACTGTCGCCGATCCTCTTGGATTGGCCCTGTGCAAGCGCGGGGCATTAACCAACACCATCGGATGCTCGCCCTGCTCGTCCTCCGCGACGGTTCCGGACATTTCCTCGAACCGCCAGTATGCCACTGGATTATCGAGCAGAACAGCGCTGGCGTAGGCCGGCGTCATGCCGGCCGAATGGTGCACGACGATATTCGCAGTGGACAGGGCGCGATCGAAGATCGCCACCTCGTCCAGCTTGAAATTCGCAAATCGACGGTACTCCGTGCCGCTGAAATTCGCCCCGACGGCCAGTCCGTGGTCGTTCGTCGCCAACATGCCCGACCGGGAAGCGGTGTTCGCGTCCTGTTCGCCGTCAAAATAAAGGCGCATCTCTCCCTCATCCGCGTCGTACACCGCCGCCACATGCACCCACGTGTATGGAGGCACCTCGTAATCCGAGGTCACCTGCACATCGCCGCCCTCGCCCCCGCGCACGTCAAAGCGCAGGTGGTCGGTGTTGCCCGAGCGGCGAACCTGGTACGTGTCATCCCCTTTCGACACCATTGGTTCCCACGCCGAGCGGAACCCGTCCATGATGTTCAGCCAGAACGAGATCGTCAGCGAACCGGTGATGTCGAGTGCCTCGTGGTCGGCCGCTTCGGCATAGGTGCGACGGGCGGCCTCAAAGCGGATGCCAGAACCAACAGCCCCGTCCTGGGTCAGATCAGGATCCGGGATCTCCTGCGTGGCCGTCAGATCCGCGAAAAACTCAAGAAGTGTCGGATGCTCCACGCGCGGGAGGCTGAACCAATCCTCCTCGCCAAAATCGTAGAAATACCGCGGCGCCGCCGTTCCTCGAAGGTAGTATACCCAATTCCCGCGCCCGTGGCTGTACAGGTAGGGATAGAAGATCCGGGACGAAAACAACCACTCCAGGTCTTCCGAGTACATCCATACACCCCCGATCGTTTCTTCCAGCACGTAGTGCCAACCGTTCTGAAGGTGGAAAATCCACGGTGCATCCGGCGTATAGACGGTTCCGAGCCAATCCGACCACGCCCATCCGGCGTTCAGGGGGTGCACCGTCAGTTCTTCCGATTCCGGAGTCGGCGTCGGATCAGGTTCGACGTCTCCGTGATAGTCCGCCGAAACAAACGAATGATCAAGTGTAAGTGAGAGCACAACTGCTGCGCAAATCATGTGCCTGTACATGACATCTCCTTTCGAATGATTGCGGGTTAATTTCAGATTGAAAATACTATCAGATTTTCTTTTCTCGCATATTATCCTAACTAATTTGATATGTCAAATGTTTTAATTGGATAAGCCCAGCTACGATTTTCAGTAAGGCCCGCGATGGATCGGAGTCGACCGATATGTATGAGTCTTTCGGTTGTGAAAAACTCAAGCTGTGGATGGTGGGCAAGGGTTGGGATCCAGCAGGCAAGACGAGATCCAGCAGGCGATCCAGGACACCTCGCGCCAGCTAACAGTGCTTGGGAATCGGACAAACCGTCCGGCAGTGCGACCGTCTCACCATCCGACTGCCTCCTCTCCGAACCGGAGGCCGTCCCCTTTCTCCTGCCCGCGCAGAACGCGCGGGATGATCAGGTCATCTGATCGTATCCCTGCAGGTCGACCACTCCCTCCAGCGGATTCCCTGCAAGAAACTGTCGAACATTCGCGACGGCGAGTGCGCCTGAATCGCGCATGCGATCGGGAGTCGGTCCGGCCTGGTGCGGCATGAGGATCGCCCGGTTGAGGCCCCGTAGCGGAGAATCCTTGGGCAGCGGCTCCTTTTCATAGACATCGAGCGCGATACGAACCCGCCCTTCCCGGGCGACACGCGCGAGGGCTGCTTCGTCGACGACGGCGCCCCGCCCAACGTTCACAAAGACACCGTCCTGCGGAATCATACGCAGCAGCTCTTCCGTCACGGAGTGACGGGTGCGATCCGTCAGAGCAGCCAATTCAACGATGATGTCATTTCCTGAGAAGAGGTCCTCCATACTGGAGGCCCGGGAGACATCGTACTCACGGAGCAACGACTCCGGCACCGAGGAAAACGTCGAGACTTTTACGTTGAAGGGCTTGAGCAGCAGAACCAGCTCGCGCGAAATGCGGCCGAACCCACGTATCCCCACCCGGCGCTCAAACAGGGAAAACTGCCCTTCGTTTTCCGGATGCTTATGCCAGCCCCGTTCGTGATGCATGACCTCGTGCCAGTGCGACGTACGGCGCAGGCACCCGAGTATCATCATGAGTGCGGATTCCGCGATCGTGCGACTGATGCTGGTTCCCCAGTTGGTTACATGCAAGCCGCGCTCGATCAAGGAGCGCGCAATCTTACGGCGCACGGAACCGGTCAATCCACAATAATATTTGAGCGGACCGGACTCCACGGGAATATCCTCGGGAATCGGCTTTGTCGACCAGGCGCCGATGACCACATCCGGGCCGAATTCCTGGAGCAATTGCGGCCACGCCACGTCACTCAGCGTTTGCGGCTGCACATGCTTAATCTCGCCGACAGTCTGCTTCAGCTCCTGGAAGAGGTCCTCTGGGAGAAACATACTTCGTTCTTGATCGCTGATCGCCAGGAGGCATTTCCCGGCGGAAGTCGCAATCGCGTCTCCGGACGATTCAGCCGGACGGGTTTCATCTGTCTTATTCGATTCCATAATATAGTCTCTTGATGTGTGCCGCTTCAACTCTGCCGTGCCTCCCCCTTCCCAACACCGGAATGCGCAGGAAAACAAACGGGTGAAACAACACCGGTCTTTTTAATCGAATTTCCGCAGCAGAGGAATTGCAAGCCATTTACCCGGTTGAACAGGAGCAGAGCTGCCGGTGCGCTACCCGATCATTTTCGCGATCCGCTTCAGAACATCCTCCCGGAATCGGTCCATATGCCCCTCGATCAACGCCGCAACCGTCGGACCATCGTCGCGAAGCAGCGGGCTCAGGTCGACCGCGAAGGCGGCGGACTCGGACTCATCGACAGAGTGGGATTGGAAGAACGTCGCATTGGCGAGGCGCCGCCCGGGCACGGCAAGATCGTAGCGTTTGCCGCCGCTGATCTGCGAATCGAAAACACCCATCAATGCTGCTGCGAGGTTCGGTCTGCGGTCAGTCTGTAAGACGACTTTCTCGTCGTCCAACAACCAATCGAGGTCGCGCCAGACCTCCACGCCGAGAAGGCGCTCGGGGCGCTCGGATTCGGGGAGGCGGCGAAGCGCATCAAGGCACCGGGCCAGGGTTCCGATATGGGTGTCATGCTTGTCCGCGGGATTGTGCACATAGACCGTGGCGGGCCGGGCGGCGCGGAGGATAGCCTCCAGGTCGTCGACCGGATCGGATGCGTCGGGCGAGCGAACCGCTTTGGACGGGTATCCGAGTTGTGCCATGAAGCTGTAATCGCCGATCGTGGCCGCTTTGCGCTGTTCGTGCATGCGCACGTGGCGCATCTCCTCGCCGGTGTAGTCCGCATAGACCCCGGTCCGAGCGCTGCCGGATCCATCCGTCAATACGACGCCGCCAAACCATCGATCATCGCGGCCATGGCACGCTTCAATCCCTTCGTAAGCAATGATCTCCAAGTCATCCTGGTGCGCCCCGATTCCAAGATGGGTGGTGCGCGGGAGCGCGAGATCCGGCGCGAGACCGTCCGGAACGAAAAGATCAGCGTTCGTATGTTTCAGTTTCATAATCGATAGCTTCCAAGATTCACGGTTGATGATTTCCGGCAAGCGCCGGCAGACTGGCGGCGGCGATCGCCTGGCCGTGGCGTTTCGTGCGTTCATCGACCTCCAGGAAATTCAGGCGATCGCCGATTTTCGGGTTCTCCGCCGCAAAAACCGTCCCTGCTGTTTCCCAGATCAGATCGCCACCGGGTCCGGACATCACGCGGCCGAGCAATTGCAGATAGTTCAGATCATACTGTTCGCACCAGTGGAGCAACGCATAGCCGAGGTAGACCCCGATCGTCTCATAGATTGCACGCGCGTGCGCATCGCCCGCTTCCATCGCCTTCTGGACCCGGACGAGCAGGTCCGGTGCCTTCTCACCCGATCCGGGAACCATGCCGGCCGCGGGGGCAAGCCGCGCCACGGCCTGCTGCGAGAAATACTGGGCTCCGCATCCACGATCCCCGGACCATTCGTCGACCGGAGCATCCTCCCGGTAGTCGATCGGAACGAAGGCGAGCTCGTTCAGCCAAACCGTGAGTTTTCCCGACGGCCGGACATACCCGGCCGCCGTGCTCGTGCCAAGCGACAACCCGAGGATTCCCGCTTTATGCGTCGAAAGACTGCTCGCCAGCGCCGCAACCTCACCGTCGTTGGCGATCGCGACCGGCACGCCCCATTCCTGTTCCAGCTCCTGAAAGAATCCCCGGATCGAGCGATTGAACGCATCCTCGGACAGCCCACGGAACAACGATCCGGCCCGGACCTCATTGTTGATGTAGACGCCCGCAGCACTCCCGCCGATCGCGTCCACCCGCGGAAGATGGGCCGCCGCTCGGCGCAGGGAATCGCGAATTCCTTCGCGGTGGTACTCGGGATCGCTCTGAAAATAGGGATCCCACGCGATCTCCTCGGAAAATACAACCTCCCCGTCGATCACCGCCGCACTCTTGCGGTCGCTTCCGCCCAGGTCGAAGCCGATACGGTTTCCATCCAGGTGTCCCCCCAACTCCACCGAGTGCTCGCCCTCCTGAGGCGAATCCGTGCGATCGCCGGCAATCACTTCGAAGGGACCGGCGAAGATTCTCCCGCCCATGAACGCGGCGTCAAACGCCCGATCACCCTCCGGAGAATAGCATGAGCGGAGCCGTTCAGCCCACACCGGACTCCCCGCGACGTGCAGGCGACTTCCCCCTTTCTGCCAGAGCAGAAACTTCACCCGGCGCTCCAGGAACCGCCACGTGTCCGAATCCCGCTCCGCGCCCGGAAGCAGTTCCAGGCGCTCGGCCCAGGCCGCTCCGTCCGGCCGGGCCACCACCAGGTCGAGCGATTCGCTCGCCCCGGCGTCCGCAACGGCCGCGCGGTACGCGTTCTCAAAAAGAATCGCCGGCTGGAACCCGGGGTCCAGGGGCGGTTTCACCGCTGGTTCTGCAATTTTCATAATACGAAAGTCGGCGTTGTAAGGATGTCGCATTGTGGCACCGATTGTCACCCAGAAACAACACCCGCCGATGTACGGGCAGGATTCATTCCAAACCCGTCCAGCACTCTATCCCTCCCATCGCAGGAAACACTCGATCGCCTCGTACTCCGCCATACCGAGGGCATCGTACTCGCGAGCAATCTTCCGGTTGAGCGATTCTGTGCGCTGCCACGACTCGCTTTGCTCGCTCAGGGCAAAGGAGGTCTGGCTGTGCTGGGAGCGGTGTTGAAAAGCGGCGTCCAGCTTCCGCTGCAACTCGTCCGGGCTGAGCGGTACCGCCATGTCGATCTGATCGAGTCCCCACTCCTCCGTGGGACCGCGGTAAACCCAGATGTACGTGTCCGACGGCCACTGCTCCTCCTCACGGCATCGACGAAAGGCGTCGCGGAAGACCCGGAAGGTCATACCCGTAACGGATGCCGGATCGGCCTGATCTCCCGAAAGAAATACCTGGTGCGGCCGGATCCGTTCGAGCAGTTCCACCATCGCGGTCCGATCCTCCTCGGTCGCCACAAACTGGCGATACCGTCCCCTCCCGTAAAACGGCAGCCGCATGAATTCGAGCCGGTCGGGATGAATCCCCAGCATTCGCATGGACTGGCGCGCCTCGCCCTCCCGGATCGCACCCTTCACGGCGCGCAGCGCCTCGCCATCCTCGTCCAGGGTGTCTTTCTCGCGCAGCGCACGGATGAGTTCGGCGAGCGGGACACCCCCATTCATCAACGTCGCACCCGGGCAGAGCTCGTGCGTGAGTTCGAGGCTCGCAAGCGCCTCCCGATCGGGGACCGCAAGGTCGCCGGACGTCGCGTAGGCGAGCGTCACATCATGGCCCTGCTCGCACAGGCGCCGGATCGTTCCACCCATCCCGAGAATATCCTCCTGGGGCTCCGAAGCCAGCACCAGCGACCGCTTGCGCGCCGGGTCGGCACGCTCGGGGCGGTGACTGTCGTCAGCATCCGGCTTCCCTCCGGGCCAGCCCGTGATCGTATGCTGCAGAACATTGAAGATGTGAATATTCAGCTGGTAGGCTGATCCCTTGACCGTAAGCAGGTCCGCCAATCCTTGTTCGTTGTAGTCGCGATCCACGAGCTTGAGAACCGGCTTCTCCACCTTGCGACACAACCCAATAACCGCCCTCCGGATCAATTCCGGATTCCAGTCGACAAAGTCCACCCGCCACGGTTCAACGATCCGCGTCAGGGCTCCGGCGGCGGGTCGATCGAGGATGAACTCCACGCCGTCGTGCCCCTGCAGATAGCTCGCAGGGAGGCGGTCGGAGGGCGGCTCCTCGACCGCCTTTGCAATAACCGAGGCCTTGCTCCGACCCCAGGCCATCAGCCGGATCCGCCGCGCCCTCAGAATCGTTCCGACCCCCATTGTGATCGCGTAACGCGGAACGTTCTCCTCTCCAAGAAAATCCCGGGCGGCATCCTGCCGCGTCACCTCGTTGAGCGTGACCAGGCGGGTCGGACTCTCCGCCCCCGATCCGGGCTCGTTGAATCCGATATGCCCCGTACGCCCGATCCCGAGGATCTGCAGATCGATTCCACCTGCCGCGTCGATCGCAGCATCGTACTCCCGGCAGTGCGCAAACGCCTCCTCCCGGCCGACCTCGCCATCCGGTACGTGTGTGTTTGCCGGGTCGATGTCGATGTGACGGAAGAACTGGTCCTGCATGAACTGCCAGTAACTCTCGCGATGGCTCCGCGGCAGCGGATAGTACTCATCCAGGTTGAAAGTCACGACGTCCGCAAAGCTCAACCCCTCCTCGCGGTGCATTCGCACCAGCTCCCGATACACCGGAACAGGCGTCGACCCGGTCGCGAGACCGAGAACCGTCCGCTCCCGGCGCCCGGAGCGTTCGCGAATCAGTTCGGCTATCTCCGCGGCCACCTGCAACGCCCCCTCTTCGGCGGAATCATGAATCGTGACCGGACAGCGCTCAAAAGGAGATTCCGGGGTGCTGTTTTTGTTCATAGCGGGCAGTGACCTTTCAGTTTCCGGTACAAAAGTTCAATGCAATTTGTGGGCCGGAACGTTCAGTGGTGCGGGACCACGGGCTTCTCGAATGCGCCGCCCTGGAGGTAGGCGCCCTTCGGGCCGGGCTTCGGCCAGCGGACGCCGTATTCCCCCGTGGCGCCGCCGAGTCCGCTCTTGTAACCGTACCCATGGTAGCAGCTGCTGGCGAGCCATTCGAGCAAGTGCTCCTTCATCCGACACCGCACTTCAACGTGAGCGGAATCGTTCCAGAGGTTGTGCAACTCGTTTGGATCGGCCTTCAGATCGTACAGCTCCCCCGTCTCCTGTCCGATGTAATAGACGAGTTTGTGGGTTTCCGAGCGGCACATGATGAGATAGTTGTCCTCGCAGTACACATACCGGCGGGCCGGGTATTTTCCGCCTCGAACTGCCGGCAAGAGTGATTGTCCTTCGAGTCGCGTTGGCTTCGGCAGGCCGGCGAGATCGAGAACGGTCGGCCCGATATCCATCAGAGAAACCAGGTCGTCGTTCTCTTTCGCGGCACCCCGTGTCTCCGGCGTCGAGATAACAAGCGGAACATGGACCACGGGATCGTACATCAACCACTTGTAGGCGAGCCCGTGATCGCCAAGCAGCTCGCCGTGATCCGAGGAGAGGACAATTACCGTGTTCTCCATCAACCCCCGCTCTTCCAGAGCCGCGATAACCCGTCCGATCTGCTCGTCGACCAGCGAAATCTTCGCGTAGTAGTGACGCCGCATCCGCCGGGCGTCCTCCTCCGTGATCCGATCCATCCGAATCCGCCCCTCTCCGCTGCTGTTTGCAAAAAAGTCACGGTGAGCCTGATGTTGCGGGGGCTTTCGCGAGAGATCCTCGTGCAGCGCGACCGGCTCGGGTCCGCAGCCCTCCTCGTACAGGTCGAGGAAGCGCTCCGGCGGATCGAACGGCTCGTGGGGCCCCGGGAACCCGATCTCCAAAAAGAACGGTGCGTCCTTCTGAGAAAACGGCGTGTCCTTGCGTGCGTACCCGTGGATCCAGGACACAGCACTGTTGCCGACAAATACGTCGCTGTGCAGGTGCTCGTCCATATGCCACGGGGCGCACTGAAACCGTTTGTCCCAATCGGGGTCCGTACGGTTGCGGTCGAGCGGCCGCTTCGCGCCGTGAAACGTAAGATAGTTTCCCCACGCATCGTCGCCGTTGCCGCCCCAGGTTGTCGCCCCGGTCGGATTCTCGACCACGGTCCGCTCGTGGAACCCGCCGGAGACGTCGCGCGGCTGAAAGTGCATCTTCCCGATGTTCACGCACCAGTACCCGGCATCGTTCAAGTCATTCACCCACGTCCGGTGGTGCCCCCAATCCCGGAATGTGTAACAACCGGTATTGTGGGGATACATCCCCGTAAAGATCGCCGCGCGTGACGGCGTGCACGTCGCCCCCGGACAATATGCCTGGCGAAAGGACATCCCCTCCCGCACCAGGCGGTCCATGTTCGGCGTATGCATGTGCGCATTGCCCCACGCCCCGATCGTGTCCGCACGCTGCTGATCCGTCAAAATGAAGACAATGTTTGGAGCCGATTCCCCATCCGCTGCTGATTTCCTGCCACCCGTCATGACGTCGTCTGATTACCGTTTCCGCCCGC
This sequence comes from Opitutales bacterium, assembly GCA_007133065.1. Lineage (GTDB taxonomy): Bacteria > Verrucomicrobiota > Verrucomicrobiia > Opitutales > Oceanipulchritudinaceae > SLNJ01. The sequence continues at coordinate 107,825 of SLNJ01000016.1, forward strand.
CCTGTCAATGCCAACCCGGCGCACACACGGCATGCCCGAGGTCAATACGCGGTTGTTCCCGCCGCTTGTGCCGCGTCATGCGGTCCACGGCAACGTCCATGCGGACTTGACTCATCGCTCCGGCCCCGATCATGCTCCCGGCATAGCTTGCGGCACCGCACAATGCGCGCACGTTTTTCTCCGGCGACACCCTATGATCGATTCCTTTCCAGCCTTTCTTGAAGCAATTCGAACACACCTGCCCGGGGATCAGATCCTCACCAACCCGGAGGACCTCCTCTGCTACGGTTTCGATGCCACGGCCGGACTCAAGGGCGAGGCGGCGGCGGTCCTCCTCCCCCGCACCACCGAAGCCATTCAATCCGTGGTACGGGCCGCCGCCCAATATCGGGTACCGCTTGTCACGCGCGGATCCGGATCCGGGCTCTCGGGAGGGACAGTCCCGAGCGAAGGCGCCGCGGTCCTCAATCTCGTCCGCATGAATCGGATTCTTGAGGTCGACACCGCGAATCTGACGCTATTTGCCGAGGCGGGAGTGCTGACTCAGGAGATCGAACAAGCAGCGGAACAGCACGGTTTATTCTACCCGCCCGACCCCAGCTCGATGAAAATATCGACGATTGGCGGGAACATCGCCAACAACTCCGGCGGCCTGCGCGGACTCAAATACGGGGTTACGCGCAACTACGTTATGGGTATGGAGGTGGTCATGGCCGACGGCGAAATCATCTGGCTCGGAAATAAGTGCGTGAAGGATGTCGCCGGCTACTCTCTGAAGGATCTCTTTATCGGCAGCGAAGGCACGCTCGGAGTTATCACCCGCGCCCTCCTCCGGCTCGTTCCCCGTCCCATCGCGCGGAAGACCCTGGTCGCCACCTTCGACAACATCGAGGCAGCGGCCCAAACCGTCACCGACATCATCGGGGCCCGGATCATCCCGTGCACCCTCGAGTTCCTCGACCAGGCAACCATCGAATGCGTCGAGGCCCACGCACACATCGGGCTTCCGGTCACCGCCCGGGCGATGCTCCTGATGGAAAGCGACGGGCCCGTCGCCGTCGTGGACGACGAGGCCGAGCGGATGGGTGCGATCGCCCGCGAGCATCACGCCATCGAGGTTCGGGTCGCGAAGGACGCCGAGGAGGGAGTCCGCCTCGCCACCGCGCGCCGATCCGCCTTCAGCGCCCTTGCCCGGAAACGCCCGACCACCATCCTCGAGGATGCGACGGTGCCGCGCAGCGCGCTTGCAGAGATGGTGCGGCGGGTCGAAACGATCGCCGCCAAACACAACCTGGCCATCGCGAACTTCGGGCACATGGGGGACGGCAACCTGCACCCGACCATCCTCACCGACGAGCGGGATGCCGGCGAGATGAAGCGCGTCGAGGCCGCGATGAAGGAGATTTTCGAGGTGACGATCGAGCTCGGCGGTACCATCACCGGGGAACACGGCGTCGGACTCGCCAAGAAACCGTACCTCCAAAGCCAATTCCGCGACGGCAGCTACGCGTTGCTCAAAGCGGTCAAGCGAACGATGGATCCGCTGCATATCCTTAATCCCGGCAAAATCTTCGATCTGTGAGAGACCGCGGATCCCGCAGACACGATCCGTGGTGCTCGTGTGATCCGTGGTGGAAAATCGGCCGCTGTTTTTTTGCCACGGATTGCTCGGATGGGCACGGATGGATGTGA
>SLNJ01000045.1 GCA_007133065.1 Opitutales bacterium
CAAGATATCGCTTTACCCTGAGGAGTACTACGATCAAGGCCTGAAGCTGATCACGGCACCGACTCGCCGGGTCAATCCCGCTGCTCTCCCCCCGATGGTCAAGTCGCTGAATTACCTCAACAGTATTCTGGCAAAAATGGAGGCGGTGAATCTCGGATACATGGAGGCCGTGATGTTGAACGATCAAGGTTACATCGCCGAATGCACGGGGGACAATCTATTCATTCTTCGCCAGGGCGAGTTGCTGACGCCTCCCATCAGCTCGGGCAACCTTCGAGGCATAACCCGGTCAGCTGTCTTCGACATTGCGGAGGAGTTGGGAGTCCCGGTGCGGGAGGTCGATTTGACGCGCTACGATGTGTGGACGGCCGACGAGTGTTTTCTTACCGGCACGGCGGCGGAGGTGATCCCGGTGACCGAACTCGATGCGCGACCGGTTGGTGAGGGGAATCCCGGGCCGGTAACCGCTCGATTCATCGCCGCCTTTCGGGATCGGGTCGTCCGCGAAGGTACGATGATTGAGTAAGCGTTGCCCGCGATTCCATTGTCAGCGTTCTCCGCGACGGCGCGGTGCGGCCGATCGCACGGCAGAATTGCGCTTCTATTCAGCGCGAAGCTGTGGTATAGTGCCGACGATGGTTGATTCGGTGTCATATTGGAACGGAAATTGCATGGTTTTACTTGATGGACTGGAATAAAATCGCCGCGTTCCGACGCGATGACACGAATGATCGAGCGATTACTGCGGTGCCAGAGGCTGAATTGAAATGCGTATAACTCCCCTGATCGAAGCCAAAGCCGAGTTAACCGACGGGACGACACCCGCCGGTTCGATCGTGCTGTCCACCCGCATCCGGCTCGCACGCAACCTGACCGGGGCGCCCTTTCCAGGGTGGGCCAAAGAGGCGCAGAGGCGGGACATTCTGTCAAAGTCTCTGGAGGTGATCGAAGCGTTGCCGATTATGGAAGGCGGTTCGCGGCTCACAATGGACGAGCTTTCTCCCCTCGAGAAACAGATTCTCCACGAGCGTCACCTGATCAGCCGCGAACTGATGTCGAGCCGGCAGAGCTGCGGAGTGTACGTGAGCGGCGATCAGAGTTGTGCGATCATGGTGAATGAGGAGGACCACCTGCGCATCCAGATGCTTCGCAGCGGATTGAAGCTGAAGCAGATTTTCAATGGAATTAACGGGCTGGACGACTCGCTGGAGCTCAACCTGGACTATGCCTTCTCGCCCCAATACGGGTACCTGACGGCGTGTCCAACGAACGTCGGGACCGGGATGCGCGCTTCGGCGATGCTGCACCTTCCCGGGCTGGTCTTGTCGAATCATATGGAGAAGGTGATCCGGATGGTCAACCAGGTCGGCCTGGCCGTGCGGGGGCTCTTCGGCGAGGGTAGCGACGCGACCGGAAGCGTCTTCCAGATTTCGAACCAACAGACACTCGGGGAGTCCGAGAAGGATATCCTCGGTCGCCTGCAGAATATTCTGCAGGCGGTAATCACCCAGGAAGACAACGCACGCAAGAAGCTGATGGAAGAGGCCGGCGCAAAGATTCGGGACAAGATTGGACGGGCGTGCGGCATCCTGCAAAACGCCCACCTGCTCAGTTCCGAGGAAGCCTTGAACCTGCTTTCGTTGATGCGGTTCGCCGTGGACGTTGGCATGCTGCCGGAGGGCGAGCGCGCCCGCGTCGATCGTCTCTTCATCGAAGTGCAACCGGGGCACCTGCAGTACGCGGCCGGCTCGACAATCGAGCCCAACGAGCGCGATCCGTGGCGCGCGCGATTGTTGCGGGAACAATTTGACGACTTGCCCCCACTTAATTTTGATGGATCTTACAACAAATCTGAATAGAAGCCTTACTCTACCCTCGAAAGGAACTGCCTCATGGAACCGATGAACAACTTCACGCCCCGGGCGCAGCAGGTCTTGGCATTGGCGCGCAAGGAAGCGGATCGCTTCAACCACAATTATGTCGGCACCGAGCACCTTTTGCTCGGGTTGATCAATCTCGGCCAGGGCGTAGCGGTGAACGTTCTGCAGAAGATGGGGCTCGATCTTGAAACCGTGCGCAATGCGGTTGAGAAGCAGGTCGGCACACACCAAGCCAAGCCGACCGGCAACATTCCCTATACCCCACGGGTAAAGAAGGTGCTCGCTTTGGCCGGGAAAGAAGCGAAGGCGCTCAACCACAGTTACGTCGGCACCGAGCACATCCTCCTCGGACTCCTGCGCGAAGGCGAGGGGGTTGCGGCGCGGGTGCTGAAGAGCCTGGAGGTGGACATCGAGCGGTGCCGCAACGAAATTCTGAGCGAGCTCGATCCGAATTTCTCCGGCGAGAGCGAGAGCCCGGGCGAGGGCGGGTCGCTCCAGCCGCAGGGTGCCGGCGGCCAGGGCGAAGACAAAAAAGAGGTCAAAACCCCCGCGCTTAAGGCGTTCGGCCGCGACCTGACTGAACTGGCCCGAAGCGGTGAACTCGATCCCGTCATCGGCCGCAAACCGGAAATCCGTCGGGTGATTCAGATCCTGTGCCGCAGGACCAAAAACAATCCCGTGCTCATCGGGGAGGCTGGTGTGGGCAAGACCGCGATTGTCGAAGGGCTCGCTCAGGAGATCGCCGACGGGATCGTTCCAGAGATCCTGATGGATAAGAAATTGATCACGCTCGATCTCGCACTCATGGTTGCCGGAACGAAATACCGGGGACAGTTCGAAGAGCGAATCAAGGCTGTGATGGACGAGATCCGTCGTGCGAAGAACGTCATCATTTTTATAGACGAGCTGCACACGATCGTTGGCGCCGGCGCGGCGGAAGGGGCAATGGACGCCTCGAACATTTTCAAGCCCGCGCTCTCCCGCGGCGAGCTACAGTGCATCGGCGCGACCACCCTTGGCGAGTATCGCAAGTACATCGAGAAGGACAGCGCACTCGATCGCAGGTTTCAAAGCGTGATGGTGGACGCTCCCTCTGCGGAGGATTCGCTCGCCATTCTGCAGGGGATTGCGCCGAAGTACGAGGAACACCACAATGTGAATTTCACCAAGGAGGCGCTCGCGGCAGCCGTCAAGCTCTCCGATCGCTACATTACGGCGCGTTTCCTCCCCGACAAAGCGATCGACGTGTTGGACGAGTCCGGCGCGCGCGCCCGCATCAACTCGCTGAATCGCCCGCCGGAGATCGAGGAGATCGGCACTCGGATCGACGATGTCTGCGGGAAGAAGGAGGATGCGATCAGCAAGCAGCAGTTCGAGGACGCTGCGGAATACCGGGACCGCGAGAAGCAGTTGCGCTCCCAGCGCGATGCGATGGTCGAGGAATGGAAACGCACGCGCTCGGAGTCCCGCATCACCGTCGACGAACCCGATATGCTGCAGGTGGTATCCGACTGGACCGGCATTCCCCTCAACCGCATGGAGCAGAAGGAGTCGATCAAACTGTTGCAGCTTGAGAAGGAGCTGCAGCAATCGGTGATCGGCCAGGAGGAAGCGACCCTGGCAATCGCCAAAGCCCTCCGGCGCTCGCGGGCGGACTTGAAGGATCCGCGTCGTCCGATCGGCTCTTTTCTCTTTATGGGGCCGACGGGTGTCGGGAAGACCCATCTCGCAAAGATACTGGCGGAGAAGATGTTCGGCGAACAGGACGCGATCGTACAGATCGACATGTCGGAGTACATGGAGAAGTTCTCCGTGAGCCGCCTGATCGGTTCCCCGCCCGGTTATGTCGGGTACGAAGAGGGTGGACAGCTGACCGAGACGGTTCGCCGTAAACCGTATTGCGTCGTCCTTTTCGACGAGGTTGAGAAGGCCCACCCAGACGTGGTCCAATTGCTGCTTCAGGTTCTGGAGGACGGGCGTCTGACCGATTCGCTCGGCCGGACAGTGGACTTCCGCAACACGATTATCATCATGACTACGAATGTGGGGGCGCAGATTCTGCAGCGCTCCAGCAGCCTCGGGTTCGGTTTTCAGGACGACAACGAGAACTTCGAAAAGATCAAAGAGAAGATCATGGACGAAGCGAAGAAAACGTTCAAACCGGAGTTCCTCAACCGGATCAGCAGCCACATCGTTTTCCACTCGCTGCAGCGCGAGCACCTCTTGAAGATCGTGGACCTTGAAATCGAGAAGGTGACCAAACGCCTGGTCGAGCACGATATCGAATTGCGCTTCACCGACGCAGCAAAGCACTTCCTTATCGACAAAGGGTTCGACGAGAAATACGGCGCGCGTCCATTGCGGCGGGCGGTTGAGAACTACCTCGAGGATCCCCTCGCCGAAGCTATTTTGCGAGAGGATGTGAAAAAGCACGAACCGATCGGCGTGGACGTCGAGGATGATCACCTCATCTTCACCCAGGACCAACCGGCGGAGAGTGCGTCGAATTAGGCCTTTGGCAGCAGGATAATCCGGGAACCAGACGACTTCGGGGCGGCGCCCAGGTTCTTCGGCACCCACTCAGGGGATGACTCAAGCGATCGACTGGACGGTCTGCGCCGAACGCGTTGGCCGAAGCGTTCCTTTAACGCGGGTGCACCCGGCGGTTCGGGATTGGATCGGGAGGGGGATTCCCGGGGCGTGGGTTCTGTGCGTGTCGGGCGGAGCCGACTCGATCGCCATGACGCTCCTCCTGTGGTTCCACTGTCCGGAGGAGCGCGACAGGATGCAGGTCGCCCATTTCAACCACAACCTGCGCGGCGCGGATGCAAGACTCGATGCCGCACTCGTGCGACAGATGGCGCGGGGCCTCGCGCTGCCCTTTCACGAGCGGACCGCTCCGCGACAGGACCGCGCGGAACCCTCCGAGGCGGTTCTGCGCGAGCAGCGGTGGGAGTTCCTCCTGAACCTTCGGGCCTCGGGTGCTATCGCCGGATACTTTGTCGGGCAACAGGCGGACGACGTCGCGGAGACGCTTTTAATGCGGATGGCCAGGGGAAGCAGCTCGCGCGGTCTTGCCGCTCCCAGGCCGGTCCAGCTGCACGCGGGAGAACCTGCGCGCCTGCGACCGCTGCTCGGAATTCGCAGGGGCGAGCTGATCACCACGTTGCGCAAGGCGGGGACGCCGTGGCGGGAGGACGGCTCGAACGCAGATTCCCGTTATACGCGCAATCGTCTGCGGCGACGGGTTCTGCCGGAGCTCGAAGCCGCCTTGCCGCAGGATCTTGTGGCGGGATTGGCCTGTTCGCGGGCCTGGCTCGACGAAGAGGACGAGGCTCTTGAGGCCTGGCTCGCACGATTGTGTCCCGGATTGAACCGTCTGGATCGTCTGCCCCGGGGTCCCTTTCAAGCTCAGCCGCGTGCCCTGTGGCGTCGTGCCCTGACGCGGTGGCTGGACGCGCAGGGCCTGGCGAGCACTCTTTCCCGAGCGGCCCGGGAAACGCTCTTGAGCGCGTGGGAGGCAGGACGGCCTTGGCGGTGTAGTGCCGGAACGAGGTTTATTGTCTGCGGCTCTGCCGGGTTGTCGATCGAGTCAGCCGCTGTGTCACGCGACTGGCCGCCCGTCGCCCTGGGACCCGGAAACACGCTCTTTTTAACCGCAGGCGGGGCTCTGAGCTGGCGCCTTGAGCGGGTGGAGGATTCGTTGCGCGCGGACATCCTCGGCGGCGGACCGGATCCTGCGCGGACCGCCTTCGTTGCCCTGCGCACCGATGAACCGCCGCCGACGCATCTGCTGGTCAGGCAATGGCGGTCCGGAGATCGGTTTCGACCGTTGGGACACCCTGGAACGGCCAAAGTGCAGGATTTGTTCACAGATCGGAAAATTCCGGCTGTGGAACGAAAGCGGCTGCCGATTGTCTTGAGAAGTGACGGGGAAGTCATCTGGATTCCCGGGTTCCCCCCTCCGGAACGGTGCAAGGTCGAACGGGATACGGTGCTGGCTATGAGGTTGACTTATGAGAATGTCTGAGCATCGTGAACCCGTTTTGTTTGGCCTCCAGCCTTGCGTGCGGGGGACGAACGGTAATCGCCGGCGCGAGCGGATCGCATCGAGCGGGTAAAACAATTCATCTGTATGTCGAAAGAAAACAAACAGCAGCGCAACAAGCCGCTGCGCAATGCTCCGCCCGAACGCTTTCAGCCCAAGGTCCTGATGATCTGGATGCTGATCATCTTCGGGATGATCAGTCTGTACCTGTTCACCGATCCCAACCGCGAGCAGCCGGAGGAGTGGAAGATTCGCGAGGTCGTGGAAGCGGCGGAGAACCAGAGGATCGCTGAAGGTACGATCAAGTCCAATCCGAAAGGAGGACCGGGGTGGTCTGAAATCCAGGGCGTGTTGGCTGAAACCGGTCCCGACGGCGAAAGACAGGAGTTTCAGGCGACGGGACGGCTGACCGACGACAACCTCGAACGCCTGCAGCAGACGGGTGTTTTCAGGGAACTGCCGGCCAGCACGCTGCTTACCGACATCCTTATTACCCTGCTGCCGTTCTTGTTGATCATCGGAATCCTGTATTTTCTCTTTGTGCGGCAGTTGCGCCACGCGGGACGGGGCGCCATGAGTTTTGGTAAGTCGAAAGCCAAAATGCTGTCACGCGATCGCGAAAAGATGACTTTCTCGGAAGTCGCCGGCTGCGATGAAGCCAAGGAGGAAGTCTCCGAGATTGTCGAATTCCTCAAGGATCCGAAAAAATTTCAGCGTATCGGGGGCAGAATTCCCAAAGGATGCCTGCTGCTCGGACCGCCGGGAACCGGGAAAACACTGCTCGCCCGCGCGATCGCCGGGGAGGCCGATGTCCCATTCTTTTCAATTTCTGGATCGGATTTCGTCGAGATGTTCGTCGGGGTCGGGGCGGCGCGGGTGCGCGATATGTTCGAACAGGGGCGCAAGAATGCTCCCTGCCTGATCTTCATCGATGAAATCGACGCCGTGGGTCGGCAGCGCGGCGCCGGTCTCGGAGGCGGCAATGACGAGCGCGAGCAGACGCTGAACTCGCTCCTTGTGGAAATGGATGGATTCGACGCGCACGAAGGTGTCATCATCATCGCCGCGACCAATCGTCCCGATGTGCTCGACAACGCACTATTGCGTCCCGGCCGCTTCGACCGACAGATTACCATCGACTTGCCCGACATCAAGGGGCGCGAGGAGGTGCTCAATGTTCACGCCAAGAAGGTTCGCCTCGCCGACGATGTCGAGCTCGCGGTGGTCGCGCGGAACACGTCGGGGTTCTCCGGAGCCGACCTTGCAAATCTTTTAAATGAGGCGGCATTGTTGTCCGCCCGCTACGGTAAGTCGGAAATTCACAACGAAGACCTCGACGAGGCGCGGGAAAAACTCACATACGGGCGCGAGCGCCGTCGTTTGCTCGACGACGAGGACAAGCGAGTCACCGCCTTCCACGAAGGGGGCCACGCATTGGTTCAGGCGGTTATTGACGACGGTTACCTCCCGGTGCACAAGGTGACCATCATACCGCGGGGACAGAGTCTGGGGAGCACCATGTTCATGCCCAAGAAGGATGTTTTCAATCACGCCCGCCGGCGTGTACTCAATCAGATCTGCTGTGCGATGGGCGGTCGTGTCGCCGAGGAGATTGTGCTCGACGAACTGACCAGTGGAGCTACCGGCGACATTCGCCAGGCGACGAAGATCGCGCGCCACATGGTTTGCGATTGGGGCATGAGCGACCTCGGATGCGTGGCCTACGGCGAGAACCAGGACCATGTATTCCTCGGGCGGGAAATTACCCGCAAGCAGAACTACAGCGAACAAACCGCGCAGCACATCGATGCTGCGATTCGGGAGATCATCGATCGGCAGTACGATCGGGCGAAGCAGATCATCCTTGAGCACAGGCAGGCCCTTGAAACGATTGCACATGCGTTGCTTGAGCATGAGACGCTCGACGGCGTGCACGTGCGGGAGATCATCGAGCACGGCGAAATCCGTTCCCCCGTCCGGCCCCAACCCGCGTCGAGGGATCCAGGGGAACCGGTCGAAAAGGAGTCCGATGAAGCTGCCGCCAAGAAAAAGAATCCCGACGAGGGGCTCGGACCAGAGACCTCGCCGGTCCCGGCTTAGGGTCGAACCGGACTTCCCCGGCGGGCTAATCGGCCGGCTTCTCTGCCTTGCCGCCGACGTAGATCTTGACATCGGCTTTTTCGCCGCCGAGAAGCGCCCGCGCCCGTTTGAGCGTGCGTGCCGTTGAGAGCGTCGGATTCTCCGGGCGGTCGGGAAAGATGTTGTCGCGTCCGATAACGTTTATGAGTCCCGAGTTTCGGAAGATGCGGACGGCATCTTTGCGGACTTCACTGATCAGGAGGAAGCGGTCGTTATCGCGCATGTAGCGGACCAGTTCCTCGAGGGCCATCACGGCCGTGGCATCCAGGTGATGCGCGTTGCGCATTTTCAGGACGACGATTTTGAGATTGGGATCCTCGCATACCCTGCGGATCTGATCGTAAAAGAGTTCGGCGGCTCCGAAGAACAATTCACCCTCCACGTGAACGATGGAGATCTCCGGATTTGGTCGGGCGGCGGGGTCGGAGAGTTCGGTCAGCTGGCCCTCGTCGTTGAATGCATACTCTACCATCTCCGGTTCGGCGACCTTGCGCAGGAACAGGATGATTGAGACGGCGACGCCGAGATAGATCGCTGCATCGAGGGCGAACAGCAATCCGGCTCCGAGGGTGGTGAAGAAAACGATGGCATCCGAACGCGTGGCGCGTGAGACGATGCGAATCTGGTGGCGGCTGATCAATGTGATTCCGATCATGATCACGAGGACAGCCAGCGACGGTACGGGGATCATTCCGATGAATCCCCCCAACCCGATGAAGAGCACCGCAACCAGGATCGCGCCGAACACATTGGTCAGCGACGTTGCGCACCGGCTGTTGTAGTTCAACGTGGAGCGCGTCAGCGATGCGGATGCCGGCATTCCGCCGAAAATGGCACTCGTGCAATTGGAGATACCAAGGGCGAACATCTCCTGGTTCGGATTGATCCGATCTCCAGCTCGGGCGGCGAGGGATTTCCCGATCGAGTTGGCCTCGAGCGTGATGAGAAAGGAAATCGCCAATGCCGCGGTCGCCAGCTGGCTGATCAGGTCGAAGTCGAGCGGTATTACAGCGATACGGAGTTCACCGAGAGAAACCGCTTGAAGGGTTGCGACCGAATACCCGAAATAATCCATGCCGTAAGCGATCCCGGTCATCACAAGCAGGGTCAACGCAACATTGGGCAGTTTCGGCAGCCTTTGGCGGAGGGAGAGGTAGAAGGCGGCCGTGACCAGCCCAATGGCGAGCGATGGGAGATGGGTATCCACGATTGCCGTGCCGGTGTTATGGAGCACGCTGACAAACGAAGCGCTCGACTCGATTGTAATCCCGAGCACATTCTTGATTTGATTCGCAATGATCAGGCATCCCGCTGCGGTGATGTAGCCGACGATCACCGTACGCGAAATATATTGGATCAACTTGGCGACCTTCATCAGCGCGCCGACAATCAGAAAGAGCCCCGCCATCATCACCACGACCGGAACGGCGACCAGCATCTGTTCCGGGGGCATTTTAAAGGAGACGGCGGTGCTCAGGAGAAGAACCGCTGTGGCGTTCGACGGGCCATAGGAGTTGAAACGGGAACTGCTGAACACCGAACCAACCAGGGACGCCGACACAAAGCAAATGATGCCGAACTGGATCGGAAGTCCGGCGATCAACGCATAAGCCATCCCTTGGGGAAAGGCGAGGAGCGCAAGGTTGACGCTGGCAATACTGTCGCGCCGAAACGCCTCACCGTTGTAGTTGCGAAGCGTTCTACGGACCGGGAAGAACTCGAGATGCTCGGCCCTGGGAAGGGCGTGTATTCCACGGGAAATGAAGCGGGAAATATTCACGTTTTGGTACGATCCGGGTGGGGGCGATCCTGCGCATGATGGCGCCGCTCGTCTAGTTTTCATCGAAGATGCGCCCCGCCGTAAAGCCAAAACCCCCGCTTCCCGATCTCTCATCCGACTTTCAGAAAAATGGGCGTCGTAATCGAAATTCCCGGGTTTGACGAATGCCTGTACATCGCTTATGGAAAGGCTCTCTCTTCACTCCGCCAACAGGACTCGGTCATGTCACGAAACACCCCCAGCGATCTTTCGTTTTCAAGCATTGGCAATCGGTTACGCGATCCGGTGATCGCGAAGCTGATGAGCGACGCCCTGAGCCGCCCAGGTTTGCTCTCGCTCGCTGCCGGGTTCACGGACAACGCCGCCCTGCCCGAGGTCGAGGTCGCCGACGTGGTCGCGAGAATGCCCGGGCTTTTCCCGGGTCGGCAGGCTCTCCAATACGGTCGCAATGCGGGACGTCCCGAGCTCAGGAGCGAAATCGTTCGGCACCTCGCCTCGTTCCCGGAGGAGGGGGAATTGGCCTCCCGGGATCCCGACGAGGTTATTGTAACCAACGGCTCTCAGCAGGCACTCTACATGCTGATGCAGCTGCTCTGCGATCCGGGCGACGAGGTTCTCGTCGAGGCGCCAAGTTACTTTGTATTCCTCGAGATGTTGAAGGGACTGGGGATTCAGGCGCGATCCATGCCTGCCGGCCCCGACGGCGCGCCCGATTTTGTCGCGTTGGCCGAGGATCTCGATCAGCGGCGTGCCGCGGGAGAACCGAATCGCGTGCGCGCCGTGTATTTCAACGGCACGTACGCCAATGCCTCGACTCGCTCGTGGAGTGAGGCGGAGAAGCGATCGCTGGCCGCCGTGTTGTCGTCCTGCGACCCGCCGGCGGTTGTGATCGAGGATGCGGCCTATCGCGAGCTCTATTTCGACCGGCCGCATCCTGCCCGATCGATCCTGAGTCTTCCGGAGTTTTCCCGGATTCCGCACGTCTACTGTGGAACCTTGACCAAGCCTTTTGCAACCGGCTTGAAGATCGGGTATGCGATAACCCCGCATCGTTTGCTGCGCGATGGGCTCCTGCGCGTGAAAGGCCACCAGGACTTCGGCAGCGCCCACTTCAATCAAGCAATCCTCGAAGTCGTGCTGCGCGAGGGAATCTATCATCGGCACCTGGAACGGGTGCGACCGTATTACCGGAAGAAGGCGCGGGTTCTTGAAGGGGCGCTCGAGACCGGCGGACTGCCCGGGATGGGGTGGACGTGGCGCCCGGCCGAGGGAGGACTCCTCCTGTGGGCGTCGGCGCCCGATGGATGGGACACCCGAATGGATAGCCGATTCTGTGCGACGTGCCTGCGCGAGGAGGTATTGTATGTCCCCGGGGATCTGTGCATCGCGGAAGGACGTCCATGGAACCACGTGCGCCTCTCCTTCGGATCGCTGGATCCGGAACGGCTGGAGGAGGCGGCGCGGCGATTCGTTCAAGCTGTGAGGGCTTGTCACCCCTCTGTATCCTCTATTTGATGTGCGGAATGACTTCGATTTGCTGCATCGGCGCCGGATATGTCGGAGGGCCGACCATGGCCAAGATCTCGCAGAAGTGCCCCGATATCAGCGTGACCGTAGTCGACACGAATGCAGACCGAATCGCCGCGTGGCAGGGGGATGATCTTCCGGTGTATGAGCCGGGTCTGCTCGACGTGGTGCGAGAGAGCCGTGACCGCAATCTCTTCTTCTCAACCGACATTGAGTCCGCGATTGGCGCCGCCGATATCATATTCATTTGTGTTAATACTCCAACGAAGACGTACGGCATCGGCGCCCACCGCGCCGCCGATCTGCGCTATCTCGAGTCCTGTGCGCGGCAGATCGCCGCTGTGGCCGACAGCGACAAGATTGTTGTCGAAAAATCAACGCTTCCGGTGCGCACCGCCGAGTCGCTTAAGCGCATTCTCGATGCCGCGCAGGGCGCGGCGCGCTTCCAGGTGCTCTCCAATCCGGAGTTTCTTGCCGAGGGGAGCGCCATGGAGGATCTGGAGAATCCGGACCGGGTCCTGATCGGGGGCGAGCGGACGCCGGAAGCTGCGGCAGCACTCCAAACGGTTGCAGACATCTATGCCCGCTGGGTTCCGCGCGAACGCATCATCACGACGAACCTCTGGTCCTCGGAACTTTCCAAGCTAGCCGCCAACGCGTTTCTGGCCCAGCGAATCTCATCGATCAACGCAATTTCCGCACTGTGCGAAGCGACTGGCGCCGATGTCGATGAAGTGGCGTTCGCGATCGGGACGGACCGCCGCATCGGGCCACGATTTCTGAAGGCATCGATTGGGTTTGGGGGGTCCTGTTTCCAGAAGGACATTCTAAATCTCGTCTATCTTTGCGAGTTTTTCGGATTGAACGAAGTGGCGGCGTATTGGGAGCAGGTGGTCATCATGAACGACTACCAGAAGCAGCGATTTTCGCACCGGATCGTCCGCACGCTTTTTAACACAATATCAGGGAAGCGTATTGCCATTCTCGGATTTGCATTCAAAAAGGACACCAACGACACACGCGAATCGAGCGCCATCTACGTCTGCCGCGATCTGCTGGCGGAGGATGCGAAGCTCCACATCCACGATCCCAGAGTCGCTCCCGCTCGTATCCGCACCGATCTCGGCGTAACCGAGGAAGATCCCTCCGTCGCGGTCGCGTCCGACCCCTATGAGGCCGCCGCCGGTGCCGATGCTATCGTGATCCTCACCGAGTGGGATGCCTTCCGGGTCGATCAACTCGATTACGAACGCATATTCAAAATGATGCGCAAACCCGCCTTCCTCTTTGACGGACGCAATGTCGTCGATCTCGATCGGGTCCGGCAAATCGGCTTTGAAGCATTCGGCGTCGGCAAGGGATAGAAGGATTCCGATCCCCGATCCGGACCGGATTGCGAAATCCCGCGCGGCTGAACCCCGGGTGCTACGCCTCTTCCTGCCGCCACTGCGGTTCGACCCCCTCGACGCAAGGGAGGACCCAGGGGCGCATGGAGCCGAGTCCCTTGACGACAATGGGCGGGGAGCGAAGGCAGGAGACCTCGAACGTGAGTCGTTCATAGGTCGCGGGGGCCATCTGAATGCATCCGGCGTATCCGAGGTCTTCCATGCGCGATGCGACATTCACCGTGTTCCCCCAGATGTCGTAGGTGGACCGAAGCGTTCCAAGCACGCCGGCAACGACCGGGCCCGAACACAATCCGACCCGCAGGGACAAGGGCGTGGAAAGGTTGATGCTCGCGCGCTCGGTCGCGAGAATGGCCTCGCGTCCGAAAGCGACGCAGCGGTCGGCATGATCCTCCTGGTCCGGGGCGATACCTGAGACAGCCATGTAACCGTCTCCGATCGTCTTGATTTTCTCGACACCGTGACTGTTGCTGAGCGCATCGAACTCACCATAGAGGGTGTTGAGAAAGGTGACGAGGTCGCCGGCGGATTGGCTCCCTGAAAAGCGCGTAAACCCGACCAGGTCCATGAACAAGACCGTCACCATTTCGAGGTTGTCCGCAATACGGGTTTCTCCGTGTTTGAGGCGTTCGGCGACGGATCGTGGCAGGATGTTGAAGAGGAGTTCCTCTGAGTTTTCTTTCTCCCGCTGTATAGCAACCAAGAGCTCGCGTTCGCGATCGTGCAGTTTTTTCCGTTCCAAGCAGTTCCGCACTCGGGCACGCAGCAGGCTTTCCTCGACGGGCTTGGCAATGTAGTCGCTGGCTCCCGCCTGAATGCAATGGATCGCACTCTCCTGATCGCTCTGGGCGGTCACCATAATCACTGGGATGTTGCAGAATTCAGAATGCCCCTGCAGGTACTGGAGAACCTCGTAACCGTTGAGGCCGGGCATGTTGATGTCGAGAAGGATGACGTCGACCCGGTTCCCTTCACGGAGAAGCTTGATCGCCTCCGAGCCGCTGGAGGCTTCGATACATTGGCCGAGTTCCGTATCCTCCATCAGAGCGATCAGCAGATCGCGGTTGTCAGGGAGGTCGTCCACCACCATGATTCTTTGCCCCTCATCCCGGAATGGGCGCTGCGTGAAATGTTTCGTAATCGTGGCAGACATGAGGATCGACTCGGTGCCGTATCACGGTCAATCGGGCTTGCGAAGGATATGTTCGGCTTGCCGTTGCAGGATTTCCACTTCGTTTGAATTCAGGGTCTTGCCTGTTACGACCACCACCGGGATTCGCGCCCACTCGGAATGGGATCGCAGCTCTTTCAGAAACGCGAACCCGTCCATGACCGGCATCATCAGATCGAGAAAAATGACTTCCGGTGTAAACGATTCGAGGATATCGAGTGCTTCCTGGCCGTTCGCCGCCGTGCGTATTTCATTCTCCTCGTCACCGATCCAGCTCCGCATGATGTCATGAAATTCAGTGAAGTCGTCGACGAGTAGAACTCTGCGGTTTCGCATCGCCCCATCGGAGAGATTGCGGTGGAGGGCGGCTGTGAACTCCTCCCTGGTGACCGGCTTGCTGAGGGTGTCCATGGCTCCCAGTGTCAGGGTTCGTCCGGTCTCCGCCACGATGCTCAACAGGATCACAGAAATGTCGGCGGTATCGGGGTTGGCCTTGAGCTCACTCAGCACGTCCAGTCCGTTGCGTCCGGGCATCAGGACATCGAGCAGGATCAGGTCCGGTTCGAAAGAGTGCACCAATTCGATGATGTGATTGGGGTTGGTACACTCCTGGTAGGTCGCACCCACTTCATCGAGGTATGCCATGATGATCTGCCGGGAAGCGGCCTCGTCATCCACGATCAAAATGCGTTTCCCCTGAACATCCGGTGCAAGCCCTTCCAGGGTGTTGCGCAACAGGGCAAGCGGGCTCGACTCAGGATCGAGTTCGCGCAGCGAATTCGAGGTGTGCCCGGTCCGCTGAGAAGTTCCGGCCGGTTGACTGTTTGCCCGATCGTTGGATTGAGCCGGTCCCGCGTCCGTCGTTGGGGAATACGCCGAATCGGAATCCGGCGTACCGGGTCCGGTTTCGTTTGCGTTTTTGTCAGGAATCCTGGAGGCGTTGCTCTGGTCAGGGGTAATAGATTGCGGAGCCGGGGACGCACCGTCACGGTCGGTTGGCGCGCCTTCGGGATTCGGCATGGTCGTGTTCGCCTCGGATAAATCCGCCGGGACGCGGGAGAGATTAAAAACAACTCGAAACGTGCTTCCTCGCCCGTACGTGCTCTCCACCTGCAGTTCGCCACCGAGGTTCTCGATAAAGGTCTTCGAGATGCTTAGCCCGAGGCCGGTGCCGCCGAATTCGCGGCTCGTACTGGAATCCGCTTGAGAGAATGGTTCGAAGATGCGGTTAATATGATCGGGGCGTATGCCGACTCCCGTATCCTCAACTTCCAGGCACACCACCGGAGCGGGTTCCCGGTGGTACACCAGGCGCACCTCGACCCGTCCCTTCCGAGTAAACTTCACGGCATTGCTGACAAGGTTGATCAAGACCTGTTTGAGCTTTGATGGATCCGTGTTGAAAATCACCGGATCGCGCGGCGTCTTGAGGGTTAACTGCAATCCCTTCGCCTCAGCCTGCGGGGCGAGCATATCCACGACGTCCTCGGCGATGTGGCCGGCGTCGGATTCCTCGATACTGAACTCCATCCGTCCCGCCTCGACCTTCGCGAGATCCAGAACTTCGTTGATCAGATTGAGCAGGTGGCGGCCGTTGCGGTTGATCTTCTCGATACGGGTCAGGTCGGCCTCAGCGAGATTCTTGTGGCGGTTTTTCTCGAGAATGGTGGAGAATCCGATGATCGAATTGAGCGGCGTGCGCAGTTCGTGGCTCATGTTCGCCAGGAACTGGCTTTTGGCCTCGTGTGCGCGCATCAGCTCGCTGTTTACGTCCTCGAGTTGGGCGGATTGCTTCTGGACCGCACGATAGGTTGCCGCGTTCGATAGGCTGTTGGCGAGGGCGTCGATATAGGGGTGAATGGAGTCGCGTGATGCCTCGTCCATCTTGCGCAGTCCTCCCAGGAGGATGACGCCAAGACAGGAGGTGCGGAACGCGATTGGAATCGCATGCAGGCTCGAAAGGGCCACCTCCCCAACCCCGAGATCCACGCGGGGCATCGCCGCGGGGTCGAGATCCTCCAGCTGTAGCCACTGCTTTTGGCGGAAAGCCTCCATAGGGAAACTCTCCTCGGCTGCGGGTTGATTCTCTCGTGTGAGCGGTGTTCCGGTTCGGCTCCGCTGGCTGACCGGCATCAACTGGTTGCGCTGAGGCTCCCAGAAGTAGAACACCGCCAGCTCGCACTGTGTGATCTCCTGCAGGGAATGAAGCGCCGTGTCCGCCAGCTCATGTATTTCAATGCTGTGGATCTGCGCCAGGAACCGGCCAAAGCTCTTCTGACGGTCGAGGGTCCGGGAGAGTGTCTGGTTCTGGCGTTCGAGGGTTTGCTGGGATTCCTCGAGGGCCGATTGCGCGGTCTTCAAATCCTTCATTGTTCCCTCGATCCGCCCTGCCATGGTGTTGACGGCCTGAGCAAGGTGCCCGATGGAGTCCCGGCCGGAGTCCTGTGAGCGCTTCTCGAAATTGCCGGATCCGATGGCGTCCGAGAGAGCCTGGAGGCGGGAAAGCCGCCGGTTGGTCATCCGGATGTGGATAAACAGCAGCACCAGCGCCACCAGGATCAGGGGCATGATGAGGAGCCGGGGATCCTGGGCGGCAAGAAGATCGAACCACGGGTACACCACCAATACGATCAGGGTCGCGATAAGGACGACCAGCAGCAGCAACCGAGTTGATAGTGTTCCGGAAAACATGGAGGATCAGATTCTACTCTGTAGCGGTCCGCGGCGGATCATGCGAGACCATCGATGGTTTCCCGAAGCTTCTCAAAGTCGGTGATCGGTTTGCTGATATACGCGTTGAACCCGGCGCTGATAAACCGGTCTTTGTCGCTCTCCATCGCATGCGCGGTCAGGGCGATCGCCGGAACGTCCGACATCCGGCTCTTCCTCCGGATGTTCTGGAGGAGTTGGACTCCATCCATCCCGGGCAATCCGATATCGAGCAGGAAGAGATCCGGGATCGTCGTATTCGGGTGCTGGATTGCCGCCCAAGCTTCAGAACTGGATTGGTAGAGCGAGAATGAGTAATCCGAGTCGAAATAGTCCATGACAAGGTCTGCGTTGTCCCTGTCGTCTTCTACCATAAATATTGATTTCATCGCGCGAGGAGTGGATGGAGAATTTTTATAATTCTGTAGGGTGAAAACCTTAAACTTGAATCACATGTCTGCGTCAAGTATATCATTTGAATCCACAAGCGAAATGTGCGAATGCACGGGGGCACGATCCGCCAAGCCGGTTGTCTCGTTGACTCGGGAAACAAAACATTTGTATTTTCTTGCGCTCCGTGTATTTCCGGGACCATCCATCTCCCATATCCAATTATGAGTAAAGACGAAACATACGACCTTGTTGTCATAGGCGGGGGGCCGGCCGGCTACGCGGCCGCGATCCGTGCCGGCCAGATGCAGAAGAAAGTGGCCTGCGTCGAGCTGGAGCGAGCCGGTGGAACCTGCCTGAACTGGGGATGCATCCCCTCCAAAGCCCTGTTGCGGGCGGCCGAAACCTATGAGTCAATCCAAAGTGCCGGGACCTTCGGGATCGAGGTCGGGGATGTGAAAGTCGACTTCGGCAAAGTCATGGACCGCTCTCGGAAAGTTGCCGACCAGATGGGCAGAGGAATCGAGTTTCTCTTCAAAAAGAACAAAGTGGACTACTTCCTGGGACGGGGTCGGATCAACAGTCCCGGAGCGGTCGAGGTGACGGAGGGCAAGGACAAGGGGACGCGCCTCCAAGCACGCAATATCATGGTGGCGACCGGATGCCGGGCACGCCGCCTGCCCGGCCTGGAGGTCGACGGCCGGCGGGTTATGACCAGCCGCGAGGCGCTGGCCATGAAGACGATGCCCAAGTCGATCGCCATCATCGGCGGCGGTGCGATCGGTGTCGAATTTGCCTACTTTCTGCAGACGCTTGGAAGCGAGGTGACGCTGATTGAAATGCTGCCCCGGATCGTTCCCCTCGAAGATGAGGAGATCTCTCAGGCGCTCACCCGGAGCTTCAAAAAGCAGGGCATGAAGATCCGGGCCGATTCGAAGGTTGAGAATGTCAACGTGAAGAAGAACAGCGTCACGCTCGATATTCTACGAAAGGACAAGAAGGAGAGCATCGAGGTCGAAAGCGTGCTCCTTTCGATCGGTGTAACGCCCAATACCGACGGCCTCTTATCCGACAAGGTTCGCCTTGATACCGAGCGCGACTACATCAAGGTAGATGAGCATTATCAGACAAGCATCCCTGGCATTTACGCGGCGGGTGATATTATCGGACCTCCCTGGCTGGCGCATGTGGCCACGTGGGAGGCAATCCAAGCGGTCAACGGAATCTTCGGACATGCCGCTCCCAAACGGCTCAAGGATTACCCGGCCTGCACTTACTGCCATCCTCAGCTCGCGAGTGTCGGTATCACGGAAGCCGCGGCCCGCGAAGCGGGGATCGACTACAAGATCGGAAAATTCCCGTTCTCCGCGTCGGGTAAGGCGGTTGCGATCAACGCGCCGCAGGGATTCGTCAAACTTGTCCTCGGACGCAAGTACGGAGAGGTGTTGGGAGCGCACGTTATCGGAGCCGACGCGACCGAGCTGATTGCGGAATACGTGCTGGCGATGAAGGCGGAGATCACCGCCGATGAGGTCCACTCCACGATTCATGCCCACCCGACGATGAGTGAGGCCCTGATGGAGGCTGCCGCCAGCGCCTACGATGAGGCGATTCACATATAGCCGCTGAACGGTTGTCTCCTCGGCCACCTGTCCAATTTGATCGATATTTTTTACGTTTGGACTTGCCAAGCCGATCTTACACCCTTACCCGAAGTGTGGCCTCAACATCCATTGCTGTATTGAGATCCGGACGCTTGCTGATGCCTGACGCGGCCGGATCGCACAGATCCCGAAACCCGACCCATGCGTATCGTTATTCCGAGAGAAACCGAATCGAATGAAACCCGGGTCGCCGCAACGCCGGACAGTGTGGCGAAGCTGGTGAAGATGGGGGCGGCCGTTTCCGTGGAGCGCGGATTGGGACTCGCTGCCGGGCTTCCCGATACCGCCTATGCGGATTCCGGCGCCACCGTAGTCGAGGAGCGCCGGGAGTTGCTGCAGGAGGCGGATCTTGTTCTGAGGGTTCGCAAGCCCCCTGCCGAGGAGATCGACTGGCTCGGATCCGGCACAATCCACGTCAGTTTCCTCGATCCATTCCGGGAGTCGGAGCTCTTGAACCGGCTGGCCGAGCGGGGGGTCAGCTCCATCAGCATGGAGATGATTCCACGCACCACGCGTGCCCAAAAAATGGACGCGTTAACCTCTCAGGCGAATCTGGCCGGCTACGTCGCGGTGCTCCGCGGAGCGGCGCAATTGCCGAAAATCCTTCCAATGATGTCCACCGCCGCTGGAACGATTCTCCCGTCGCGCGTCTTTGTCATCGGGGCCGGTGTCGCCGGACTTCAGGCGATCGCTACGGCGAGGCGCATGGGCGCGAAGGTGGAGGCCTTCGATACCCGACCCGTTGTCGCCGAACAGGTGGAATCTCTTGGGGCGCGGTTCGTGAAGATTGATCTCGGCGGCGAATCGGGTCAGACCGAGCAGGGGTATGCGAAGGAGCTGACTCCCGAACAGATCGAACGGCAGCGCCAGGGGATGAAGAAATGCTGTGCCGACGCGGACTTGGTGATCACGACGGCACAGGTGTTCGGTCGGAAGGCGCCGGTGATCGTCACGAGCGACATGGTGGCGGGGATGAAACCGGGCAGCGTCATCGTGGATATGGCGGTGGATTCGGGTGGCAATGTCGAGGGATCGGTTTCGGGCGAGGTCGTCTCGATCGAGGGGGTGAGCATCATCGGCGATCCGAATCTTTCCGGTCGGGTTCCGCAGAACGCCAGCCAGGTCTATGGCGCGAACCTGGTCGGCCTGATCGAAGATTTCTGGGATAAAGACAGCGCCTCCATGTCGATTTCGCCCGAGGACGAGCTTCTCCGCGAGTGTTTGATCACACACGCGGGAGAGATCTGCCACCCGCGTTTCAAGCAGCAGACTCAATCCTAATACAGTACGCCATGATACAGATACCCATTCTGGCCGCCACCACGGCGGAGATCACGTCACCCGCCTACGGCGGCGACACGCTGAACGTTGTGGTTCCGCTCATATTCGTCTTTGTGCTGGCGACGTTCATCGGATGGGACGTGATTCGAAACGTCTCGCGTCTGCTGCATACACCTCTCATGTCGCTGACCAACGCGATTTCAGCGGTGGTGATCGTCGGCGCCATTCTCGTTGCGGGCCCGCAGGTTGGAGACGACCATCCAGCGTGGATTTCGGTGCTCGGACTGGTCGCAATCGTCGCCGCCTCCATCAATATCGTTAGTGGATTCCTGATCACAAACCGCATGTTGAGGATGTTTAAAACCCGCGCGCCGGAGCAGAAATCATGAGTCCGGAATATCGTGAATTGATCGTCCAGATCAGTTACCTGATCGCAACCGTTCTGTTCATCTTCTCACTGAAGTGGATGAACACCCCCAAGACCGCGCGGCGCGGCGTGGTATCCGGCGTCTGGGCTATGACGATCGGGGTCGGCGGAACCATTATCGGTCCGACCATTGCCGTGGAGAGCCTGCCGTGGATTGCTCTCGCCGTGATCGTCGGCGGGATCATCGGGATCCCTCTCTCGAGGGTGCCGCTCACCGCGGTGCCGCAGCGAACCGCGCTCTCGCACGCATTCGGGGGGCTCGCTGCCGCCCTTGTGGGCACGGCGAAGTACTACCTGTGGCTCGACGGCGAACTCACGACCTTTCGCACCTTCGCGCTCAGCGCCGAGGTGCTCCTCGGCGGTTTGACCTTTACGGGAAGCCTGATGGCGGCCGGGAAGCTGCAGGAGATCATCCCGACGCGGCCGATTACGTATCGCGGACAGAACATCATCAATTTTATCATCCTCGGAGCGGCGATCGGGTGCGGCATCGCCTTGATCATCAACCCTGAGTGGTCGTTCCTTTTCCCGATTCTGCTCGTGCTTTCACTGGCTTTCGGGATCATGCTCGTGCTTCCGATCGGTGGAGCGGACATGCCCACGGTCATCGCATTGCTCAACTCCTACGCCGGCCTCTCCGCCGTGGCCATGGGTTTTGTGCTCGAGAACAAACTCCTCGTCATCGCCGGAGCCCTCGATGGGGCTTCGGGCCTCATCCTCTCGATTATCATGTGCAAGGCGATGAATCGAAGCTTCAGGAACGTGCTGTTCGGCGCCTTTGGAAAAGTGAGTACGGCTGATGTCGCCGGGGAGCAAAAGCCGGTCAAGAGTGCGACACCGCGCGACGCGGCCGACATGATGGAGCAGGCTGAACGAGTGGTGATCATTCCGGGGTACGGTATGGCCGTGGCTCAGGCGCAGCACCGGGTGCGCGAGCTGTACGATCAGCTCACCAAGCGCGAGATCTCAGTCAAATTCGCGATCCATCCGGTTGCCGGGCGGATGCCGGGGCATATGAATGTCCTTCTGGCCGAGGCCGATATCCCGTACGAGGATCTCGTGGAGATGGATGAGATCAACCGGGATATGGCGCAGGTCGACGTGGTGCTCGTGATCGGCGCGAACGATGTGGTAAACCCGGCAGCAAAGACCAATCCGAATTCACCCATCTACGGGATGCCGGTGATCGACGCCGATAAGGCGCGAGCGGTCCTCGCCGTCAAACGATCCATGAACCCCGGCTTCGCCGGCATCGAGAATGAGCTCTACACCCTCGAAAAGACGCTCATGGTCTTCGGTGATGCCAAAGCCGTCGTGGGTGACATGGCCAAAGCGCTCTCCGGAGAGGGTGGAGGAGCGCATTGAGATGGTGAAAAGCTGAAAGGGTGGGGCTTTACGCTCCGATGATCTTGATCAGCACGCGCTTGCGTCGACGACCGTCAAACTCCCCGTAGAAAATCTGCTCCCACGGTCCGAAGTCGAGCCTGCCCTCCGTTACCGCGACCACGACCTCCCGCCCCATGATGGTGCGTTTCAGGTGGGCGTCCGCATTGTCCTCGCCGACGTTGTGGGCGTACTGATTATGCGGGTGTTCGGGAGCGAGCTTCTCCAGCCATACTTCAAAATCGCCGTGGAGTCCCGATTCATCGTCGTTGATAAACACGCTCGCGGAAATGTGCATTGCGTTGACCACGCACAACCCCTCGCGAATTCCGCTGGCCGCGAGCGCTTCTTCCACGCGCGGCGTGATGTTTAAAAACGCGCGCCGCTCTTCAACCTCGAACCAGAGTTCTTGTCGATGCGATTTCATACCGTTACGGTATAACACCGGTTTGTAGCGAGGGCCAGTGCAATCGATGGGATTCGGTTCACGGGGCTGCGCGGATTGGGTGCGATGCCCCTGCTGCCGTGGACCCGACTCGACACGGTTACTCCAGTCGATTGTAAGGAGAATCCGCGTTTCAACCACCCATCCTGTGCGAACGCCGGTAGTGGAGGATCTTGAACGCGGGGTAAGTTCGAACCGTTTCGTGCAGCTCGAATTCCGCCTCGAAGGGGGGGAAGAAGCGGTCTCCCTCGGGCTCGCAATCAACCACGGAGAGATAGAGATCGGAGCAGAGCGGCAGGGTTTGCCGGTAGATGTCGGCGCCCCCGAATATCCAGGTTTCACCGGGTGCGCCGGGCGCCCATGCCGTCAGCGCCTCGAGGTCCGGGAGCAGGACGACGCCATCCGGGGCCGATTTGAGGGAACGGCTCAGGACTACATTGGTGCGCCCCGGGAGCGGTTTTCCCAGGGATTCGAACGTCTTGCGCCCCATCACGATCACCTGGCCCGTCGTCTTCCGTTTCACCCATCGAAAATCCTCCGGAAGCTGCCACGGGATTACGCCGCCATGGGCAATCACGCGGTTGCGGGCCATTGCGGCGATCGCGTTCCACTCACCGGGACGGGTATGAGGGCGTGATTCGTGCATGGCGCGTCATCACACCGCAATCGGCGCCCGGATCGCCGGCTGCGGGTCATCATTCCCGAGTGTAAAATCTTCGAAACGAAATGCAGAGGGGGCGTGGCACGCAGGCAGCGCCATCGGATCGCGTTCGCCAGGGTGCCAGGCGGAAGCGATGTGACGACGGCTGCAGGGGTCCTTGCGGAGCCCCTCAAGCAGATGCCGGATCTGGTCGCGGCGCGTCCCGTGTTCGAGGACGTGGCTCAGAAGGTCGAGGTAAACGCGCATCGGTCTCGAGTGAAGCGCGTCGGTACGGCGGTTTCAACATCATTGTGCGATGTCCGGATTCATCCCGTCACCGCCCTTCGGCGAGGGTCTACGTTTTCGGCGGACGAGCCAGCCGGGAATATGCCGTACGCGTCGGACGTCGCAGGGTGTCCGCAACACCGGGGAAAGCGGATCGCGAGTCTCCTGTACGAGAGACGACAGGCCCTGATGCGACAGCTGTGCGTGGTGCGTGCTTATTGAGAACCCGGGAAATCCGGTTGCATTCCGCGTTGACCTCGATTTGGAGGGTGCCAATTCTTATTCTGGACGCCGGAAACGCGCCGGTCGGTGTCGAAAACAGTGCAACCGCCATGGGTTTCTTCAACACACGATCCACCAGCACCGTTCAGCCCTTGCGTGCGCGGGCGTTACGGCTGCTCTCCCTCCTGATTCTCGGCTTGTCCGCAAACGGTCTCGCGGCGGATCCGCGGGAGGATGAGATCCGAGAACTGCGCCGGGAGATCGAGGCGTTGAAGGAACGGCTGGAGCGCCTGGAGCGTGGATCGGAGGCGTCGGCGGAGCGAGCGGACGGGCGGGAACACCTGCGGCAATCACACGCCGCACAAGCCGGACCAGTCCAGCCCGATGAGGCCATGTCGACTGCCGATTTGGACGCGCGCTCTTCCCTTGCCGCCCTTTCCGCGGTGTCCGAACCGACTCCGGAGACCCTGCGGTTCGGGGGAGCACTGCGGTTCAACGCGTCGCTACGGAATTTTGACGAGGGCTCCAGGGACCGCAAGGGGGAAAGCGGATTCGAGTTGTTTCGGATCGGCGTTTCGGGCGGGTTGCAGGACTACCTGATTTCGGCCGAGTACCGCTTCTACCCGTACATGAATGCACTGCATCACGGTTGGATTGGATATGACTTTGGCCGGCACGGATCGGTGCATCTGGGAGTCTCTCAGGTGCCGTTCGGTCTCCTTCCGTACGCTGCCCACAGTTTTTGGTTTGGCGTGCCATATTACCTGGGCCTGGCGGATAACTACGATCTGGGAATCCAGTATCTGGTCTCCACCGAATCATGGAAGGTGCACCTGGCTTTCTATAAGAACAGCGAACTCGGAGACTCAGCGAGCCTGGAACGATACGCCTTCGATGTCGTACGTGTGGGCGAACAGCAAAACGAGAAGATCAATCAGCTCAACACCCGGGTCGCCCGCACATTCGAGACGGGAAGCGGTTCGACCCACGAGGTCGGGCTCTCCGGTCAGCTCGGAGAACTATACAATCGCGTGACAGGCCGTACCGGACACCATTGGGCACTCGCCGCTCACTGGAATGCGCACGTGAGCCTGTGGAACTTTCAGGCTCAGCTGGCT
The DNA here is from genome assembly GCA_007133065.1 of Opitutales bacterium. Taxonomy (GTDB): domain Bacteria; phylum Verrucomicrobiota; class Verrucomicrobiia; order Opitutales; family Oceanipulchritudinaceae; genus SLNJ01. The sequence goes on from SLNJ01000045.1 coordinate 24,516, forward strand.
CGTTTCGAGTACCATCCGAAAAACCCGATGGGCGTCAGCGACCGTGTGGTTGCACTCGGCGCCCTTGCGACCAGCTACGAGGCGGCATCACGCGGCAGTGTTGCAGTCGCCAACATCGCCTACAGCGTGCCGCACACCGGCATGTATTTCGACGAACTGATCTTGTACAACAACTATTCAATCCTGTTCAAGGATGTGACGGGATTCGCGGATTCGCAGATCAACACAATCGGCGCCGCCATGGGGATCGGACCGCTGTACATGTACCTCGACTGGATTCATGCGAGGAACATGCCGTTTTTCGGCGACGGTTCCCTGGCCGGCGACGGTGTGCGCACCTGGAAATCACGGATCAACCTCAACATGGGATATTACTGGTGATGCGGAAACGTGAGGGATTGCTCAGCAGGTGCGTGCAATGGGGCATCGCCGTGTTGTTGGTTTTCGGTCTCGGAACGACAGCGACTGCGGAGACGCTTCGAATCGCCTCGTGGGGGGGGGCATACGTGCGGAGCCAGATTCACGGATTCATACGGGACTACGAGGAGGAGACGGGCGTTCGCGTTGAGATTATCGAGTACGCGGGCGGGATCGATGCGGTTCGCTCGCAGGTCCGGTCGCACAATGTGCGTTGGGATGTTGTGGATTTCGAGTTGTTTGACGCCATTCGGGCGGGCCGGGAGGGCTTGCTTGAGCCGGTCGATCCAGACGACCTGGCGCCCGCGCCGGATGGAACGCCCGCCCGCGAGGACTTTATCGATGGGAGCATCATGGAATTCGGCGTGGGGAATATCGTGTACTCCACAGTCATCGCTTACAACCGGGCACAGCATCCCGCGGCCCCGACCCGCCTGGAGGATCTGTTCGACCTGGAGGCATTTCCGGGTGAGCGAACACTCCGACAAACACCGGTTGGGAATCTGGAGTGGGCGCTGATCGCCGACGGAGTCGATCCGGATTCCGTCTACGCGGTGCTGGAGACCGAGGCCGGTGTACAGAGGGCACTCCGCAAGCTGAACGATATCAAAGCGGTCGTTCGCTGGTGGACCGATGGGGAACAGGCAATCGCCTGGCTGGAACGCGGCGAGGTGACAATGGGATCGGTCTACAATGGGCGGGCCTTCGACGCCAAGCGGCGCGGCGCTCCTATCGAGATCGTGTGGGATCGCCAGATCACCGCACTGGATGTCTGGGGCATCCCGAAACACGGCCGGAATACCGACCGTGCCCGCGAATTCGTCCGCTTCGCCACGTCGACCCGCCGCCTCGCGAATCAGACGCGCTACATCGCTTACGGGCCCGTTCGCCGGTCGTCGATGGAATACGTGCCGGAAGACGTTCGTCCATACCTCCCCTCAGCACCGGAGAACCTGCGTACCGCCTTCCACAGCGACCCGGAATGGTGGGCGGAGCACTTCGACCGCATCAACAGCCGATTCGAGCGCTGGCTCCGGTTTCCTGCGCGCGTCCCCTCCCGGCTGCGGCGATAGAGGTCTTCCTCTTGCGGGCCGGGCCGAAGCCGGCTATCTTATTGGCTATGCATGGGCCGTCGCAGTTTCGCGCGTCGCCGGCCGGCCGCGTCGCGGCAGGCGCTCTTTTGATCTCCCTGTGCGCGGTCGCGCCGGTTCGCGGAGAAGACGAGGGGGATGCGCATTACGTGCGCTGGGAGGGGCCGCACACCATTGCCTCCGGGGATGCCTACCGCGGCCCGTGGCGGATGAACGAGTCGGAGTTTCACTTCGTGGACGACCCGACGGTCGCGGTCGATCAGTCGGGTGGCGTGGCGGTCGTGTGGGCGAACCACAAAGTGCAGGACCTGTTCTTTCAGCGCTTTGACGGCGATGGCACGGCGCGATTCGAGGAGCCCGTGAACATATCGCGGAGTCCGGATGTTTTCTCGTGGTTGCCCCGGATCGTTGTCGCCGCAGCGGTCGTCAACAGCACGTTCGGCCGGAATCGCGGGAGTCACATCTGGCTCTGGCGGTTGGCGGAGAATTGACAGGGGGTTCAGCGTTTCCCACCTCCCGTTTCCGAGATTGATCTCCGCCCTGCGGTGGGGTATGTCCCATTACATGAGTTGGAATGTATACTTGGCGGGAGAGATTCATTCCCCGTGGCGGGAGACCCTGGTGCGGGAGGCGAAGGAGCACGGCCTGGAGATTGTGTTTACCGGGCCGGTGACCGATCACGCCGCCAGCGATTCGTGCGGCGTACGGATCCTCGGTGAGGAGGAATCGGCGTTCTGGCGGGACCGCAAGGGCGCCGGCGTCAACGCGGTTCGCACGCGAACGTTGATTCGCCGCGCCGACGTCGTCGTCGTGAAGTTTGGCGAGAAATATCGCCAGTGGAACGCCGCGTTCGACGCCGGTTTCGCTGCGGCGCTCGGCAAGCCGCTGATTATCGTGCATCCGGAGGAGTTCGATCACGCCCTGAAGGAAGTCGACGAGACCGCCAACGCTGTCGCGCGCGACGAGAGCCAGGTCGTGCGGATCCTACGGTATGTGACGAAAGGCGAAGTGGACGCCTGACAAACCCATTACGGATGTCGAAAGCCCTCGAGCCCGCGGGGTTGAAATTGACGTTGGACACAAGGGGGCTGCCCCCTGGTCCGCAGTTCGCACGCTGTACCCTATTATCGGATACGATTGAGAGACCCATTACGGCGATCGCGTTTTACTCGCCGGGACGGGTATGAGGGCGTGATTCGGGCATAGTGCGTGGTCACACCGCGATCGGCGCCCGGATCGCCGGGTGCGGGTCGTAATTCTCGAGTGTAAAATCTTCGAAGCGAAATGCAAAGAGGTCGTCGACCTCCGGGTTCAGGCGCATGCGGGGGAGGGGACGGGGCTCACGCACGAGCTGGGTTCGCGCCTGATCCAAATGGTTCGAATAGAGATGAAGATCGCCGAAGGTGTGCACGAAGGTCCCTGGACGGTAGCCGCACACCTGCGCGATCATAAGCGTCAGGAGGGCGTAGGAGGCGATGTTGAACGGAACCCCCAGAAAGAGATCGGCGCTGCGCTGGTACAACTGACAGCTCAGCGTTCCCGCGTTCGTATCCACGTAGAACTGAAAGAGGGTGTGGCACGGAGGCAGCGCCATCAGATCGAGTTCGCCGGGGTTCCAGGCGGATACGATGTGACGACGGCTGCAGGGGTCCTTGCGCAGTCCCTCAAGCAGCTGCCGGATCTGGTCGACGGTCGTGCCGTCGGGACGGCGCCACGCCCGCCACTGCGCGCCGTAAATACGCCCGAGATCCCCATTCTCGTCCGCCCACTCATCCCAGATTGAGACCTTGTTGGCTTTCAAATAAGCCGTGTTGGTGTCACCGTTCAGAAACCAGAGCAGTTCGTGGATGATTGAGCGCAGGTGCAGCTTCTTGGTGGTTAGAAGTGGAAACCCGGATGCGAGATCGTAGCGGGTCTGCGCGCCGAAGACCGAAAGCGTGCCGGTTCCGGTTCGGTCGTCGCGGCGCGTCCCGTGTTCGAGGACATCGTTCAAGAGATCGAGATAAGCACGCATTGTTGCCGAGTGAAGCGGTTCGCTGGAACAGTTTCAATCCCATACTGCGGCGCCGGACGAAATGGTCTCGTCACCCGCGTGAAAGCGCCCTAGAGTTGGCTGCATACTATGGCTGAATCGTCGAAACCGATTGTTCGAAACTGGACCAAGGAGGATATTCCGGGAATCATCGCCTGTCACATCGCAGCGTACTCCGATTATCCCGCGAGCATGCAATTTGACGAGCGGCTTTACGAAATGCAGCTCGAGGCATTTCCAGAGGGACAGTTCCTCGCGGAGATCGACGGAGAGGTGGTCGGCTATTGCACGTCGCTGATCGTACAGCTGGATGACAACACCCACGGGTACAGTTACAGCGAGATCACGGGAGGCTATACGTTCGGCACGCACGAGCCGGCCGGGGATACACTCTATGGCGCGGATATCGCAGTGCATCCGCAGCACCGCGGGAAGCGGATTGCGAGCCTGCTCTACGAAAAGCGCCACGCCTTGATGCGCCATTACAATCTCCGACGCATGGTGGCGTATGGACGCATCCCGGGGTACAGCGCGGTCGCGGGGAAGATGACTCCGGAGCAGTATGTGAAGAAGGTGGAATCCGGCGAGCTGAAGGATTCGGCGCTCAACGCGCATCTGCGCGCCGGGTACAAGGTGAAGCGGGTGCTCCTGAACTTTCTTCCGGACGACGCCAGCCTCAATTACTCAACGCTGTTGGAAATGCTGAATCCCGATTTTAACCCGGCCCGCCGCCTCATCGCGGCGAATCCGTTGAAGCGGCCGGTGCGCAACATACGAGTCTGTTGCGCACAGTTCTATATGAGGCGGATCCATGCCTGGGACGAGTTTGCAAGCACCGTCGATTTCTTCGTCGATACGGCCCATCGCTACCATGCGCATTTCCTGGTGCTGCCAGAGCTCTTCACGGCCCAGCTGTTCTGCCTGATGCCCACGGATCTGGAGACGGATGAAGCGATGCGGCGACTGGCGAACCTGCACGATCGGTATCTGGATTTGTTGCGAGAATTCGCGGTCGACCGGGGTCTCTACATCATCGGAGGATCAACTCCCGTCGAGCGGGACGGCGCGTTCTACAACGTCGGGCACCTCTTCACCCCGAGCGGGAAGATCGAGACCCAGGACAAGCTTCATATCAGCCCGATGGATCTCGAGGAGTGGGGATTCAAACCGGGCGAGGAACTGCGCGTTTTTGAGACTCCGGTGGCGCGTTTTGCAATCCTGCTCGGCTACGACATTGAGTTTCCGGAACTCTCGCGCCTGCTCACGCTGGCGGGTGCCGAGGTGTTGTTCGTGCCGTTTTCGGCGGACGAGAAAAAAGCGTACGACCGGCTGCGTTACAGCGCCCAGGCGCGGGCGGTGGAAAACTACCTCTACGTGGCGCTGTCGGGGAATGTCGGAAACCTTCCGACCTTCAAGAACTATCTGATCAACTACGCCCAGGCCGCCGTGCTGACCCCGTGTGATTTCGCCTTCCCTCCGACCGGGGTCGCCGGGGAAGCGGAGCCGGGCGACGAGACGATGGTCATCGTCGATCTCGATTTGAACACACTGGCCCTGCAGCGCGAGGTCGGCACCGTCCGCCCATTCTTCGCCCGCCGGGCCGATCTCTACAACTTGCAAGCCGTCCGTCCGATCCGCGTGGTCCGGGTGGACTGAGGTGGGAGATCAGACGGGACGCTTCGTCACCACAACCCCCAGGGACCTGCGCCGGGGGGTTCGAGGGCGTTCCGGGACCGCTGATCTCGAGCGGTATTCATGTCACGTGTAGTGCAAATGCGCGGTTGCGCGGCAGGATTGATCGGAGGTAAGGCGGATCCAGTGGGCCGAGAATCCCGTCGGGAATGTGAACGCTTCATACCCCCCTGCCGGAACCGTGATCTTTCGATACGATCTCCATGCGCCGCAACCGAGGAAATCAACCTCGAGATCGAAGGTCACGTCTCCGGATCCCGCGTGTGACAGATGGAGGCATTTACGGTCGAATCCCGTCATGAGATACGGATCGGATGGAACGGCTGCCTCGACCGGGTCGTCCCACCACGGGCCTCCCCAGCCGGCCGGTTTTCCGAGGTTCCAGAGATCGTCGGTTCGTCCCATCCAGATCCCCGACTGCGGTTCAGCGCAGACGACATTACCGCCGAATTCGAAGCTCGCATTGTCGGCGCCGATGACGAGCAGTCCCTTCCATGTGCAGAAGTCGCCATGGACCCAGAGGTGGGTGGAGATTGGGCGCACGCCCCAGATGCGGCCCCCAAAGGCCCATGGTGAGAGTTCATACCACATGCCGTGGTGATCCATCAACAGGCGTTCGTGTTCGACCGAGCGGAGGCGCGGCCATTCCGTCTGCCACTTATGATCCCAGCAATGGGATGCCTTGGGCATCCTGTATTTGGTCCATCGGTCGTCCGCCTTGGTATAGACGTTGAGCACGGCCGAAGCGCGATCCCATCCGCTCGCAAAAATCGTGTTCCCGAAAGCGGAGAGCGAGTGTACGGCTACGTATGGATGACGGTCGATGACCCTCCACGCGCTCCCATCGAATTCGGCCAGTGTCCCTTCGCTCTGATCGCCCAGAAAATCCGGTTCCGAGTAGTCGTTGTTGACAACCACGAGTTTGCCGCACGCGGTGAAACAGTCCTTGAAATGACACTTTGACTCGCCCGGTGTTTCCAGGACCGACGTGAGGTCAAAGAGCTGTGTTGTCTCGAGGGTGTCCACATTCAGTTCGAACAGTTCGCCTTCCATTCCGAGCATGTAAACAAATTCGTCGGGATCGGTCAGGTGGGTGGCGGTTCCGCACAGGCGGACATCGATGAGCGACTCAACGGTTCGAACCTGATGCGAGGTGTCAATCACGTGCGGTCCGATAATCAGCTGGCTGCTCGCTGCGTGAACAAAGCGGTTGGCGTATGTTCCATCGACTCCCTGCGGATGACGCGACATGGTAAAATCCGCCTCGATGACACGCAGACCCGTGCCGGTTCCTGTCCTTCGGCGATGGGAGACGTAATTCAGGACGTACAGCTTGCCCTGCCAGGGCATCAGACAGCCAACTCCGATTTCACTGCGGGGCGGCCCAAAATCGGCAATCTGGGCAAGATCGGGCATCACGCCGCTGATTGACCGGACGGGAGAATGGTTTGATGGTGTCATGGCATCCAGGGTGGAGGGTGAATTGCGTTTGCGCCAGCACGGAATACCGTTCGTTCCCGTGCAGGCTCATTCATCGGCAGCCGAAGGAGTCCTCGCAGCAAACGGGAAGCTGCTTTGCCGGGCACGCGAACGGTGCCTCTCGCCCACCTGTCCGGCGCACCGGTTACAAGGATTCGTTTCATCCTGATTGTTCCGGCGCAGCGTCCATGCTCCTGCGAGATCGGTTCGATGCATGTCAGGAGAATTTGAGGGCGAACCGCGCGGCGGACGAGTCAATTTATCCGAATACCAGCATGATCCCGATTATAATCAGGACAGCTCCGATAAGTCGGCGGACCACGACCTTTGGATCATGCAGGGATTCGCGGTCGCCGAACTGCGATCCGATGAAAAGTACGAGAAGGATACTCCAGACGCCACGGCTGCTGTAGACGATATTCGCGGGGGCGGCGACGCCGAAGGTTCCGATGGTCCAGATCAGAAGCATCGCCTGGCCGGTCAGCAGGGCGGCTCCTGGGATCAGAAAGCGCCACGCCCTCCGGGAGAAGCGAAAGCTCCGGCTTCTGGCGAATCGCATCAGGAGCAAAGATCCGAGCGCCGCGAAAACCATCGCGAATGGCGCCAGCAGTCCGAAGCGGATCACCGGGCTCCATTCCTGGATCATCACATCGAAGACGGCAAACGATGCCGCCGTCGCGAGCGCATAAATGAATCCGGTCCTGGCTCGGCGTGTTGAAACAGCATCCCGATGGACGGGGCTCACGAGCAGCGCGAGGGCCACGGTAGTCAGCACAGCCGCGGTCCATGTTCGCCATCCCAGCGGATCGTCTGAGATGATCGCGACGAGGATGGCGACGAGGAGGACTTTCGTTCCCATGACCGGAGTGGCGACCGAGACGTCTCCACGGGCGTATGAGAGGACCAGGAACAAGTGCCCGAGCAGAAACATGAAGCCCACCGCGAGACTCGGCCACCAGGACTCAGGGCGGATCGGGAACTCCCCCCACGGGTAGAAGAGCAGAAATCCCGCCGCCATCGCCCAGAGGACTAGCACCGTGGTCCGCACGGGACCGGCGCCTTCCCGGGCTCCGGCTTTGAGGAAGAGCGCGCTGGCTGCGTAGAAGAATCCTGAGATCAGTGGGAATAGGAGATAATATTGTTCCACGGCATTCTGGAGTGTAGTCCAGCGCAACCCTGACTGGATGCGGACCGGACGGCGGACACGAGAGAGTTGAAAGACCGAAATCTCGACGGATGCTCGATTCCGTTTTCCCGCCTACCCGTAGATCAGCAGCGGGAGCAGGAAAATCGTGGCGAGAACGAGCGCCGAAGCGATAACAAAGAGGGTGATGCACCCGGCCTTGGTGACCCGAGTAACGCCGACAGGATCCGGCCCGGCGAAGGCCTCATGGCTGTGGAGCGGACCGGATGGTGCCGGTTGCCGGACTTCCGATGGCGGGAACCGGGTTGCGCGGGAATCCGTCTCGGATTGCTCCGCCACAACGCCGGCTGGTTCGGACGAGGGGTCCCGGGAGGATTCCGACTCCAGGAGGCGCAGCTTTCCCTCGATCCAGGCGAGATGCCGTTGCAGCAGCGCGCGTTGTTCGAGGAGTTCTTCCCGGGAAAAGTTCACTGCTGCGCTCGTGTGAGGGTACCCGAGTCCGGTCAAGCGCGCCGGCGCTTGCCACGGCCGCGGAAGGTCAGCTCGGCGACGCCCGACTTGTCGAGGTGGCCGAGGCCCATCGCGTCGAGCTTGCGGTATTGTTCCAGCGTAGCCTCGTTGAGCGGCAGGTTCAGGCGCGCTTTTCTTGCCAGAGCAGCGGCGATACCGCTGTCCTTGGCCGCATGAGCGGCAGAGAAGTAGCAATCGTGATCGCGCTTCTGCATATCCTCTCCGTCGGTTTCCAGGACCCGGCTGTTCGCGCCGGTCTGTGCGAACACCTCGCGAAGCAGGTCGAGATCGATGCCGAGGGCGTTTCCGAGTCCGAGCCCTTCAGCGAGCGCGGCGGTGTTGATGTTCATCACCATGTTGACCAGGGCCTTGACTTCGGCGGCCTTGCCGGCGGGTCCGATGAAACGCAGCGAGGTGCTGAGGTCGGCGAGCAGCGGGCGGACGCGTTCAACGGTGCGTCGCTGCCCGGCCACCATAAGGTAGAGCGTGCCGTCACGAGCCTGCGGGATGCTCGAGGCCATGCACGCCTCGATACTCGCTGCTTTCGCTTTGCGGCAGTGCGCATCCACTTCGACATGAACCTTCGGCGATACCGTGGCGCAGTTGATGAAAATTTTTCCGACCGCCCGTCCCGCAAGCAGATTGTCCTTCCGGGTGTTGAAAATCGCCCGCATCGCCCGGTCATCCGGTACAACCGTGAATATTACGTCGGCCGCTTCCGCGACCTCGGTGAGACGTGACGGAGCATCACACGCGAGCTCCCGGGCCAGATCACCCGCGGTTTCGCGATTGCTGTCGTATACGGCGCCGATGGTGTAGCCGCGATCCTTCAGTCGGCGCGCCATGTTCGCGCCCATCCGGCCGACTCCGACGAATGCTATCTTTTGTGCCATTGTTGCATCGGGTTCAATATTTGGCGGAGGGATCGTCTCCCGCGTAGCAGGGATTGTGCCGGAGCTCCTCGGCGATCGTTGTCATCGGCCCGTGGCCGGGGCACAACACCGTGTTCTCCGGCAGGCTCAGAATCTTCTCCCGGTTGACCGCGAGGGCGTTCTTCCATGCGTTTGGCGCGCCTCCCATCGACCCCGCAAAGATTGCGTCCCCAACCACGGCGACCGGCTGTTCCAAACCATCGACTACGAAAGTGACCCCGTCGGTGCTGTGGCCGGGGGTATGACGGGCCTCGATGCGCAAGCTCCCGGCTCCGAAACGGTGCCCCTGGTCGAAATCACGGGCGTTCGGCAGCGCGCCTTTTTCGTGAGCCCAGAGCGATGCCTCGGGAAACGCCTCCCGCACGGCGGGGAGCGCCTCGATGTGGTCGGCATGCGTGTGGGTGAGCAGGATGGTTTCGACCTGAAGGCTCTGCTCCCGAACCACGGTTATAATCGCCTCGGCGTCGGTTCCGCTGTCAAAGAGCACAGCCGCGCGGGAATGCGGATCCCACACCAGATAGGCGTTGACCCGCATGTCTCCAAACGTGGAGCTTATCTGCGCCAGACCGTCGAGCTGCACGGGTTCCGGCTTCCAGGTTCCGCTCCCTATCCCGACGAGCGCATCGGCATCGAGCCCGAGAACCGGGGCGACCGCACGCGCTGTCTGCTCGGAGAAGGTGCCTCGTAGCGCCGCCTTCCAGGCTTCGAGCGAGACGCCCGCTTGCCGGACTACGTCCGCGTCCTGGAGTCCCAAACCGCGCTGGGCCTTCCCGATGATATCCTCGTAGAGATCTTCGAGTTCTGGTATCATAACGCCAATATGGAGATGGCGGCTGCGAATGCAACGTCACAGTTCTGCGAGGGCATCACAGAAATTCGCGATTCGCTCTTTCAAGATTAACTAAAATGATAACGCCAACGTCATAAAAAAGAATTGATAATGCTGTATACCTGCTTTACCACGGTGTGCAGGAGTGAATTCCGGTATGAAAAAGTATCTCTATCTATCGATTATTCCCGAGTCGCTGATCGCCTCCATGCTGTCCCCGGAGGAGTTTGGCAACTACTTCGCAGTCGGGTCGCGCAAGCGTTCGCGGGGTCAGGCTGTTTTCTTCGAACTCGACTCTTCACAGCTGCGTGATGTCGATCTCCCTTGGCGGGAAATGGATGCGCGGTGCGTGCCGCATCCCGACGGGACGCCGAAACGCTCGGTTTATCTGAGCATCTATCGCGTCCTGGAGCGGGTTCCGCTGGAAGCGTTCAAGGATCTCTACCTGGCGACGGATGACGGGCGGGTTCTGGCCCTCCAGCAGGGGGCTTACGACCTGCAGCACGACGAACGCCTGCACTTCTACCAGGAACTCTGTCCGGTCACCCCCCGGGTGGTGAGCACCCTCACTCCGAAGGCCTTCAGTCAATTCATCACCGGTGGAAGCAACACCTTGGAGGTTCCGAAAATCGTTTTCTGCAACCTGATTCTGCGCAGTTTGCGCCACGATCCGGATTCCGAAGACATCGGAGAACTCCCGTACGAGAACATCGGGCATCTGCGCGACTGCCTGCGGGAGGTGGCGGTCGCAAAGGAAAAGCCGACGAAGACGGTGGAGCGCCAGCTGCGCGGGGAGATCATGTATCGCACGGTAAAGGACGGGTATTTCGTCGGGGAGGGGGAGCACATTCTCTATTACCCGATGCCGGACCGCTCGAAGCTCGAACGCGAATACTACGAATGGTGGCGATCGGCGCAGGCGCCCAAGCTGGCATGAGCGGCCGGCCTGAATTTGGACAACCGACTTTCTGAACGACCTGAAACCAATGACTGAGACGATTTTTTGGATGGCGGGCCTCACCGGGTTGATTGCCCTGGCGACGGCATGGATGTTTACGCGGCAGATGCTCCGGGAGGAGGAAGGCACCGAGCGCATGCGCACGATCGCGAGCCACGTTCGGCGCGGGGCGATGGCGTACCTGTTTCAGCAGTACCGGGTGATGCTCATCGTGTTCGTCGCGATGGCGCTCATCCTGGCTGTGCTCGCCTTCGGGTTCGAGGTCCAGAGCCGCTGGCTGCCGGTCGGATTCCTGTTGGCCGGTTTGCTTTCGGCGTTGGCCGGATTCTACGGCATGCGAACGGCAACCGCGGCTTCCGCGCGCACGGCGCACGCCGCACGGACTTCGCTGGGGCGGGCGTTACGCGTATCGTTCCGTAGCGGCGCGGTGATGGGCTTGACCGTGGTCGGCTTTGCGATCCTGCAGGTGGTGTTCTGGCTCTGGATCTTCAATCAAATTTTTCCCTACTCCGATGGATCGGGAGAGAATCTGATGCTGGCGACGACGACGATGTTGAATTTCGCGATGGGGGCTTCCTTCCAGGCGTTGTTCGCCCGTGTGGGTGGAGGAATCTTCACCAAGGCGGCCGACGTCGGCGCCGATCTGGTGGGAAAGGTCGAGGCTGGAATTCCGGAGGATGATCCGCGCAATCCGGCCACCATTGCGGACAATGTTGGCGACAATGTCGGGGACGTGGCCGGCATGGGGGCCGACCTTTTCGAATCCTATACAGGCTCGATTCTCGCGGCGTGCGCCCTGGGTGCCGCGGCATTCCTCGGGGCCGGCGACATGCAGTGGAAGGCGGTCCTGTTCCCGCTGGCCGTCGCCGGCCTCGGAATTCTCGCTTCCATTGCGGGGGTCTTCGCCGTGCGGACCCGTGAAGGGGCGGGGCAGCGGGAGCTGCTCGAGTCCCTGTCGCGCGGAATCAACCTGAGCGCGATCCTGATCACCGCCGCCTCCCTCGGAATCGTCTTTTTGCTCGGCATGGAGAATCCCTGGGGGTTGTGGGGCGCCGTCGTAGCCGGTCTGCTCACGGGAGTCATCATCGGGAAGTCGACGGAGTACTTCACCGCAAGCTCATTCAAGCCGGCGCGTGAAATTGCGCGCCAGGCGAATACCGGTCCGGCGACCGTGATTATCAGCGGTACCGGCTTCGGCATGATCTCTGTAGCCATTCCCATGCTGGCGGTTGCAGCGGGTACACTCGCGGCATTTATGCTCGCCTCCGGGTTCGATCTGATGAACTTGAGCATGGGGCTATACGGCATCGGAGTCGCCGCGGTTGGGATGCTTTCGACACTCGGCATTACGTTGGCAAGCGATGCGTATGGTCCGATTGCCGACAACGCCGGCGGCAACGCGGAAATGAGCGGTCTGGGACCGGAGGTGCGCGGGCGAACGGATGCGCTGGATTCGCTGGGCAATACTACCGCGGCCACGGGCAAAGGGTTCGCGATCGGATCGGCGGCGCTCACCGCACTGGCGCTGCTTGCCACGTATATCGAGGTCGTCCGGGCCTCGCTCATTCGCACCGGTGTCACGCTTCTCGACGCCGGGAACGGCTTGATGGTTGCGGTGGGTGAGGCGAGCCTGCGGGATTTCATGCATTACTTCGGAGTGCACCTGCTCAACCCCCTGGTTCTCGTCGGGATATTTCTCGGCGCCATGGCGGCCTTCCTCTTCTGCGGATTGACGGTGCAGGCGGTCGGCAGAGCCGCCGGCAAGATGGTCGACGAGGTACGCAGGCAGTTCAATGAGATGCCTGGAATCATGGACGGAACCCAGGAGCCCGATTACGCCCGTTGTGTGGCGATTTCCACAAAGGCGGCCCAGCGCGAGATGATGCTTCCATCGCTCCTGGCCGTGGCGATTCCGATCGTGGCGGGCCTGCTGTTCGGGGTTGCCGGGGTCATTGGTTTGCTCGCCGGGGCGTTGGCTTGTGGATTTGTGCTCGCCGTCTTTCTCGCGAATTCAGGCGGGGCTTGGGATAATGCGAAGAAGTACATCGAAGAGGGACACTTCGGAGGGAAGGGTTCCGCCGCGCATAAGGCAGCCGTGATCGGGGATACCGTCGGCGATCCCTTTAAGGACACCTCCGGGCCAAGCCTTAATATCCTGATCAAGCTCATGACGATGACAGCGATCGTCTTCGCCGGAATTACAGTCAGCTGGCATCTCTTCTAGCAGGCCTGTTGAAGAAACTCGGCCGATCATGATTCGCCCCGGTTTTCCAACAGCCTGCCACGGTCCCGTTCCACCTGGGAGCTGATCGCTGATCTGCAGGGCCGCAGGGCTTTGCGGTTCCCAGGATATTCGCTGCGCTGTGGCGGTTCGATGCGTTCTCGATGCCTGAAGATTGTCGAGGATAGGTGATTTACTTGCTTGCATATGAGGGGAAGCCCCTATATCTTGTTAAGATTATATTTTATCCGCCCTTGGATCCAGGCTTGAGGATCTATGGATATTATTCATGTATCCATGTTGGTTCGGCGAGAAATACGCTACAATGATCATTGCGCAGAAATCCGCCATCGTGACCGATGGCGAGCGAGGGGTCGGCGCTTCTGTGGCCAGGAGGTTGATCACCGCCGGGTACGGTGTCCTGCTTACGGGCAGCGATCAATCCGCCGGGTCCGCTCTCCTGCGAGAGTTGAACGCTCCGGATCAACTGGCCTTTCGCGTCACGGACCCAGGCTGTGATGAAGATGTCGCCCAGTCGGTCGCTGAAGCGGCCAACCTCTTCCGCCGTCTCGACCTGCTCGTCGTGAACGCGACGGTCGGGACGCCGGTTTGGGAGTCTCCGGAAGACCTCGAGCCGGAGCGATGGGAGGCATACCTCCGACAGACGGTAACCGGTTCGTTCCTCTTCGCCAGACATACGCTCCCGTATCTGCGCCGATGGAAGGGGAGTATGGTGTTTGTGGCGCCGGAGAAGGTTCCGAAGGGAGATGCGGGAATGGAGCTGTACGCCAGTTCTCGCGGAGGCTTGCTCGCGTTCGCCGAAACCCTGACGGGGAGTGCTGCCCCGGCGGTACGCGTGAATGCGATATCACCGGGCAGTGTGTTGCGCGATCGGCCCGGCCCGGTCTTCTCGAATCACAACGGCCAGAGCCGGGCGGACAGCATTGCCGCCGCCGTCATGTACTTTGCGGAAGCAAAGAGTGTAACCGGACAGTGCTTCGACATCGACGATTCCTGATCCGGCGCGCCACGCCGTCCCGCTTGCCTCTCTGTCAGTCGGGGCGCGCAAAGGCGGTCGATCAGGTGACGCTGCGCATCCGTTCGACGCATGATTTGAGGGCCGGCACGGGATTGTCCGGGTCGGCTTCGTACTCGATGACCGCCATGCCATCAAAGCCTCCCGCCTCAAGGGCGTCGACGAAGCCGGGAAGATCGAGAGAGCCTTCCCCCACAATGACATCCTGCCACTGGCCATTTTTCTCGAATACGAAATCCTTGTAGTGAACTCCCGTGATGTGGCCGGTGAAATTCTTGGCCCATGCCACCGGATTTCCTTGCCTGGGACCGATTTGGAGGATCCAGGCGGTATCGAGACAGAGTCCGATTTCAGGGGCGCCGAGATCGATCAGGTAGCGAGCGACGTCGGGGGAGCCACCAAACAGGTAGCCGCCGTGCGAGTGAACGCCGACGCGAACTCCGTATTGGCGCGACCACTTTCTCACCTTCGGGATCGCCGTCATGAAGCTATCAACCTTGAAGTGGCAGCTAAGGTGCTTGGCGCCGGCGGCGGCAGCGCACGCGAACCACGCTTCTTCGCTGTCGTTACCGGTGAACGTCTGGACGCCGATGGAGACGATCTCGACACCCTTGTCGCGGTACTGGGGAACGATCTTCTCCCAGCCTTGGGGATCGTCGAAATCGGCGTGCACGGCGCAGACCTCAATCTTGTCGAGGCCGATTTCGCGCACCTTGTCGGCGACTGCGGAGTTGTCTTTGGTGGTCCGAAAGCAAAAGCTCTGGACCCCGAAGTTGCGGGCGGCTGTAGTCATATTGATCGGGCTTTCTGTTGGGTTGCGGAAGCGGAAACTCTTTGACGGTCTTGTTGGACGCGGAGGGTCCAAAGCGTGGAATCGGCCACAAAGTCAGCGGAGGTATGTGTATGAGATCCGCATCAACAAAGTGAACTGTTCTATATAATGCAATCCCAAACCGGTGTTCCCGCGGCGCGGACGACCCGTTCCCGTTGGGACGCTTGTTCCTCGGCCGACCACCGGTTGCAGGCTGCGAGGCCTCCGGTCTCGGCGGGGCGGGGAAAGCGACACTGGAACTCGGATGCGTTGTGATAATCGAGATCCTTGTCGTAATCGATTGTACAAGGATTCCACTAAAATCACTCCGATCCTGCCGGGTCGGGACTCAATTCCCGCTTGCCCCGGGGGCGGAGGCCGACCAGAGTTGTATTCAGCGCGGTTATGTCTGATCCGAATCTGAACCAGTCGGAAATCCTCATCCTTGAAGATGAATCCCTCTTCCGGAGAAAGCTCGCGGCCTATCTCCGCAAGCGCGGTGTCGAGGTCACAGAGACGGAAACCGTCAAGGAGGCGCGGCGCTGCCTCCAAGAGTTCTCGTTCGATTTCGCGCTGATTGATGTCAATCTCCCGGATGGCGAGGGTTTTGAACTGCTGCGCGAGAAGCGGTTTTCCCCGACCACCGGTGTAATCGTAATAACGGGGGAGGAGAGCGTCGCCCGCGTGGTTGAGGCGTTGCGCCTGGGCGCTGGAGACTACCTCGCCAAGCCGTTTTCATTCGATGAACTGCCCTTGGTGTTCGCCAGGATTCGGTCGGCGATGCAGCAGAACCGAGCCTCCGAACACCGCAAGCGGGAGGAAGTAGGCGGGGAGTCCGCGTTCTTTTTCGACGACAGCCTGAGCGGACTGCGTGCGGAACTGGAGAAGATTCTGGATGCCGACAGGCGCCTGCGTGAACGTTTGCCTCCCGTACTGATCGCCGGGGAGACCGGTACCGGGAAATCCGCGCTCGCTCGCTGGATTCACGGCCAGGGGCCTCGCGCGGATGCGCCATTGGTCGAGGTCAACTGCTCGGCGCTCCCCGACTCGCTGGCCGAGTCCGAGTTGTTCGGACACGAGCGCGGCGCGTTCACCGACGCCCGCAGCGCGCGCATCGGGTTGATTGAAGCGGCCGATGGGGGAACGTTGTTTCTCGACGAAATCCCAAGCCTGTCGGCCGGGATTCAGGCGAAGGTGCTCACCGCGATCGAGGATGGACGAGTCCGGCGTCTGGGCGGCAACAAAGAGATTCGCACCGATTCGCGGATCATCGCGGCAACCAATCGCGACCTGGAAGAGGCGGTCAGCGAGGGTTCCTTCCGCGAGGATCTGTTCCACAGGCTGGACCTGTTCCGGATCGCGCTCCCTCCGTTGCGCGAGCGCGGAGGCGGCGTAATCCGGCTGGCGGAGCATCTGCTGGACTCCCTGCGCAAGCGATACCGCCGGCCCGACGCGCACATCGGGGAGGCCGGGCACAAGGCGCTGCAGTCGTATCATTGGCCCGGGAATGTTCGCGAGCTGGCCCACGAGCTGGAGCGATCGCTCGTTTTGGAGGAGTCCGATGAGATACAGTTCCCGCATTTAAGCGCGGTCGGCCGCAAATCGCCCG
Organism: Opitutales bacterium; assembly: GCA_007133065.1. Classification (GTDB taxonomy): domain Bacteria; phylum Verrucomicrobiota; class Verrucomicrobiia; order Opitutales; family Oceanipulchritudinaceae; genus SLNJ01. Next base: position 41,277 of record SLNJ01000045.1, read on the forward strand.
AGGTCACGGTATCGGATTCCTCAGACTGGTTGAACCCGGGGTGGCGTCTGCCTGAAGAAGGATTTTCGATCGAGGAGGCAATCCGGAGATTGATCGATCTCGCGCTTGAGGAGACCGGCGGAAATGTGACGGCCGCCGCACGACGTCTCGGAGTGAACCGTGATTACGTGCGCTACCGTCTGAACCGGGCAAATCGGTCGGATGAATCCGGTGCTCCCGACAGCGCTTGAACAACAGGTACCATGGCGCACCGCAGTTTCATTCCCAACCTGTCTTCGATTTCCCGGTGGACCATCGTTTCGGCGATTGCATGGTTCGCAATCCAGGCGATCGGATTCGCCGGCACCGATGGTAAATCGACGGTCTTCATGGTCGCCATGGACGGGCTCCGTCCCGACTATATCGACCGTGCCGAGACGCCCTTTCTGGACCTTCTGTTGGAGCAGGCGGCCTGGTCGCGCGAACTCGTGCCGACATTTCCAACGAACACGTTTCAGAGCTTCTCCTCGATTGCGACCGGCCTCCGCGCCCGTCAGCACGGAATCACCGGGAACAGCTTTTACGATACACGGACGCAGCGAATCCATCGTTACCCCGGCGATTCCGCATTGCTGGAGGCGGAACCGATCTGGCGGACGGCGGAACGACAGGGGGTGCGAACCCTTGTGTTCGACTGGGTCCTTTCGCACAATCAGAGCGGTCCCGCTGCCACGTCGTACCATGGTAATGAATACACCCGGGGAATTTCCGACCGCGAACGCATGAAACGGGTGTTGCGGGCCTGGCGCGCCGACGACGATGCGAGACCCCTGCGATTCATCCTGGCCTACGCTGAATCGCCCGATTCCGAGGGTCATCGATACGGCCCGGATTCGCCGGCGATGGAAGAGGTCATGGCGCATGTGGATACCCTGCTTGCCAGCGTTTACTCGGAGGCCCGGGAGATCTGGAGCACAACCGCCAGTACGGGGGATTCCTTTTACTTCGTAGTACTCTCCGATCACGGTATGAGCTCGGTTGAAACAGTCGTAAACCTGCGAAACGCGGCGCAATTGGAGGGACGGGACGCGGTCGTCTCGATGACGACCGGAAATATCGGGCATCTTTTCTTCAATCGACTGCGCTCGGAGGAGCGGCGTCGGCAATGGATCCTGGATGCCCGGGATGCACTGGACCAACACGCGTTTATTTCAGTTTACGAACGGGATGAGCTTCCTGCGGACTGGGACTACGCACACCCGTATCGCACCGGCGACCTCATTGCGGTACTTCCGACGGGATACACCTTCAGCGCACGTCCTGAAGGAGTGACAGAGGCTGTCGAGAACTTCGGGGGTCCGTTCGGAATGCACGGATACGATCCCGCCGAGGATCCGAACATGAATACGCTCCTGGTTGTTCACCGCCATCCGAAACCTCTGGCAGGCGGCGATATCGGTCGCGTCTCCACGCTCCAGATTCACCCCACGGTCGCCCGCATCCTCGGAATCGATCCCGCCCCCCGGGCGAAAGCGAAGCCGCTTGAGCTCAAGTAAGTGAGTGGAGCCAGCTGTCGGACTCGAACCGACGACCTGCTGATTACAAATCAGCTGCTCTACCAACTGAGCTAAGCTGGCCTGGGCTTCGAGGTGCGGGATGATTCCGGGAGCCGCACCGCGGGATGCAGGCTCACAAAATGAGGAGTGCGAGTGCGGAGTCAAGTCGGAGATGGAAAGGAAGGCCGCCCGCCCGGCCCAGAGAGACCATCCGCGTACCGAATCAATTCGTCACGCGCCGGTTTCGGAGGACGAAGCGCGCGGACTTTAGATCCTGGCTCTGTTTCGGGCCGAGGCCTTTTCTGGCTGAGCTTATCTGAACCCGGATCTGTTTGACGGCTTCCTCAGTCTCGGCAACCGCACCCTGCAAGTCGTAGTAGAAGAATGAAAACGTTTCGATGTGACGTATGAGCGTGCGCGTTTCGCCGTCGCCTCCGGTGCGGGTCAGCGTACGGTCCGGATCGTCTGGATCGTAGTTGTAGGTGATTTCGCCGCCATTGATAACGGAAACGGTCAATTCCTTGTTCGAGAATTCCGGCTTGATCTCGACGGCCGCGCGCAGGTCTTCTCCGAGAACGTGCAAAGCGCGGCGGCCTTCCGCGTTCATCTCGGCGTAGGAATAGACGGCGAAGGCGCTCCGGGTCATGAAGAGAAAAGCGCTGATGAATGCCACGACGACGATCCCGGAAACGGCCATTCCGATCAGCAGTTCCGGGAGCGAGATCCCGGAGCAACGGTGCCGGCGGCGGGAAACCGGCCGGCTAGAATGTCCGGAAGTAGTAATCATTGAGTCCGTCCTTCGAAAAATTCGTAACGTAGCGGCGGGATTGCGTTCTGCCAAACGATGTTGTCCATTCCACCTCCAGAACGATCTCGGCGAGACCCGTGTGGATACTCTCAACCCTACGGTGCCCCGTAAACGCAGTCGTTGCCGAACTCGCCAGATCGGGGTCCAGGTCGAAGGTTCCGGATTCCAGCTCCGAGATGTAAGCCCAATTCGCAAGCCGCAGATTCTCCATTTCGCTCTGGAGGAGTTGAGAGGCCGCGGTGTCGGCCCGGGCGGCTTCGAGTTGTGAAAAAACCAGCCGAATCGTCATGAGCGAGCTCAGGATGAGCACGCTCAGAATCACGATTGAGATCATCACCTCGGGAAGGCTGAAACCCGAAGTGCGATTTATCGTCGATCCGTTCTTGTCGTTCATCTTCATCATTCGCCCTGTCCGGGAGGTCCGCCACCGCCCTGTCCGGGAGGTCCGCCACCGCCCTGTCCGGGAGGTCCGCCACCGCCCTGTCCGGGAGGGGTGCCGGGTTCCGGGTCCGAACCTCCCTCATCCCACTGGCCGGGACGATAGGTGCCGGGGGCCGGGGAATACGCGGGAGTGAATGCGGCGAGGCTTTCATCGTAGTGGAAATGATAGCCACCCTGAATTGCAATCGAATCGGCGACAACCGCCCCGTGGAATTTTCCATCGTTGCCGGTGCGCTTGAGTTCGACGTTGGCATTTGGCGCGTAGATCGCTGCCAGCCAGTCGGATTGTCCGGCGAGAGCGAAACTTTGATCCGCATTTGAGGATCCGTAGATCAGAAGCTCGGATGGGCGATTATTCTGATTGTCGGTGCCCCGGCCGCCGACATCCATGTCGCCATCGACATACAAGATCGCATTTGCTCCGGCCATAATGTGAATCGATCCTGAGTTGCCGCCGATCGAAACATCCCCGGTGACATGCAAGACAACATCGCTATCGATCGTTATGGTATTGTTCCTGATATTGATGGAATCGGCTTGATAAACAAAGTGGGCGTTTTCGGCGACATGACCTTCGAGCGGAAGGGAAATATCGCGGTCGATGACTCCGAGTTCGCCGTGGTAGGTGTTCGGAGGAGCGACTGGAGGGAAGCTGGAGCTGAAGTCGGTTGTAATGCGATTAAGGTCGATGGAGATTCCCTCCGGGGAATCGAATCCAAGAATTGTGCCGCTCATTCCGACCGACGGAAGGCCGCCTCCGGTAGCGACGTATCCGAGAATGTGGGCGTTCCCCACGTTGATGGAATCGACCGATGTGGTGGCGAGGATGGCTTGATCGTTGCGGTTTGTGTCGTAGTCGTATAACCCGGCTTCGGAGTTGTAGCTGTCGACAAATGTATTCCCTCCCTGAAAGATGATCTCGTTCGCCGTCAGTGCGTTCCTGAAGAAGGTTCGCTGTTCGAGGGAGATCACCAGCTCGCGGCGGATCTCGGGCTGGTTCGGAACCTGGATGATTCCCGTGGCGAAAATGGTCGGAAGCGTAGCGAGGTCCTCAACCCGCGCTTGCATGGTTCCGGTGACGCCCCCGCCCAGATCCCGTACTATCGGATCCATAACCATGTTGGAGGATTCCACACTCCAGTCAGTCCAGAACTCGTTATGAATCGCATGGAGCGCCCGTTCGGCGGCGCCCTCGGCGAGGTTAAGACTGCTGTTCATGTGAAAACTCTGGTGCGCCATGCGAACCTCGCCCTGCGTAAAATGGATCAGGCTGCCGATCCATACGGCGGTTGCGCCGGCAATGAGGATGACCATCGGCAGCGTATAGCCCGACTCCCGGTGGGAGAAGGTCGGTCCTCTCTGATGGCGTGGTGGTTTCATGGCTGATGCCCGCACGGGGTCATTCCCATTCCTCAATGGTGACCCGCTCCACCTCCTCGATGGTTGTTAGACCGAGCAAAGCTTTGCTCAGGGCGTCGTAGCGGAGCGAGCGGGTTCCGTTTTTCGTGGCGAGGTCACTGAGCTGGCCGGCCGTGCCGCCAGCCAGGATGAGTTCGCGCATTTCATCGGTGATGACAATGAGTTCGTGGATCCCCAATCGGCCGTGATACCCGGTGCCTCCACAGTGTTCGCACCCGCGCCCGCGGTGCAGGATCACTTCGAGGAGATCGTCGGCGTCGTAAAAGAACCGCTTCAGCAGTTCGGGGGGAGCGACGAATGATTCCGAACAAAATTCGCAGATGCGGCGCGCGAGTCGCTGGGCGACGACTCCAATGACCGAAGGCGCGACGATGTACGGTTCGACGCCCATTTCAGTGAGCCGGAGGACGGCCTGCGACGCGTTGTTGGTATGAAGCGTGGCGAATACCAGGTGACCGGTTAGAGCGGCCTCGGAAGCGATCCGCGCGGTTTCAAGGTCACGAATCTCCCCGACGAGGAGCACATCCGGGTCTTGCCGCAGTACCGATCGCAGAACCATCGCGAAATCGAGTCCCGAGGCGCGATTGACCTGTACCTGGGTCAGCCCGTGAAGCTGGTACTCGACCGGATCCTCGATCGTCACCACGTTCTGATTGGGCTCGTTGATCTCCTGGAGAAGGGCGTAGAGTGTGCTGGTCTTTCCGGATCCGGTTGGACCGGTGACAAAGATGATCCCGTTGGGCGACCGTATAAGCCGGCGAACCGGTTCGAGTACAGGCCGGGAGATCTGCATCTTGTCGAGGGGGATCGCGCCGGAGTTGTTGCCGCCGCCGCCGAGCACCCGGATAACGAGCTTTTCGCCGTGGATCGTCGGCAATGACGAAGCCCGAAAGTGCGTGTTGATGCCGCCGACCTGCCGGCTGAACCGGCCGTCCTGCGGCAGGCGCATTTCGGCGATGTCCAGCTTGCAGAGAACCTTGGCACGCGTCACCAGCGCTGGGCCGAGATTGATGGGAAGGTGACCGATGGTCTGGAGGAACCCGTCAATGCGAACGCGCAAGGCGATACCGTGCTCCTCGGGTTGGAGGTGGATATCGGTGCCGCGGGCCTGGAGTGTGAAGTATACGATCGAATCGAAGAGTTTGATAACCGGGGTTGCCTGGGCGAGTCGCATCAGACCGTCCTCGTCGAGCGATTGCAGCGACGGGATGTCGGCAAGGCGCGCCTCGTGTAGGATTGCGTCCATCGGGTTGCTGCCCTTGTAATGAACGGCGATCGCCTCGTCGATGTCGCCGGGCAGTGCGAATACCGGACTGATCCTGTGACCGCAGATCTTCTGCAGGTTGGCGATCAGTTTCCCGTCCAGCGGATCGGTCATCGCGACCGTGAGAACGCCGTCGACCATGTGAAGTCCGATCACTTTTGCCTTGGTCACCACTTCGAACGGGAACGCCGCGATGGCCTCGTCCGTTATGATCAGATCGAGCGGCGTGACGTGCGCCACCCGGATCGAGTCGCCCCAGAGCTTGCCGATTGTCTTGCCCGGGATGCGGTTATCCGCCACGAGTTCATGCAGCATCGAGCTCGCCGGAGCGTTCTCCAGCTTGCGGCGCAGGCCGTCGATCTCGTAAGAGTCATAACCGCCATGCGCCTGCAATGCTTCGAAGAAGCTATCGGCGGCCGTTTCGACTGTTCTTGGTGCGTGCATCTGCAAATCGTTGGTCGATTTCGACCTGAGTGATGAGGCGCCCTCCAGCCCCACCGGTGCCCTTCCAATCCTTGCGTACCTCGGCGAGAATCTCGTTGAGTGAGTAGCGCCGGACCGACATGGTCTGTCTGCCTTTGGTTTTCTCGGATTCGTCCATCAGGAATCGGATTGGCAGCTCCCGGCCTGAACCGGTGCGGTGATTGTTGATTCGAAAACCCGAAGTATCTGCTCGAGCGGGGTGTCCTTGCGCACGAACGCGGTGGCGCCCGCCTCAAGGCACTCCTGGACCGAGGTCCGGGTGGCTTCCGCGGTGAAAATGACGATGGGCAACGCAGGGAACTCCGCGCGCAACATCCGCAACGTTTCGAGGCCTCCCATGCCCGGGAGATTCAGATCGAGCAGAACCGCGGAGGGCGGTGTCTCCCGAGCCTGCCTCAGGGCGGACTCGCCATCCGCAGCTTCGAGAATCTCAGTTGCGAAACGCTCCTGCAGGCAGCGCCGCACGAACGTCCGCATGTGCGGCTCGTCATCGACGATAAGAACGTAGGAATCCCTATGCAGTTGCATGGTCGTCATGAGATGGAAGGAGAATGAGAAACTCGCATCCGCCCGACGGCAGATTACGGCAGTCGATGGTCCCAGTATGGGCGGCGACGATCTGCCGGCAGAAGTGCAATCCCAGTCCAGCTCCGCGCTGCGCGGTGTTTGCAGTGTCCGGACTGCGATGATATTCCTGAAAGAGAAGATGACGGGTCGATTCGTCGATCCCCGGGCCTGCGTCACAGATAGAAATGGCGGCGTTGCCGCCGCAGATCCAGGTATGAATGGTAATCGCTTCGCCTGGCGGGGAAAATTTCACGGCGTTGGCGATCAGGTTTTCAACCGCCGACTGCAATTGCTTGGGCCGGCACCGGCATGGCACGATTGTGTCGGATTGGATCTGGCGAATGACCACCCCCTTGTCCAGCGCCGCGCTGCTGAGCGTGAGGGCTGCCGCCGCCAGGATCTCCTGGACGTTGGCTGCCTCAAACGAAACCGTTGCGATCTGTTCCCGATCTGAGGCGGATTCGAGCATTTCGTCCACAAGCTCCATTGCGCGATCGCAACCCGCTTCGATCCCCTGAGCCGTGGTACGCAGCTCGTTGTCGGAATCGGACTGCGATTTCAGGAAATGGACGAGCGCGCGAATGGAGAACAAAGGATTGCGCAGATCATGCGAAACACGGAGTAATGTATCACGCAGCGCTTCATTGCGGGCGGCGAGGACGCGAACGCGTTCGTCCTGGTCAAACGAATACGAATCCGGCTGTGTCGCATCGGTTTCCGGATCGGTGCGCGGTGCGAGCGATGTGTCAATTCCTGCCATCTGCAAATAATGTATGCTCTGCTCTACGTCGGAAGCTGGAGAAAGAGAATAGGGTTCAATGCGAGTATATGCTTACGGAAATTAATAGGTAATACACCCTATTGCAATGCAAATTATTCCTTAGCTGACTATTTACACGGAATTTACACATCCTGCGTTCCAGACCCACCAATTCAATGGGCCGGCGCCCGATCATGACGGCATTACGGTGAACGTGTGTTTAGTTTTTTTATCAGGGTGTGATGCGAATGGCGGTTCCCCCCCTCATCAAGGTCGTACCGAGCGACATCGGGATGGGATGCTTGCAAGACGGCGGAACTTATGGTCCCATCGCCGCATGTCCCCTGCTTGTGAAGACTGGCCGCTGGGCCCCGGGGTCCGGGTGCTGGAGCGAGACTCACGAGGGCTCACTGCTCTGGACAAGCCTGTCGGGGTAAGGGCACATCCGAACACGCCGCGGGTGGACCCGCGGGCGCTGCTGCGTGCTCCCTACGACTCAGAACACGAAGTCTACCGCCTCCCGGATGGGGGCGGAGAGGCTTACCTGCTCAACCGTCTGGATGCTCCCACGTCGGGTGTGCTCCTCGTCGCGACCGATCTGCCGATTGCGGACCGGGTTCGGCGGCTGTTTGCGGCGCGCCGTGTCGAGAAAGTGTACTACGCGTGGGTGCGCGGGAGCGCCCGGGGATTGTCCACGACCTGGCGGGACCGCTACCATGCCGATCGGCGGGGCGGGGTGGTGCGTGCACGCTTTGGCCGCGGAGACGAGGCTGTAACAACGGTTCGCTTCGTGCGAGGGGTCGAATTCCCAGCGACCGCTTCGCTTTTGGAGTTGTGTCCGAAGACCGGCCGCACTCATCAGCTGCGGGTTCAGTGTTCCGAACGTGGGATGCCGATCATCGGAGACGGAACCTACGGCGACTTTCGGCTGAATCGCGAGTTCGCGCGCACGACCGGTGAGAAGCGACTGTTCCTTCACGCGTTCCGCATCGCGGTCCGCGACGCGGAACTCCGGTTTTCGGCTACGGCGCCGCTCCCCGAGTCCTTCGAGAAATGGTTTGGCGGATCGGGTCCGGCGCATGACATCCGCGATCGGCGAGTGAAATCGGAGCGGTTTCGGGGGTGAGGCTGTGGAGTTTTTTATGAAGTATGTTGTCCAATTCTGGAGTTCGCTTACGACTCGACAGCGATGGATAGTAATCGCGGTACTGGGGCTTGTTACGCTGGTTTATCTATATGCACAGAATCGCGCTACCAGGCATGTTCCAGGCGAAACGGTATGGTCCTACGTGGAACGGCAATCGAGGGCCCACGATCTCGAGCCCGGGTTTGTCTATGCGATCGCCTTCGCCGAGAGTAGTTTTGACGCGCACGCGCGATCGTCTGTGGCACGGGGAATGATGCAACTGACCCGTCCGGCGTGGGAAACCGCGTCGCCACTGCCGTATGCCTGGGCGTGGGACTGGCGGCACAACGTGCACGCCGGTGTCCGTTATCTCGCTGCGTGCCGCCGGCGTCTGGAGGCAGAGGGCCGTGTCTCCTATCCGTTGATTGCGGCTTGCTACCGGTACGGTTTCGGCCACGTGCGGGCGAACGACTTCGACTTAGGAAAGATCCGAACCCCGGGCAACAACGTGTACCGCAAGCTCTTTGCCGGAGAGAGGTCGCCGATTCCGCCGCCTGAGTAATCGAGATCAAAAACACGAGGACAAATTTCATCGCGATCCTGGCGCTTCCGCATGTCTCCTCGTATTTCTGATTTCGAACCCTTAGGATCGCCGGAGTGTCGCTTGACACCCCGGGACCCCGTGCGCATCCTGCAGTCATGGAGCAGGTCACTTTGGAACGTGAGTGCGCCGGAACGCTCATTCCGGATGGAATCGAAGCCACACTGCCGGCCGGATCACAGGTCTGGATCGCCCAGGCTTTGGGCGGCGCGGTTACGGTCCGGACGGACTCCGGTCTCTATCGGATCGCGCCGGCCGACCTGGATGCTCTCGGCAGCGAGGTGGCGGGCCGCCTACGTGCAACGCAGCGCATCCCCGAGCGTGGTGAGTCAACGGAGGACAGCTCGTTTTCGGAGGAGCATGTCTGGGAAGCGTTGCGCCACTGCTACGATCCCGAGATCCCATTGAACATCGTCGACCTCGGATTGGTCTACGATCTTGCGATGACCGAAGGCGGACGTGGACAGCAGGTTGCCGTGAAGATGACGCTGACTGCGCAGGGGTGCGGGATGGGACCTGCGATCGCAGCGGATGCCAAGTCGAAGATCGAATCTCTCCCGGAAGTCGAGCATGCCGATGTCGAGATCGTGTGGGATCCTCAATGGACACCGCATATGATCTCCGCCGAAGGGCGCAAAGTACTGGGACTGGATTGAGGTGACCGAAACGCGCCAGAGCGGTAAAGAATCGGCGCAAGAGAAGTCGCAAGGCGATGCGTTGCCGGAATCGCACCGAATCGCGCAATATGCCGCACACCTCGCCCGGGAACGACGCCTCTCCGATTACACGGTGCGCAATTACACGCAAGCCGCCCGCGACTTTTTCTCCTGGATGCGGGCTGAGGGAACCCTGGACGTGGATCACCTCGATGCGATTCCGGAGCGGAGCATTCGCTCCTGGCTTGTGGAGCGCCAGCGTTCCGGTGCGTCGCGTCGCACGCTGCACCTCGGAGCTTCGGCACTACGCGGGTTCTACTCATACCTCCGGCGCACCGGGGTCGTCTCCCGGAATCCATTCACCGGGATCAATCTTCCGAAGCTGGAGAAGCCGCTGCCGCATTTTCTGACAGAGGCGCAGTTGAAATCTCTGCTCGACGCTCCGATGGCGGAGATGCGCGGCGAGCGGGTCAGCCCGTTTCAGGGCTGGCGGGACCGTCTCATGCTGGAGCTCTTCTATGGTGCGGGCTTCCGGATCGCCGAACTGGTCTCGCTGAATTACGGCATGGTCGATATTGCTCAAGGCGTGGCGCGTATCACCGGCAAGGGGCGCAAGGAACGGCTTTGTCCGCTGGGTCCGGTCGCGACGGAGGTGCTTCGTTATTTTCAGCGCGTCCACGCCCCGGCCCGCGGCCCCGATGATCCGGTTGTCGTGAACGACCAGATGCGGCGCGTCCAGCCGCGATGGATTCAACTCCGCATGAAGCGCCTGCTCGCGGTTGCGGGATTACCGGCTGACCTGAGTCCGCACAAAATACGGCATTCCTACGCGACCCATTTGTTGGACGGGGGAGCGGACATCCGGCTTGTACAGGAGCTGCTTGGGCACGTCAGCCTGTCGACAACCCAGGTCTACACGCATCTCAGCGTGGCCCGGCTCCAGGAGATCCACCGGCGTTCGCATCCCCGCGGCTGAGGAAATCACGGATGTCGGGGATTGGATTGCGGCGGAAGCCGCCTGGTTTGCGCGCGAGATACGGATCTTCATCTTCACCCTCCTCATCTTCATCCTCGGCCGAGGATTCCACCACGGTTTCCTCCGGTTCCTCGTCGAAAATCTGGCTGAGGCGACGTGCTTCGGGGTAGAGGATGCGGGCGGGATTTGCGACGCGGCCTTTTCTGACCGATTCGAAGAGACATGGGAAACAGGCTTTGGCGAACGCCTCCTGGTAATCCTTGATCCATTTGTTCGAGACTCCCTCCCGCCGGTTGAGCAGCACCACGTCGGAGAAGTGGATACAGGCTTCGTACCAGGGCAGGGCGCCGGGGCTGGACTCGAGAAGAGCGCAGTCGACCACGGTGAGCACGCGCGCGATCCGGTGTCCGGTGGTCTGCAGCCACGCACAGAGGGCTTCGATCTGATCGACGGGATTTGCCGCCCCATCGAGTATGATGAAGGTGTTCGCACAACGATCGACGATCTCGGTCGCGGGCATCACCGGCTCATCCTCGTCCCACCGCCATTGGTGGCGGTGCACATGCGGCAGGACCGCCAGGTTTTCGTCGCACGCGGACGGAGGCTCAGAGTCGCACAGGAAGAGGGCGGCGGGGGCGTTCTCGGCGGCCGCCTCGGGCTGGTTCAGGAGATCGAGAAGCACCTCCCGCCGGCCCGAACCCCGCGCACCCATGATGATATAAATGTCAGCCATCAATCGTATCGTTCGGGACTACGATGAAAACGCGAAACTACGGTTTTGAGCGAACTGGCGCATCCAGTGATCGACCAGCACCAGCGCGCTCATCGCCTCGACGATGGGCACGGCCCTGGGGAGCACGCAAGGGTCGTGTCGACCGCGTCCCTGCAACGTAACATTCTCCCCGGCGGTGTTGACGGTGTCCTGCTTCTGCAGAATCGTGGCAGTCGGTTTGAACGCGGTGCGGAAGTAGAGCTCCTCCCCGTTGCTGATGCCTCCTTGCACCCCCCCGGAGTTGTTGGTCTGGGTACGAACTCCTCCGGCGGCACTCTCGAACGGATCGTTGTGTTCGGAACCGGTCATCGCGGTACCCGCGAACCCGCTTCCAACCTCGAATCCTTTTGTGGCGGGGATGGAGAGCATGGCCTTGGCAAGATCGGCTTCGAGGCGATCGAACACGGGAGCACCAAGCCCCGGCGGGAGGTTGCGGATGCGGCAGCGGATGATCCCGCCCACGGAGTCCCCCCGGGCGCGAACCTCTTTGATCCGATCCACCATGCGCTCGGCCGTGGCGGGATCCGGACAGCGGACCGGGGTGGCATCGACGGCCGCGCGCTCGGGAAACGCGTCCATCGGAGACATTGTGATATCGTGTACGGTCTCGACATAGGCGACGATATCGATGTCGTTGGCTGCCTTGAGGATCTTGCGGGCGATAGCGCCGGCGGCCACACGCCCGATCGTCTCCCGCGCCGAGGAGCGGCCGCCTCCTTCGGGCATACGGCGCCCGAACTTCATCTGGTAGGTGTAGTCGGCGTGCGAGGGGCGGAACTTCTCCTGCATCTCGGCGTACGCTTCGGGGCGGGCGTCCCGGTTCCTGACGTTGAGTGCGATCGGCGTGCCGAGCGTGTGCCCGTCATGGACTCCCGAGAGGATCTCGACGGTGTCGCTCTCCTTGCGCGGCGTGGTGATCTTGCTCTGGCCCGGCCGCCGACGCTCGAGCTCCAACTGGAGGTCCGCAACGGTCAACGGAAGACCGGGCGGGCATCCGTCGACGACGACGCCGACGCTTCCGCCGTGGCTTTCGCCCCAGGTTGAAATCCGAAAGAGGGTGCCGAAGGAATTGCCCATGGTTACCCAAAGAGCAAACAGCCTTGGCTCACGGAATCAAGCGTGAAGGTGTCTCCGGCGAGCCGAGGTGGTGTCGAGAAAACGCTTGTCAGCGAAATAGCTGTCGGCATAGTCGAAATACGATTGCCGCGGCCATGTGTGCGAGCTTCCACAATCACCAACGTCCGCTGTTCCAAGGCCTCCCGCAGGGCGGAGCACGCGGCCAACTGCCACGATGGACCACAAACCTGCCAGATCCATGACGACACCACAATCCGCTACTCCACTGACACGATTCTTGCTCGCTCTCCTGATCATCGTTCCGGCATTCGCATCGGGACAGGAGGAGACCGATCCGATTTACGAATTGAGCCCGTTCGAGGTCCAGGTTGAGGACGATCGTGGATACCGGGCGACGACGACGACCTCCGGAACCGCGTTGGACACGATGATCCGGGATCTGCCCATGGGGTTGGAGGTGATTACCTCCGAGTTCATCGAAGATCAGCAGGCGCTCGATTTCCGCGAGGCGGTCCAATACTCGGCCGGCGTTTTCTTCCAAACGCACGAGGACCAGACGGCCGCCACACAGGATTTTGAAGTCCGGGACCGTTCGCCTTCCGGCTCTATCAACATTGGTAACCCGTTCGCGAACGCGATCTCGATTCGGGGCTACTCGGTGCCCAACCAGCAGCGGCTCGGATTCCGAATCGGGGCTATTGTGCCCGCTTACGGCGTGGTGCTCGGGGGGTCGACGGATACCGCGAACACCCGGCGCCAGGAGGTGGTCCGCGGGCCGCAGTCGCTCCTGTACGGCATCAATGTTCTGTCGGGGATCGTGAATATCATCCCACGCCGGCCCACGGGCGAGGCCCGGACCCGCGTGTCGACCACCCTTGGGAGCCACAAGCTCCAGCGCTTCACGCTCGACCACAGCGGGCCCCTGATCCCGGGAAGGCTCAACTACCGGGTCCTGGGCACGTACACCGAGCAGGGCCATTGGGAGGACTACCGCGACAGCCGGAGGAACTACTACGTCGGCCAGCTCGACTGGTTCGTCACGCCGAATATGCGGCTTTTTCTCGAAGGGCAGTACTCCGAGAGTAACGCCTACGGCGGCGGCCCGCGGTTTTTCGTGGACGACGGCGGCGACAATTTTCTATTTCGCAATCGCTACGACCAGTTCTTCACCTACGGACGCGACTTCTTCGATCAGCGCACGATTGACGAACCGGCCGTCGACGGGCAAGTCCACCGTCTGCCTGACGGCTCGGGAATTGAGATCGAGCTGGGAATGTCCGAGCTGATGCGGAAGCCGGACGAGACGTATACATTTCCCGATCTCGGCGAGCGCTTTCGGATCTCGGGCCCGGATGTCCGCCGCGAAGAAGAGGAGTATAACTTCCTTGCCCTCGCAACCATGACTCCATTTGAGGATCTCAACATCGAGCTCGGCGCATACTATACGAAGACCGACATCTGGGAGCGGAACGTGAACATCGGTGTGTTCACCGACACCTCCTCGACGGTCCGGCCGGCTTCGCCGGACGAGCCGCCGGGCGAGGTGTGGGTTCGCAATCCCGAAGCCGATCCCGAGGATCCCTACGGGTTCGGTCCGGGAGAGTTGTTTGTCGCGGCGCACCCGGCACTCGACCGCATCGGATCGCTGGTTTCGGACCGCAAGTTCGCCCACTACAGCTGGTACGAGCGGCCGACGGCTTCGGAAAGCCTGCAATTGCGCGGCCGGGTCGCCTACTCGTTCGAAACCGGCTGGCTGTTCGACGACATCGCCTCGCACACGGTCATGGCGGGGGCCAGCGACATCAAGGACACGGTGAGTTTTGTCAACGGCACCATACCGAGTCTCGATTACGTCTACGCGGGAGAAGACCTTGAGAATATCCCGGAGAACCGGCATGCGGAGGACCCGATCCAGTTTCGCCGTATATTCAATTACGAGCCCCTGAGATTCGCCGACCAGACCCGCGCGATCATCGGCCAGCTCAGCA
>SLNJ01000036.1 GCA_007133065.1 Opitutales bacterium
CCGCAATGCGGATCATTACCTACAACGTATTGGAAGGAATTCTCCAGGATCGAGAACGCGGGGATCGAATCGCTACATGGCTTACCCGTGTTCAGCCCGACATTGTAGCCTTTCAGGAACTGAATGGATTCACGCCGGATAGATTGAGACACTACGCCAGGCGCTGGGGACATCACCATTCCACCCTCTTGAAGGAAGATGGCTACTCCACCGGCCTTACCGCGAATCGTCCCATCGCCCCCATTCGCCGAGTCCGTGAGGGTTTCTGGCATGGATTGCTCTGCGCCCGGACTTGGGGAATTTGGTTCTATGTCATTCACTTCGCTCCCAAATCCGACCGACATGCCATCCGGGAGTCGGAGGCCCAACGTGTACTCGCGGAGATCTCCCGTGAAATTCGCCAGGGAGACCCGGTGATTCTGCTGGGCGATTTCAACAGCCTGTCTCCGCGGGACTATCCGAACTACGATGGCCCCTACATCCAACCGATCAAACAGTTTCTGGATGCAGGATTCATCGACCTGGTCTACGAGAAGCGCACTGGAGCAAAGTGTCTACACAGCATGCCCACCCCACTTATCAAAACCCAAATCCCACCCCACACATCGTAGCCGCCCAGATCGCAGTGCTCTGTCTTACGGCTGTTTCCGCAAACTGAGGAAGCACCCGGACGCGGCAACTTGAATCGTCACTCTAACGCCGCGTCACATCCGGTAGAGCGGCTTCCGCCGCTTTTGTTACGGTCGCGAACCTGAGATGCGAGAGCGTGCCGAACCTGGGATCTTTCGTCAGCCTGGCGCGCGTGGTCGCGGGAGAAGTGATGCCGCAAAGAAAACGCGCCATCTGGCGCGGCGTGGCGAGTGCGGTGTGCGCCTCCGAGACCAGGGCGCGCAGCACCTCGCATTCGCTGTCGTTCAGTGCACCTGCTCCTGTCGCTGGAATCGTCGGGAGCGCCTCACCGAGACACCGATCGCAGTGCCCGCAATCGGACTCAAGAGGATCGCCAAAGTATTCGAGAAGCTGCCGCACAAGACACTCCGACGAGCGGGCCAGGTTGCTGACTGCTGCGATGCGAGCAATGTCGCGCCGTTCCGCCTCCTCGAATCGATTATAGAGCGCCCGGGCATGCGCCTCCGGATCCTCGGGACGCTTGCGAAAACGGTATCCCTGGCGCAGTCCAGCGACCTGAAGCTTGAGGTCGCCTTGCTCCTCCAGGTAATTCAACGCGGAAACCAAACGAGCGCGCGGTTCGCCGAGCACAGCTGCCGCGCCGCGTAAATCGATCGAAAACCACGTCACCCCTTTTTTGGAACGGGCGAGAAGCCGCTTCAGAAATGCCGACCGGTCACTGTCAAACTTCGCCAGTATCTCTTTTGAATTCCGAAGGGGCTGAAATTTATACTCGTTGTAGAATGGCCCCGTCGCCGCAATCACCCCATCGAGTTCGAGATACGTCAGCAGGGTTGAAACCACGAGCGGACGAATATCATATCGCGATGACAGGGTATGGACCGACAGGTCGAAGTGATCCGGCTGCGCAATCAACTCGCCTACCAGCCCCACGACGGACTCCAACGAAGGAGTGTCACCGTACGTAAAATTCTCCAACGTCGCCACATCCTCCGGACAGTACAACACTTCGCAGGTCGACGGCTCTCCGTCGCGCCCGGCCCGGCCGGTCTCCTGCATGTAATTCTCGAGGGTCTTCGGTGGATTGTAGTGGTAGACGTAACGAATGTCCTCCTTGTCGATTCCCATTCCAAACGCGATCGTGGCCACCACAATCGGATCGCTTCCCGACATGAAAGCGTCCTGGACCTCATGCCTCTCGGTCGATTCCATGCCGGCATGATAGGCGCGAGCCGGAAGGCCGTTTGACGTAAGGAATTCCGCGACCCGCTCCGCTGTCTTTTGAAGGGTGACATATACAATTGTCGCTCCCCGGGATCGCGTGTTCAGCCGCTCAAGCAGCAGAGCGTCCCGGGCATCCAGTGTGCAGGAGGTCACGCGGATCGTCAGGTTGGGACGATAGAAACCGGTGTTAACGTAGGCGTCGTCCGCGATTCCGAATGCACGGCAGATGTCTTTGGCGACCGGCGGCGTGGCGGTCGCGGTCAACGCGAGAACCGGCGCCAGCTTCAGCTCCCGCGCCACATTTGCCAGCTTCATGTAGTCGGGACGGAAATTGTGCCCCCACTCCGAGATGCAATGAGCCTCGTCGATCACCATCATCCCGATTGCGGTCTCGCGCAGCCGGTGCAGGAAACGCTCGCTCGCAAAACGTTCAGGCGCGACGTAAAGCAATTTCAGCTCACCCGATGCCAGGGCGCTCCAGACCTGTCTCGTCTCTTCCGCAGTCTGACTCGAATCGAGGCGCGCGGCCGCAACCCCCCGGTCAATCAGGAAATCGATCTGGTCCTTCATCAACGCAATCAAGGGAGACACGACCAGCGCCGTACCCTGGAGCATCAATGCCGGCAGTTGGTAACACAGACTCTTCCCCCCGCCCGTCGGGAAAACCGCCAGCGCCGATCGCCCCGCCAGGATATGCTCAACAATCTCCCGCTGACCGGAACGAAACGACGCAAACCCGAACGTTTCTCGCAGGACCTCCTCCGATCTGGTTTTCAAATCCACGCCCCAAACCCTAGACGACCCAGGGTTCGTTGTCCAGTAGTCAATTTAACAATTTTCGGAGGAATAGATATAGATTGGACTCCGCAACCCGCGGTAGTCGATCCCCCCCCCTAAGTGTCAACCATGAACGATCTTTTACCACCCGCTTCGCTGGAGAACACAGAGAACACGGAGAGAGCATGTGGTCTTTGTCCCTTGTGCCGAGAGATTTTGAAAGCAGGTCGAGGAAGCTTCTCCTATCCTCCTCCTCCTGGATTGCCGATCATTTCTGCTCTGCGTTCTCCGTGTCCTCCAGCGAAGCGGGTGGTTGAGTAAAAATCGGAACGCCACGAGGACACCCAACGGAGGAACGGGAGACGACGCAAATTGGCGCTCACCACGGCCTTTCTTTGGGTGTCCAAATCGATGAGCCATGAATACCGATAATCTGCAGCGAAAGGAGGACACCCAACAATTGGAGGTCACCAACGGCATATCCATGGGCGTTCTAAGTGTCTTGTGAATCAGACGGATCTGGACACCGGCGCCGGAGGAGCTGGTCATGGAGCGGTCCTACTTTGACCGTGGGCCGCATCGCTCCGACCGCTCCGAGGATGCGCCGGATGCTTCGCCCGGTGCGTTCCCGAGCTATGAGTTCAATTGGACGATCGCCGACTACGCGCAGGCGATGCTCGCGGCCGGCTGTGACCTGGCTTGGCTCGGTGAGTTCGGCGACGCCTGGAGTCATGGGAAAATGCCAACCTGAAGGGCATGCCGCAATGCCTTCTGCTTGTGGGGCGGAAACCGTATGTTGCGGATCAAAACGTGAGATGCTCTCAGACTATCCGACGTGCCCCTATCCCGCGCGCCTGACGATTCGGAAACCGACATAGTCTCCGACGCTGCCGGCTTCCTTGTGATGGCGATACGCCACCCGGCTGAATACGGCCGCATGGCTCCACGCACCACCGCGAATGACGCGCCCCGGTCCGGTGTCCGGCCCGCGCGGATTCACCTTGGCGTCCGCCGTATACGGCCCGTACCAGTTCCAACACCACTGGAAGAGATTGCCGGCCATGTCGTAGAGACCGTAACCATTCGATGGAAACGCGTGCACGGGAGAGGTGTGCGGCTGCGCCCCGCCCGCGTGATCCGGATGAAAGTCGCCGGATGGCCCCAAGTAGTTGGCGCCAGCGTGACTGATCGTGTTTCCGTCCGGATACCGTTGTCCTGCCAATCCGCCCCGTGCGGCGTATTCCCACTCGGCCTCCGTAGGCAGTCGATAGCCGTTGGCTCCCCAATTGGCGATCACATCGTTCCGGAAGCCCCCCATATATTCCTCCTGTCCGGCCCCTGTGGGCACCAGATATACCGGCGTCAACCCGGCCCATCGGCTCTTGGCATTGCACCACGCCAACATGTCGTGCCAGGAGATCCAATAGACGGGGTGGTCCGGCGCCTTCCCGCGGGCGGTCCATTGGAACGTGTAGCCGTTGTTTACCGCCCAATCGTGCACTTCGTCCCACTGTGCCTTGGTCACCAGCGTTTCGGACATGTGGAAGGCGTCGAGGGTGGCCTCGTGCACCGGCTGCTCTTCCACGCCGCCCTCGTTGAAGGTATCGCCCATCGCGAATGTCCCGGCGGGAATCCGCGCCATGGGGAACGGATCTTCATAACTCCCATCCATTTCCTGTTCCCAAAAACCCCTGCTGGCATTGAAGAACCGACGCGGATAACTGGTGGCGGGGTCGTACCATATCCACGCAACATCGGAAAAACGATAGAACCAGGACCATGTTTCACGGGACGTCCACAACCATCCCATATCCAAGGAATACAGGAATATGCTATTGGGACGCGACGAGGGGGCCACATAGTAATAACCATGCACGAGATGCCAGATCCAACCGTCGTCCCCCATCGGGCGGTACCAACCGAACCAGGGGGAGAGGCGCCAGCCGTCCCCCATCGCCTGATAGCCTTCGTCCCAAGACGACGGGCCGGGACCGGGATCCGGGTCGTCACCGTACACGTCGATCGTTAGGACGGCCACAGAGGAAGCAATATCCTCATCCGCCGCTTTGTACTCGATCGAATAGGTGCCTGGCGTGTCGGTGGTAAACACCACCGTGTTGCCGCCCTGCAGTTCAGTATTGGCCGGGGAAACCACCTCAAACGTAACCGGATCCCCGTTCGGATCCCAGGCGAACAGCGGAATCTCCAGCGGCAAATCCTCCAGCATCACGGAAAAGCGATTATTGAAGACCAGGGGCGGGTGATTGCCGTAGATCACCACCACCTCGTTGTTCGCCATATTCGAATCCGGCAGGTCCAGCGGTTCACAACGCGCCCGGACGCGATAATCGCCGCGGGTGGGGGCCGAAAAATCCATCGTCGCCACACGTACCTCGAACGGTTGCATCGGCCATGTGGCGTCAAGCAAGACGGTCTCCTCTCCATCCGGAGGCGTCAAAAAGACCTGCACGTCCACGGTGTTCGCGAACCCCTGGTTCCGAATCGTCACCTCCAATTGCTGGGTGGCTCCATACGCAATCCTATTGACGTCGCCGGCATTGGCCTCCGAGGTCAACCGGACATCTGTCTCGGTCAGCGCCAAATCCACCCTATCCAGATCACCGATGGTCACACGCACGGTCGCGGTGGCAGTCAACCCGCCGGTATCCACGGCCA
Organism: Opitutales bacterium; assembly: GCA_007133065.1. Taxonomy (GTDB): domain Bacteria; phylum Verrucomicrobiota; class Verrucomicrobiia; order Opitutales; family Oceanipulchritudinaceae; genus SLNJ01. The sequence continues at coordinate 5,308 of SLNJ01000036.1, forward strand.
CCGCTTCCAGCACATGATCGCCGGGGCTCAACAAGACGGCCGAGAGCGTGGCGCCATCGCCCAGGTGTCCGTCCCGGTTGGATGTCCAATGAATGGCGGTCGGGGCCGCGCGCGCGGCGACCGCCTCCGCAGACAGCGTCCAGAGATGATCGGTCGGGGCTTGCTGTCCGTCGCGCGGGTCCAGCACACGGACCAGCGGTGGCGGAGGCGGCACAGCGCCCGTGGCGAACACGTCGCTCAACGCGGTCTGAAATCCGTCCGAAGAGGCCAACCGGAATTGGAGATGGTCGCCCGGCAATGCGGAACGCGGCAGTCGTACCCAGTCAATGAACGGCGACAACGGCAACGGCTCCCAGGTTGCGCCGTTGTTACGGCTGAAGAGTAGCCAATCGACCACGTCACGCCGATGACCCGACGACTGGAAGGTTATCTCGTATGCCTGCGTGCCGGCATCATATGCCATGTGCATTTCGTTATCCAGGACCGGCAGAGCTTCACGACTCCAAACCTCTGTATACGTGGTAGGTTCGGCGGGTGTGGGAGTACGAATGATGGCATAGCGAGCGGCCTGGGCGGGTACAGTGAACGTCTGCTGCCATAGTGTGTTCGTCGCAATCGAGCTGACCATAGTCTTGCACTGGATCTGCGTCAACCGCACGCCGGTGTCGTCATAGGCTTCGAAACGGTAATTCAAATTGTAGTGGGCGTTTGGAAAATCCACCGTGCGCGGCACCTCCTCAATGCGTATCGAGGGCGTCGTCATTCGGTCGCCCGCGGCCGTGCCGGTCCGCGTGATCAGCGCCGCCATGTGGACCGTCCGGGTTCCGGACCGGGCAGCGCCCGAAGAAAAGCTCGCGGCCAGCGCCTCTGCCTGATCCACCAAGCCCAGATTGTTCGTCAACCACGTTTTCATATGCCAGTGCGTGCCTGCGGCAATCCACATTGGACTCACGGCGCCCATCACGTCGTACGCGATGGTAAACGAGTGGGAGGGAAAATGTTGAATTTGGCCGGCGGGCACCTCCTCGTTGGCTATGCCGGCAACGTTGAAGGCCGACTGCCCCCCGATATACAACCCGCGTCCCGGCCATAGAATTCCAGCCTGCGTTGAACTGTGTGGCAACTTGTATTGCTCCGTATTCAGGTAGAGCCCCATGGAGTGGCCGATTTCGTGCAACGCGGCTTCCGGCGACGTCTCGTCCACCAATATGGCCCGTCGCCGCAACGCCATGGAGACACCCTCGGCGCCGCCCAGCGAACCCAGCGGCACGACGCCCACCAGAAAATCCAGCGGATCGCTATGCGCGTTATACTGCCCGACAAATACCTCCAATTCGGCCGAAATCTGATTGGCCCTTCCACTGGCGGTTCCCGACCACCAGGACGAGACCCAGCCCCCGTGAAACTCGTGCACTCCGAGATCGACAACCTCCACTTCTGATTTCAGCAAAGGCAACAGCATAATCAAGTCGTTCCGGATCCGTTCCACGGCCCCTTCCCGGCTGCCCCGCAAGAGATCCTCCAACTCATATCCCACCTTCAGATGCACTTCCATGACGCCCACCCGCAAGGGGCGGGCAAACGCGGGCTGCACGGTCACGCGCCCGGAGGCCACCCTTTGTTCGATGGGATCGGGCGGCACGATGTTGGCCGTCAAGCCGCTGTAATCCGCTCTCAACATCCATTCATACTCGCCGGGCGGCGGTGTGGTCGGAACGATGAAGTTCAGGGTGTTCCCGGCATTCCCGTATCCGGCGGAAATATGTTCCCGACCCGCCCGCGCAACATACGTGCCTTGCGGCGCGTAGGATTGCCCGTTGAATTCCAGGACATACGCCACGCCCGGCAAGGTTTCCGAAAATGGACGCAGATCAAACGAGAAAGCCAGCGGCAGATCGGCCCGTACATGACCAACAAAGGTCTCATATTCGTGGTTCGCCGTGCCGGACTGCCTCCGCATCACTTCCTGACCGATGGCCACCTCAAGGCGGCCGGGGCGCAGGGGGGGGAGGTTCCGCGGCGCCGCCAGCGGAGCGCGTTCGATATCGCCCGTGTCCGAATAGGTGATGCTCGTGGAGTAGACCCATGGGCTTAACCAACCGCCATTTGCTCCCAACCTGGCGGACCCCCAGCCGAGGCGGTAGTTGTGGTTCTGGTCCAACGCGCCCGCCCCCGTCAAAGACACGCCGCCGAACAGGGTGTTGTGGCGAAACATGATGATCGTGCCGGCATCCGTGTTCAGAAACGAGACATTGCCATAGAAGGTATTATTGGAAAGCGTCAACGCCGCGCCCAATCCCGGCCGAACAAGCAGGGCGGGCACCGACTCCGTACCGCGTATGTCGAGTTGCTCACCGACACGAACTTCGACCCAGTTGGCCGCTATCTGCCGATTGTTGAACAGACAGCCATCCAACCATATGACATCGGCCTCTATCAGGGCCTTGCCGCGGACCAGGCACCGCGTCAATGTCAGTTCTCGGATGTCATCAACCGCCAGGTCGTTGAAGACGCCATCCTTCAGTTCAATCGACCCTCCAATACCATGCCGGCCAAACGTGGCGGTCGCCGCCCAATCCACCGTAGAGGCATCCAGGACCACCGTTACCCCTTCTGATACCTGGAATCCCACGGAAACCGTCCCCGACGGCACGGACAGACCCGGTTCGTCGAACACGGCCCGCCCGGAAATCGAGTTCGTCGGTGCTACCGTGCCGAGCAACAGCTCTTTCTTTGTGCCTAAGGCATCCTCGGACTCGATGATAAACTGTACGGCGCCGCCGGTCAGATCCGTGCGATGTCGCCCGGAAAACGAGCCTGGCGGATACGCCTCCCGCAGTACCGTGTCGCCTCCGTCGTTGCGCAAGAGCAGGCGATATACCGTCGAGGTCGGCGTGGCAGGTATGTTGTAATGGTACGAAACATGCGCAACGTTTGGCGTCGAAAACAAGCTTGAGACCTGCCCCATGCCGCAGATGGTGCCGGCGAAAAAGAGAAATACGATCAGCGCAATCCGTTGCACGCGTGGTCCTCCCCAGAGCATTCCGCTCCGAGTTGGACGCCCGATAAGCTCTCCAAGCATGGTGACCTCCCTCTTTTATCGCTCAGCCCGATCCGCTGAGGAGGAGGCCGAGCTCCTGAAAGGACGAACTCGCACGAGGCGACCCCGTTGCGATAAATCCCGCCCCTGTCGGGATTATGAGCCCGACCCCGCCCTTGATCAAGAATTAAATATCGATAGGAATCGCTTTTCGGGCGGTACGGTTGTCCGCAACAATGCGCGCGGTGAACCCCGTCTCACCGTCCTCGAAACCTTCGTCCCGCGTCGCGTTCACCAACTGCGCGATCGCTGTATCCTTCTCATCAAAAGTCCCCGGCTCGAACTCGTTGAACGTGATGATCTGATCCCGGGCGCACCACACCTCCGGCGGTAATACCTAAAAAGCCGCCAGTGCGCACCCGATCTCTTCGAGGCATTGCATCGGAATACCATGATTCCAACCCGGTGAAGCCGGTGCCAAGCCTTATCGGTGAGGGCGTGCCAATGCCCCGACCGCGTAAACGCGTGACTAGAGGTGGAGTTCGTAGACATTGCATGAACCCTCCCGGCGGGAAGTGAAAACAAGCGAGCGGCCATCCGGGGCCGTCCGGGGGTGGGGGTGCGCGTCCTGGTCGTCGTATCCGCTGTCGTGCCGGCAGAGCGTTTCGAGACTGCCATCCTCAATCCCCCAGCGCCGTATCGTGCCGTCTTGACAGTCGATGAAAAAGTGGCGGCCGTCCGCGCTGAGCGTGGCGTGTTGGAGGTGGACGCCCGTGGTCCGCCGCGTGGAAACCAGTCTCCCGTCGTAGGTGCGGCGCTCGACCCAAACTTCACTGCCGTCCCGTTTCCCGCCGTGGTAAACAATAAACCAGCCCTGCGGATCCCAGCACTCGTGACTGGACCATTCGTCGCCGATCTCAGGATACAGCGGTTCCAGGGATTTCCCGCGCAAATCGAGACGCCAGATTCGCTGGCCGACCGACCCTCCCTCCATGTTCAGAACGGTTCGAAATGGATCCTCCGGGTGGAGGTTCAAGTGGGTCGTCCAGAAAGGAACCGCCACATCTGCGACGATCGAGCCCGCATCGCAATCCACCAGCAGAATCCGGCTCTGCAGCGCTTCGTCGCGGAAGCGGATGCGCACCGCCCGCATCTGTTCGCCCTGGGTGGTCGCCGGGTCGACAAAGGCCGCCGGATCCGCCACCGTGACACCGGCGTAGCGGCCGCAGCGCGAAATATCGCTGAAACCGCTCCACCAACCTTCCGGAAGTGCGGTGATGCGCTCGGGGGGATCGGTCCGGCCGGCCCACCCGGTCCAGAGTGCATCATCCTGAATCCAGACGAGGCGCCCGCTACCCTCGTGGAGAGCCGGGCTTCCTTTGGCCAATCCGCGGACACCACCGGTCGGGTAAACGTAGCCGCGAAGCAGACCGTTCTCGTTCCTCGAAACGGCCCGGTAGGCCCCGTCTTCGCGATCGATCACCCCGACGTTCGGGTTCCCGGTGCGCTCGCTGATGATCGCCAGCCACCGTCCGTCCGCCGTGATTGACGGGGAGGTAAAATACAAGTGCTGATCCTTGGCGGGACCGGAGGTCCAGCGGCGGATGGTCCTTCCGGTCTCCGGGTCGGTAAAAGTCGAGGGTTTCATGCGCGAATGCGTAATATACGGCGTGCGCCTCCGGCAGGTGGCCGGCCGAAGCCGGTCCCGCCGAGACGCACTCATCCTCCGGTCCAGCGCTCCGTGTCTATCGTCGCCCGGTAGGCATCCGGCTCGAGCACCCGCGCGCGGCAATCGAGCACCGCAGCTTCCTCGAGAAGCGGCTCGATGCGCTCGGTGAGATACCGCTCGATCCAGATCGGGTCCATGAGACCCTTGAACGCCTTACGGAAATCCGCCGCCGCCTTCGACGCGCCCACCTCGAGGTGCCGCCGCAGATCGACTAGAAATCGCACCGACATCCCGCTGCCGCGCCGCCGCGGGTCGTCGGTAAGCGCCGTTATCTGCTCGCGCACCCGCTGAACCTGGATCCACCCCCGGCGTCGTGCCTCGGAAAGCTCCCTGCACGCCGCCTCGCATGCGTCGTAACGCTTTCGCTCTCCGAGTTCGTCGAGCACGTTCAGACAACGCTCCCGCCCCGGCGCGGCACCCTCCGAGAGAATGAGTCCCACGTTCACCAGCGAATCGAGACACCCGTCGATCGGCTGCGTCTGCGCGCGGTGCGTCGAATGCCGGCTCCACCCGGTCGCAAACAGCCCCTTCATACCGAATCGCGCCGCGACCTCGACCCAGCCGAGGGCATTCTCCTCCTGTTGGGCATAGTCGCACAGATCGGCATTGTACTGCGTGGCGCCCTTGTAAGCCGTAGCGCCCCAAAGTGTTACGCCGTTTTTCGCAAAGCGCTCAATCCAGCGTGTCCCGCTGTGGTGCTCCCAGACGTCGGGGTGGCGGTCGTAACCCCAGGGGCACAGGTCCGCCTTGCGGGCGACTTTCTTCTGATCGGCGGCCGGCCAGTCGTGCATCATGTCGGACCAGAGGATGGGGCGCACGCCGCGGCGGCCCAGGTGATCGAGTACCGGCTCGATGTGCTTGAGGTATAGCGCGGCCTTGCCGTTTTTTTTGATGAACGTCGCGGTCTCCTCGGCGCGCCCGAAGGTCCACGACTCGTCTCCCCCGAGGTGGAAATATCGCGTCTCCGGCAGGAGCCGGAGCACGTCGTCGACCATCGATATGACGAGATCCGACGCGCCGGGCGCGAGCGGATTGAGGCTGTCGCTTCGCCATTCGATCTCGCGCAGGCGGGCGTATTCAGGGAGCGAAAGCGGCGTCTCCATGTGGCCGAGCGACTGCACGAGCGGGATGACCTCGAGCCCGCGCGCGGCGGCCTCGGCGGTGAACTTCGCCACCTGTCGGTCGCTGTAGGCCGTCTCAGAGCGAAAGCGCTCGTCTACCGTCCAGGGAAACATATCCTCCCACTCGACAAGGAGGGCGTTGTAGCCGGCGGCCTTAATGACGTCGAGGAGGCCGATGAGCCGCCTCGGTGTCGGCGGCGTCCCCTTGAGGTCGAAATGAATCCCGCGGATGCCCGCCGCCGGTGCCTTCTTTACGCGTCGTGCCATGAATACCTCCCTGTCGACTCGGATGGTGATGTGCGGTTGACCGACTTCCCTGTAGAGATTCTCGACGGCGGAGACGGGCGCGTCAACCGGTAACAGAGACTATAATTGCAGATGATCAGGGCCGTCTCGCCGGGATTACGGTGCAGCGTCGATCGGATCGGCAAGCCGGCGGGCGGCTCGGCGATCTGTCCCCGCCATGCATCGGCGGTTCGACAATATGGGTAGGGATGGCCGGGATTTCAGGGGATTTCAGGACATCATTTTGGGCTGAGATCAATGGATGCACGAGGATCCCCTTTCCCGGCGCTCATCCCTGGGCGCATCGTTGGGTGTCCCAGATGAAGCCGCAGATGCATTCAGCGGCCAGTGAATGCAGGGTGGGGCGCCCTGTCTCCGGAAGCTCCGATTCGAGATCGTTGACAGAGCCGCGTGCTGTTGAGACAATGGCAGCATGAACTCAGCGAATCGATCTACATTCAAGACATTGTCCATCGGTGACACGGCACCGGATTTCACGCTACCGGCGACGGACGGCCGGGAATACTCCCTCTCCGATTTCACCGACCCCGTTCTGGTGGTGTTTTTTACCTGTAACCACTGCCCTTTCGTAACCGGATCGGACGAGGTCACCCGCGCCACGGTCGAGAGGTTCGCGCCGCGCGGCGTGCGCTTCGTCGGAATCAACTCAAACAGTGAGGAGACGCACCCGGACGATTCGTTCGAGAAAATGGTCGAGCGCATGGAGCAACACCGCTTCCCGTGGCTCTATCTGCGCGACGAGACTCAGCAGGTCGCCTGGGAGTATGGTGCGCTTCGCACGCCGCACTTCTATGTCTTCGACGAAAACCGGAAGCTCGTCTACACGGGTCGCGGCGTGGACAAGCCGCGCGACGCCGCAAGCGCGTCCGTCAACGATCTCGATCGCGCTCTCGAAGAACACCTCGCCGGCAAACCGATTTCTGCTCCGCTCACCAACCCGATTGGGTGTAACGTGAAGTGGAAGGGCAAGGACGCGCACTGGATGCCGGCCGAGGCGTGCGACCTGGTATAACGGCAACCGGTACGAGATTGAACCCGGTGGTCGTCGGACGCGACGTATTTGTCCCGACCGCCCGGTATCTTAGGCCCGGAGGGGCTCTCGACGCTTGCCGGGAATGCCGGCATCGCCCCTGGAGTCCGGCGATTGGTCGGAGCAGACGGCCAGTCCTGAGCTCGTTGAATGGGCCGGTTGTTCGTGAGCTTCCAAGACTTGGAGTCGCATCGTTGTGTTCGCTTACAGATCAGGAGAGGCTCTACGGCGATTAGATCGCCCGGCTGGAGCAACGGCGGATGGTCGCACACAAGAGAATGACCCACAACGGGATGGGACCAACATGAGGCAATCCCGCGCCGGCCTGAATCTTTGGGTGTCCTAAAATAATCCCCAGGTTTGCATGGATCTTGCGATACTTGCCCAAAAACTCGCCCTGCGCACTCAGCAGAAAGGAGGCATTGTAATACCGGCCCCCATCCCTGTCGACCAGCCAGCCAAGAATCGGACACCCGATCTTCCTGGCGAGCGCCACGTAACGCTGATACCACGGCCCGTCTCCGGGGATCGACTCCGCGACGCCGTTCATCACATTCGACAACGGGTAACTCCATCCCGTGATTGCATATCCCGGAAAGACGATCAAGTCCGGGCGTTTGGCAGCCGCCTCCTCTGCCATACGCTCAAACAACGCGATGTTCGCATCCAGGCCGGGATTTCCGTCTTTGCTGTGATCCGTGCCCGCCTGGAGGGCGACCACACGAAATTTCATATTCTCCCTGGAGGTTGTTGAATCGAATGAGCTTCGATGCTTTTTCATGCGGCACAAGAGTGCGGGACCGGACCGCAGTGTCAAACCCGGGGGACGGGAGGCGAAGGGGTGAAAGTGAGGGTGAGAGGAGCGGAGGGCGGAGAAGGTTTGGATTACGGTTGGCGGTTGAACGCTTTGGAGTGCTGCGACATGTCGCAGCTTTGGATCGGGGTGACATGCTTCTGAGTCCCGCCCCGCGGGGTCACCCAAACGAAAAGCGGTGACATGTCACCGCACTCCAGATTTTGGCACGCGTTGATGATCAGCGTCGCAGGATGCAGCGACGGGTGACGGAGGGGGCGGTGGGGCCAACAGTCAGGGCCTTTCCCTCTCACTCACACGTATGCGCACTGCCGTGAGTTCTCTTGAGAGAACACGTTCCTCGATTTTCATTTCGGAGCGGGATACCACGCTGGCCTTCGGACGGACGACTTTGCCCGGGGCAATGCGTTGGGATGTAGCACCGCACCGTCCGAGGTGCAAACTCCGGTCTTCCAACCCGCGCATTCGTTTGCTATGCATGCTCACCCCAGATTACCTCTGATCCAAGATGAACTATCGAACGAAGAGTCCGGTTCGTGCCCTCACGTTTTTTAGCTGGGCGCTTCGGCGATCAAACCGGTGCGGATCCCGATCCTGAGCCGGAGTCGGGGGTGAACGATGACTTTGAAGCGGAGATCAGCGATCCAAGTGACCTCTCGGGTGAATGCTGAAAGACCCCGACACCGAGCTCGTGCATCTCGAGGACGGCGAGACGAATGCCTTGTAAGTGGTCGCTGGATACAGGTCCACGACAGGCGGGGCTGCGCGCGGAGCACAGGGTCTCCGCAGCGGGACGCGGATTGGGTGAACGTTGGCGCACATCAGCAGATTCGGGTTGCCTGAATGCTTCAGAGTGCAGATCGTATGGCATCATGAAACAAGGAACCAATCAGGCGATCGGCGGGGGCGGGTTTCACCACGTCGCGATCAAGACCCGAAACTTCGACGAATCGATTTCGTTTTATACGCGTGGATTCGGCTTCGTGCCGAAGGTGGAGTGGGGGAAGACGCCGCGCCGGGCGGTGATGCTCGACACTGGAGACGGCAACTACCTGGAGGTGTTTGAGGATCTGCAATACGATCCGCAGCCGAACGGGGTCCACATTCACTTCGCGCTGAGAACGAGCGATTGCGACGCGGCGATCGAGCGGGCCCGGGCCGCCGGCGCTGAGATTACCAAGGAGCCGACGGATATAGAGATTCCGAGCAGTCCGCCGACATCGGTCCGGTTGGCATTTTGTAAGGGCCCGGAGGGCGCGGTGATCGAGTTCTTTCAGAACGCCACGACCTGATCGGATCCCCGAATCAGGCACCGCTCGCACGCGTCCGGGGACCGCCACGGACACGCCCCCCGGCAGGGCGCGTTTTCGCGGGGCCGCGGGGCCGCGGGACGGACCGGATTGCCCACCTTGTACTCGGGGGGGGAGAGGTCGTTCTGTTGCACAACTGTCCTCCTCACCCGAGCGATATCAACTTCAGGCCCGGGACTCCTCTGCCGCGAAAAAATGCAGTCGCCTCGCGGGCGCGATAGGGGGTACACCGATTCTTCCATTTGAGGGTCTATTGTAGCAGGACCTCGTATGGAGATCGGAAACCATGGACTTCCCAGAGCTTGTCACCAGATCGCAGAGCGGCGACGATCGCGCCTTCGGCGAACTCGTCGAGCGGTTCGAAGGGATGGCCTTCGGGTATGCCTATTTTCTGTTGGGCGATTTTCACCTCGCGCAGGATGCGACTCAGGAAGCTTTCATGGAGGCCTACCGAGAGGTGGGCGCGATCCGGAATCCGCGGGGTTGGCCCGCTTGGCTGCGCCGTGTGGTGTTCAAGCACTGCGACCGCATCCGCCGGCGCAGACAACTGGAGACGGTTCCGCTGGAGTCTGGCACGCGGGTGTACTGCGACCGCCCGGTGGCGGGTGATCACTTGGAGCGGGAGGAGATGAAGGCGCAGCTCCATGGGGCGCTCGGCGCTTTAACGGAAGAGGAGCGGGCGGTCGCGATTCTGACGGCGATCCACGGGTACCGGCACCGCGAGGTAGCCGAGTTCCTCGAGATCACTTCCGACGCAGTAAAGAATCGCATGCGTGCGGCGAGACGGAAACTCAGCAAACAGATCCTGATGATGACGACAAAAGCGATACGAGATGAAGCCCCGAATATCAATGCGCACGTTGCGGATATAAAAACGCTCCACGAGGCGTGTCGAAATGGAGATGTCGGTCGCGTGACAAATCTCTTGCAGAAGCATCCGGAGGTATTGGACAGCCCGGACCGGGACACGCGATTCCCCTATCCTGAGTCGCAACTATGGTCGCCGCTCTATTTGGCTGCAATGAACGGGCACGGTGGGCTCGTAAAACTGCTGCTGGGCATGGACGCGAATCCCGTCGCCTACGAAGTCGCCGCACAGTACCACGAGCACACCTACACCGGGTGGACGAATGTCCTGCGCGAGCGCGGATACGATGCGATCGCGGAAAGAATCGAAGGCGCGATCGTTGGCCGCTATGGCCGGCCCCTCGGAGAGACAGGCCTCCAGGAGGCAATTCGGGCAGGGGAAATGAATCGCGTTCGCGCCCTGCTGGATGAGCATCCCGACTACGTCGAACGGGCGGATCGAGTCGGCAATACCGCGCTTCACTGGGCGGTGGCCGCGGGCCACCTTGAGATCACCCGTCTGTTGCTCGAACGGGGAGCGCACGTTGATTCCCAAAACGGCGATGGCCGCACTCCGGGGGTGGTGGCGCTATTCGGTCTTCACCGTTACTGGCGTCGCGAAGAGAAGCCTGAAATACTTGCGGAGCTGCTGCAACACGGCGCTCAATACACCATTCTCATAGCCGCCGCCGTGGGAGACATCGAGCGAGTCCGGGCACTGCTGCGGAAGGACCCGGCGCAGGCGAACGAACTCGCGCCCTGCTATCGGCGCCCCCTCTCCGCAGCCGCAGACAAAGGGTACACCGAGATCGTCCGCCTCCTTCTGGAACATGGGGCCGATCCTAATGCCAGGGAGGCGATCTGCCAGGGGGGACTTGCCCTGCGCTCCGCATCATCCAACGGCCACGTCGAAGTCGTTCGTCTGCTCCTGGATCACGGCGCCGTGCCGCAGCACTGGGTCGACGCCAGTGGAGACGCTGTCTTTGCCGCGCATCATCGCGGGGATACTGAGATCCTGCAACTGCTCTACGCGCACGGGGGGACGACGGAGTTGCAGGTCTATGCCGCCGCGCACCGGATCGACGTCATTGCCGAGGTACTGCACGTGCAGCCCTCCCGGGCGGACGAAGTGTTGCCTTACGGCTGGGATAGTGCGGATACTGCGGCACGCGGACTGCCGGGATCCAATGAAGGGCTTGCCTGCGACATCATGCGGCTCGCGATTCGCTACGGCGCCCGGTTCGAGAACACATCGGAGTGGAAGCTGCGCTGGACGGTCGCCCGGTATCCCAGGGTGTTTCGCCTTCTCCAGGAACACGGCGCCAACCCGGATTTGCCGCTGCTCGGCATCACCGGCGACCGGAAGCGGCGGTGGCCGGATCCCGAACATCACTTGCGTACCGTCGCTTTCCTTGTGGAGGAGTGCGGGGCCGACGTGAATTGTCGGGACTCTGAAGGCTTCACCCCTCTCGCAAACGCGGCACGCCAGGGGTTTTTGAGAATCGTTGAATTCCTGTTGTCCAAGGGAGCGACTCGCAACTGTGATGCCCCCGAGTGGGCACAGCCGGAGCACCTCGCCAGGAGCCGGGGGCACACCGAAGTCGTCCGCGCCCTCCAGCGCCCGCCCGGCGACTGAGCCATAGGAGGCGTGCTCGCTCACGAGCGCCGGGGTGTCGGGGAAAAGAACCGGGAGTGCGGCGCCGCATCGCGCATTTCCGTCAGGCGTCACAATCGTAATCGTGGCGGCTCGTGTCGTACCGATGCGGGATGACACGCTATCGATCTTCAGGTTGACCCCTGAAGGAAGCGGTTCCTCCTCCGCAAAGCCTTCCAGCCTTTGCCCTCCGGGTCTACGGCGGACAGATCAGGCGCATGCGGCATGGAGCCGGACGTAGTGTCGAACGCGTTCGATTCCGCATAAATGCGGGACTTCATACCGAAGGGTGGACATTCCTGTCCGTCTCGAGTTAAAAGGACGGCTATGAAATTGAACCTGATCATCAGCGGTCTCGCCGCACTCGTGCTCTCGTCCATAGCATTGGATGCCGGCGAGTTTCTGGTCTTTCAGGGTGAAAGAACGTTTGCCGAAGCCGATCGTGGATTCCACTACTACTTTCGGGAGGGTGACGCGATGCCGAAAGGATGGCCCGCGGACTGGCGGGAACCTGTCGACTACTGGGACGGCGTCTGGTACCTCCGGGTGGAGCTGAAGGATACGCCCGAAGGGTTGCCCGTCACGTTGCAGCCGTGCATCTGGATGCACGACGAGAGCGGGAATTCGAGTATCGCCGAAGAACTCGAGTCGTGCGGAGGCCCTTACCTCGCGATGGATGCGCCGGGCGTGTACACGGTTGAGACGCGTCCGATGCAATCCTGGTGGCACAAGAACCGTGGGGGGAATGCGATCGATATTTCACGGCCCCATCACTTCAAGCGCGTCGGGCTGGTATTGCGGACGGACGAGGGCTGCTACGTGACCCCCTACAATGTAACGCCGAACTGCTGGGAGCAGCGCGAGGCGTACCTCCCCATGACCTTCCACCTGGCTATCGTGGCGGTCGCGGAAGGGACCGAGTTCTCCGGTTGGGACTCATTCATTCCTCCGAGTGAGGGAAATACAGCGGAGGATTGACCAACGATGTGCAATGCGTATGAAGATCTGCAAATATTTCGACTCCGGGGTTCTGCCTCCGTTTGAACTGACTGATGCCGCCGTTCGCTTCGATTTGCGGCCTGGGCAGAAGATTCTGAATGTGCTGATTTTTCTTCTCTTTCGCTGGCGGCGTGGCGGGCAGGGTCAGACAGTACAACCCCATTCCGATACCGAGGATCGCGCTCAACCGGAAGGCATCCATTATCCCTCGCGCCTGGCCCGCCAGTTGCTCCAATTCAGACGCCGTCGTCACGGTGTGGACGTGGAGGAGCCATTGGCCGATCCCGATCCCGACTGCGATTCACCCGATGGTTCCCCAGAGCCGGACCTTGCCGAACTGACGGTCGCGGTCGGGGAGGTGGTGAAAGGAGAGCGAATTCGTGAGCGCCAGGGTAGGCGCGTAGATCATTGAATACAGGAATGCAAAGGCGAAAAAGAGCCAGTAGTCCTCGATCCACGACAACTGCCAGACGAGCACGCCGCCGACGATATGGCTGATTGCGAGATATTTCTCAGTCTTGAAGAAACGATCGGCGATGTGACCGGCGATGAACGGAGCAAATATCGCCCCGACCCCCCGATCATAAAGAGATACCCGATCTCGCTGTCGGCAAACCCGCGGTGCCGGCTCAGGAAGGGATACATCAGCGGCAGCCATGCTCCCCAGATCGCGTACTGGAGAAACATCATGATCGAGAGCCGCGAGAGCAGGGCGGGCGGGAGCTGTTTCATGGGCGGGATCGTCTTGGAGTTATCAAATGCACCGCGTTCGGAGACGCCGTCCGGAGTATCGACGTTACTCCATGGAAGCCGGTCGGCGCCCGTCCGTCAACCGTACAGCTTCGCAAATTCCGATCCCATCGGCGGAGCGAAGAGTTTCCCGGCGCCTTCCCCGCGTCGCTGTCCAAGGCTCGATTAGGAGATTGCATATTCGACAGAAGCGGGAATACTGGTGCAATATGGAGACGAAATCGTAACGGGGATCGGGGATCGCCGTCGTGAGGTTTTCTTCAGCTCACACCGAACCAGCACTGCCTCATGGGCACCAGAGTTTCGCTCCACTCCTGGCGGTCGATCGCCCTCTTGCTCATAGCTTTCGTCGGGGCCGTCGGCGCGTTCGGCTCGCCGGCTGACCGGGTCGAATTCTTCGGAGATGTCCGTCTGCGATGGGAGCAGGACTTCGACTCTGTCGATCCGGGCGGGAGCCACCGTCAGGATCGCAACCGGATTCGCGCACGGCTCAGGGTCGGGGCCAGGGCGCAGTTAAGCGAGAGCATTGACGGGACGATCCGGTTGCGCACAGGTGATCGCCGGAGCCAGCAGTCTCCTCACATCACACTATGGCAAGACCACGGCGACCGCGGCCGGCGCACGGATGTCAACTTCGCAAAGCCGGCGACTGGCGCCTTGGTTACTCCTACGCGAGGATCGAGAAATGGGCCGTACCCAGATACATGGCACAGGATGACTGGTTCCGCTTCGGCTCGGCCACCCAGACCCGTTCCAGCGACTTCCGCGGCCACGAGCTCAGCGCAGGATACGCCGTCACCGACCGCCTCAATGTCCTCGCCCGCTACTTCACAGTCGAATCCATCACCACACGCGAAGACGGGAAGCGTTTTCGTCTTGATCTAAACTACAGTTTCTAGAGTGGTGGGTCACTGCCCCGAAATGAGATTCGTGCCCCTGGCCCGGGCGCCAGCCGGGAAACCACAATCGTGGAGTTTGCTTACAACTCGTCGCGCCCTTCGTCCCACCAGTTCGCGTAGAACTCGGTCCCCCGCCACCGGTTTTCAGGGCCGCAGGAGGGGGCGCTGTTCATCTCCAAGATTCCGGGGTCGTTTTGCAGCCCCCTCACGCTCGTATTTGACGCAAGCACTGCTTTCGATTCGCAGTTTGCGCGCGCCATCGCTCCCTTCCTCGAACGTGGGGAGAGTTCAGGCAAATCATAAATCTGAACAACGCCATCTTTTGCAGCCCTCTCACCGAATCGCAGCGTGCCGGCCGTTGACTTGCGATCCAGGATCTGGTCATCTGTGCCCGTCATGATTCAGTCCAACGGCAATCACTCTGGAGAAGACACCCTCGCATCGCTCAACCGATTGCTCGGAGAGATTCAACTGAGCCACAATGCCTCCCCTGACCCCGAGATGGGTGGGTTGTCTCCCAACGAGGTCGATCGCCTGGTGCGCTTTCCCTGGGACGAGCCGGGTTCTATCGTGCATGTGAATCGTGCGATTTCACTGAATCAAGCCAACGCATCGCCCTTCCTGCGCAACACGCGCGCATTCCTGTTGAAACTCAAGGAAACGGGAGGCGTGAAGCCGACCGCTGCCGGAAACCTGCCCAGGGCATTCGTGGCGGAGATGATCGACTCCTTCCTCGACGCGCACGGGAAAGAGAAGCTGTTCGGTCTTTCCAAAGTCGTTAACGAACACGACCTATGCGACCTCCACATCGCGCGGGTTGTCTGCGAGGTCGCCGGAATGACCGGACGGTTCAAGGGCAAGTATCGGCTCAAGAAACGATATGAAGCGCTCCTGGCTCCGGAATCCGCCGGGGAACTGGCCGCGCATCTGTTCCTCTGCTACTTTCGCAAGTTCAATCTCAGCTATCGGGTGCCAATCAGAGTCGAAGCTCCCGGACTCCAGCAATGCCTCGGCTATACCTTATACCGACTTTCGCGCGTGGGGAAGGATTGGCTCTCATCAGAGGAGTTTGCCGAGAAGACGATTCTGCCAGGCGTGCGCGATCAGATCGTGCGGGAGATTGACGACCTCTCCTATTGGACCGTGCCTCGGGTCGTCCACAGCAGGATCGTCGTCCCACTGGTCGATTGGGGGCTTCTCGATGAGCGGAAAGAAGACCCACTGCGGGCAGACGGCAGCGTCCGGATCACCCCCTTCTTTCAATCGTTCCTGCGATTCGAATTCGACCCACGCGATCAGCCTTAACGGCGTCTGGTGATCAAGAGTAAAGACCTTGGTCTTTCTGATGCGAAGCCCTGGAGTGCTGCGACATGTCGCAGCTTTCCCGAGGACGACCCCGCAGGGCGGGACTCAGAAGCATGTCGCCCTAAACCAAAGCGGTGACCCCGGCGGGCCGGGACTCGGAAGCATGTCACCGCACTCCAAACGAATTATCCTCACGCCCGGAGACGTGACGCCCGCCACTCGAGGGCGCCGGGGTCGGGGTTGTAGACCGTTTCCCGCGGCGTCAGGACGGGCTGCTTCGCGAGCCGGATCAGCTCCGAGAGTCCTTCGAATGTCATTTCGGACTCGAGCGGCGATGTGACTGCACCTTCACATTCTTGGGTCCCGGTTTCCCTGGTCCATAGCAAGAAGGCCCAGGGGTTGATCGCTTGTATGAGCCGACTGGAACGGTTTTGGAAGCGGACCGCGTCGGACCGCCACAGGTGTGTTTTGCTTTGTTTGGCATTAGCTTTTATGAGTTTTGACGCCTATTTTAGTTGACAGATCATTAATGTCAATCATATTTGTAACCATGACTCACCCCGCCCAAAGAGAGATTTTTGGTCGCCGGCTACGGCAGGCGCGGCGGATGTCCGGGCTTTCCCTACGGGATGTTTCCGAGGGGATCGGTGGCGCCGTCTCCCATGCCGCTCTGGCCAAATACGAGAAGGGCGAGATGATGCCGAACAGCACGGTTGCCTCCGATCTCGCCAGAATTCTCAATCAGCCGGTCGATTTCTTTTTCCGTCCACCGCAACTTGACTTCAAGACGGTGCGGTTTCGGAAAATGGTCCGACTATCCAAGACCGTCGAAGCCTCTTTGCGGGAGCAGGCTTTGGATTATTTCGAGCGGTATGCGCAAATCGAGGCGGTCCTCGGCGTTGCAAAACCATTCAGAAATCCACTCAGATCCCCCGTCGTATCAACTCCGGAAGAAGCAGAAGCCAGGGCGAATGAATTGCGAAAAGCGTGGCACCTCGGCTCCGATCCAATTCCCGATGTCGTTGAATTGCTTGAGAACAAGGGAATCAAAATCCAAGAGGCGCAGACTGAGGATCGTCACTTTGACGGGCTTTGCGCCTCGACCGATGCCGGCCCAGTGATCGTGATCGCGGCATGGCTAAATGAGAATCTCCTTCGGAAGCGGATGACAACAGTGCATGAGTTGGCGCATGTTCTTCTTAGAATGCCGGAGGGAATCGACGCGAAGGTCGAGGAGCGATTGGTGGCCCGCTTTGCCGGAGCTTTTCTACTGCCCGCGGAGACGTTCCGCGAGGAGTTTGGACATAGCCGCACAGCTGTCACGCTTCATGAACTGATCCAATTGAAGCTCCACTTCGGAGTTTCAATCACGGCAATCATCATGCGAGCCACCCAGCTCGGCTTGATCAATGCCGCCACCGCCAAAAGGTTCTGGAGCGGATGGGGCGCGCAATGGAGAAAGGCGCAGAAGGAACCGGGAGACGAAGACTACTGCGGACGGGAGATCCCTGCGCGCTTTCCTCAGCTCGTCTTCCGCGCCGCCGCGGAAGAGATGATTTCCCTCTCGAGAGGGGCCTCTCTTCTGGGCCAACGCCTCGGCGACTTTCGTTCCGAACTGCAAAAGGCTTGCCGGTAACCGCTTTTCTTCCTCCGGTAGAGTGCGAAGATCGGCTGCGCCGCTGGGACAGGCGATCGAGTCTTCGGGAGTAAGAGTGAACTTGAAGAATGACCTGAACCCCCGAAAACGCCGAACCTACCTGGAAGAAAATAAAATCGAATGAAGCCCAGAATAAAATCGAAAGGGAAACGAACGATCGCAATTACAAGAAGATCGATTTTGGGCATTGACATGTATGCTTATGGCATACATTCGTATGCTAAGAACATACGCCAATGAATGCTATGGAAGCACTTTTTCCAAAAGCCAGAGGAGAGATTTTTCGCTTGTTGTTCAGCGATCCGGACAGATCCATGCACCTGCGCGAACTTGCCCGGTTGAGCGGACTGGCGGTTCGAACCATCCAAACCGAGGTCTCGAAACTCCGCAAGGCAGACCTGGTAACGGATCGGCGCGACGGAAACCGCCTCTATTTCAGGGCCAACACCCAACACCCGATCTTTCCGGAACTGCGCTCGATCACCCTCAAGACGACCGGGCTCAAGGATGCACTCACCGGCGCCCTCCATGGCCTGGCCGGCATTTCACTCGCGTGCGTTCACGGATCGTTCGCCTCCGGCCATCCCACCCCCGAAAGCGACATCGACCTCCTGATTATCGGGACGGTGGGCTTACGCGAGCTGGCGCCTCGGCTTCGACCCGTTGCCGAGACCCTCGGCCGCGAGGTCAACCCAACGGTTATGTCCCGGGA
>SLNJ01000089.1 GCA_007133065.1 Opitutales bacterium
GAATAGGCGAACAACATCTTCGCCCCGTGGCGAATGATGCCCCCGCGCTCCTGGGACAACCCCGGCATGAACCCGGGCACGTCCACCAGGGAGACGATCGGGATGTTGTAGATGTTGGCGGTACGGATGAACCGGGCCGCCTTGTCCGCAGCGTCGATATCAATGCACCCCGCCTTGACCATCGGCTGGTTGGCGACGATTGCAGTCACCACCCCCTCAATGCGCGCGAATCCCACAACCATGTTCTTCGCCCACTCTTCCTGGATCTCGAAAAAGTCGCCGCCGTCCGCCATTCGGGTAATCACCTGCTTCACATCATAAGGCGTGCGCGGATCTTCCGGCACGAGCAGGTTCATCCCGGCGTCGCGCGCCAGAGTCAGCCGCTCGACGGGCGTGTGCGGCGCGTCCTCCATGTTGTTGCTCGGAAGGAACGACAACAACCGGCGGGTCAGGTTCAGGGCATGCCGATCGTCCCGGGCCACCAGATGGACGTTCCCGCTTACGGAGGCATGCGCCTGCGCCGTCGCAAATTGCTCCAGCTTCGCATTCTCGCCCGTGGCGGATTTGATCACCGAGGGTCCGCATATGAACATGTTCGTATGCTCGTTCTGCACCATAATGATGAAGTCCGCCAGGGCCGGCGAATACGCCGCACCACCGGCACACGGTCCCGCGATGATCGCGATCTGTGGAACCACTCCGGAATACAACACGTTGCGGTAGAAAATCTGACCGTACCCCGAGAGCGAGTGAACCCCCTCCTGAATTCGCGCCCCGCCCGAATCATTGATCCCGACGATCGGCATTCCCGCCTCCCCGGCATAATCCATCAGGTCGCAGACCTTTTTCGCATGAACGCGCCCCAGCGCGCCCCCACCCACGGTGAAATCATGGCTGTACGCCGCAATCCCGCGCCCGGCAATCAACCCGGTACCCGTCACGACTCCGTCGCCCGGCAACACCTTCTTCTCCATGCCGAACTCGTGGCAATCCTGTCGGGCGTGCATGCCAAATTCCTGAAACGTCGCCTCTTCGAAGAGCTCGTTCAGCCGTCCACGAGCCGAAAGCATCCCCTTCGCCTCTCGCGCCGCGTGCCGATCCGCACCCCCGCCAAGAATCGCCGTTTCCCGGCGCTGTTTCAATTCCTCCAATAATTTTTCCGATATCGCCATCTCACTGCCTTTCAATCTGTTGAGGCGTCGCCCGAAGGCGCGCACAGTTCCATCAACACGCCGTGCGTCGACTTCGGATGCAGAAACGCAATACGGTTCCCTCCCGCACCCGCAACCGGCTCCGCGTTGATCAACTTCGTGCCGGCCGATTCCGCCGCGCGCAGCTGCGCTTCGATCCCGTCTGTCCGGAAGGCGATATGATGCACTCCCTCACCGTTCCTGGCGATGAACTTCGCCACCGGACTCTCGGGGTCGGTCGCTTCGAGCAACTCCAGGTGTACCTCGCCGCACGTGTAAAACGCGGTTCGCACCTGCTGCGAATCGACCGTTTCGATTCGCTCGCAGGTCAGACCGAGCGCCTGCTCGTAAAACGACCTTGCTTCAGCCAGCGAGCGCACGGCGATTCCAATGTGATCAATCTTCTGGATCATTTTTGTTCCTTTCCGATCAGATCGGTGAAAATTTCGGATGCATGGATCATTTTTTGCTGGATTAAAGCAGCCGAATATCATAAGTAAAGCTAAATCTATTAAATCTTACCATGAAATTATCTTATCACAGTAAGACCCTCCAAGCCTTCCGGCGGACGGAGATCTGCAATTCGGAAATCCATTCATGACAGCATACGATCCGCAACACAAATCGGAGGAACGGACCCAGGACCTCGGGTTGGAGAACGACTTCCCCACCCCCGAACCCGGCGCCTGGCGAACGGCTGCGGAAGCGCTTCTGAAAGGCGATCCGATTGAAACGGCTCTCTTCACGCCGATCGATGAAGGGTTCTCGCTCCACCCGGTGTATCGCCGGGAGGACATCGCCGAGCTTTCCCACATCGGATCGCTTCCGGGAATGGGCAACCGGGTTCGCGGACGGCTGGCATCGGGGTCGCGAACCCAACCGTGGCGGATCTCCCAGGAACTCCCGTACGGAACGCCGGAGGAGTTCAACGCCGCCGCCCGATACGATCTTGCACGGGGTCAGGACGAACTGAACATTCACCTCGACCTCGCGACGCGCGCCGGGGAGGATCCGGATGTCGCCGCACCTGGACGTGTCGGGGCGTGCGGACTGAGTCTTGCGACGCTGCGCGACATGGAGCGCGCGTTCGACGGAATCGATTTCCGGGACGTCTCGCTGTACTTCCGGGCCGGTTCGAGCGGACTCCCGGTCGCCGCCCTTCTCTTCGCCCTCGCAAGGAAGCGGCGTTTTCCGTCGGCAGCCTTGCGCGGGTGCATCGAGATGGATCCGCTCGCCTCCCTGGCGACCAAGGGCGGGATCTCGGTCGCCGTGGAGACCGCGTTCTCCGAGATGGCGTCGCTCACCCGGTACGCCGCGGAACACGCCCCGAACCTCCAGACCATCGGAGTGCAGAGCCATGTCTACCACGACGGGGGAGCCACTGCGGTTCAGGAGCTGGCGTTTGCCCTCGCCACCGCGACGACGTACGTGCGCCGGATGGCGGAGCACGGCATCCCCTTCGAGACGACGGCTCCCCGAATTCGTTTTGCCCTGAGTGCGGGCCCTCACTTCTTTGTTGAGATCGCCAAATTCCGTGCCGCACGCCTGCTCTGGTCCCATGTCGCGGAGGCCTTCGGCGGGCCCGAGGAGTCTCGGGGCATGTACATCCACGCCCGGACCTCCCTCAGGAACAAGTCCGCGCTCGATCCCGCGACGAACTTTCTCCGTGCTTCCGGGGAGGCCTTCGCAGCCGTGGTCGGCGGATGTGACAGCCTGCACGTCGGGGCTTACGACGAAGTCGTTCGAGTCCCCGATGCATTCTCCCGCCGCGTCGCCCGCAATACCCACATCATTCTTCGGGACGAGTGCGGCCTCAACCGTGTCATCGACCCGGCGGGGGGAGCGGGCGTCGTCGAGTCACTCACCGACAGCATCGGACGGGAGGCATGGACGCTGTTTCAGGAGATTGAGGCGGCGGGCGGCATGGAGGAAGCGCTCAGAGCGGGAATCCCGCAGGATCGGATCGCCGCGACCGCCGACCGCCGCAGGGAGAAGCTCGCCCGGCGACGGGAGTTGCTGATCGGGGTCAACGCCTACCCCAACGCAGTCGAAACACCGCTTGAACCACGCCCCGTTGATTACACCGCTTTACACGAAAAACGATCGCGTGAAATCGCCGAATTCCGCGTCGGTTCCGACTCGCCTCAGCACAGCCGCGTGATGGAACAACTCGCCATACTTCTCGCTTCCGATTCGGACGGCCTCCTCGCGAACACCATCGAAGCACTCGAGGGCGGAGCATCCCTCGGCGAGATCGGCCGCACCATCCGCCCCTACGGGGAGACGTCGCCGTCCGTATCCGCGGTATCGCAGGAGCGTTTGGCCCGCCCTTACGAGATGCTGCGGGAAGCCGCTCGCGTCTACGCACGGGAACACGGACACCCGCCCCGCATCCTCCAGGCCAACTACGGCGCATCGCGTTCGTACCGAGCACGGGCCGACTGGACCGCCTCATTCTTCCAGGCAGGTGGGTTTGAGGTGCTCGCCGACCGGGACTTCGAGACTTCGTCTGAGATCGTTGCCGCACTGCACGAATGCAACGCCACGATCACCGTCCTGGTTTCCACGGATGATCGATATAAGGATGCGACCGTCCCGCTCGCAGAGGAGATCAAACACGCCCATCCGGACGTGCATCTGATGCTCGCAGGTGATCCGCGCGACCGGGAACCGGAGTACCGGTCAGCCGGGGTCGACGCATTTGTCCACCTCCGCGTAAACCATTACGAAATGAACCGCAGCCTGCTGCAGAAAATCGGCGCCCTTTGACTATGAATACTCCCGACTTCACCACAATCCCGTTTCCATCAACCGCACCGACCGAATCGATCGCCGAGTGGACGCGCCGTGTCGAGCAGGAAGCGGGAGTTCCCGTCTCTGAGCTGACCTGGGATACGCTCGAGAAGATCCCGGTCAAACCGCTCTACACGGCCGAGGACATCGCGTCCCTGCCATTCGTCGACTACGAGGCGGGACTACCGCCGTACCTGCGTGGTCCCTACGCGACCATGTATGTGACCCGGCCATGGACCATTCGGCAGTACGCCGGATTCTCTACCGCGGAGGAGTCCAACGCCTTCTACCGCCGCAATCTGGCGGGCGGACAGAAGGGCCTCTCCGTCGCGTTCGATCTCGCCACCCATCGCGGATACGACAGCGACCATCCCCGGGTTCTCGGCGACGTCGGAAAAGCGGGCGTGGCGATCGATTCCGTCCGGGACATGGAGATCCTCTTTGATCGGATCCCCCTCGACACCGTATCCGTATCGATGACGATGAACGGCGCCGTGATTCCGGTGCTTGCGTTCTACATCGTCGCCGCCCTCGAACAGGGCGCCACGCTCGAGTCCCTCGCGGGGACGATCCAGAACGACATCCTGAAGGAGTACATGGTGCGCAACACCTACATCTACCCTCCCGAACCTTCCATGCGCATCATCGCGGACATCTTCGCCTTCACGTCACAACGGATGCCGAAATTCAACAGTATCTCGATTTCGGGGTACCACATGCAGGAGGCCGGGGCCACGGCCGACCTGGAGATGGCCTATACCCTTGCCAACGGCCTGGAGTACCTCAGAACCGGGGTCGCCGCGGGGATCCCGATCGACGCATTCGCACCGCGGCTCTCCTTCTTCTGGGCACAGGGCAAGAACCACTTCATGGAGGTCGCGAAAATGCGTGCCGCCCGTCTCCTCTGGGCGAAAATCGTCAAGCCCTTCAACCCGCAGAACCCCAAGTCGCTGGCGCTGCGAACGCACTCACAGACCAGCGGCTGGAGCCTCACCGCGCAGGATCCCTACAACAACGTCATCCGCACCCAGATCGAAGCGATGGCCGCAACCCTTGGCGGCACCCAGAGCTTGCATACCAACGCCCTCGACGAAGCGATCGCCCTGCCCACCGACGCCTCCGCCCGGATCGCCCGCAACACCCAGCTCCACCTCCAGGAGGAATCCGGAATCTGCGAGGTGGTCGATCCGTGGGGCGGCTCCTACTACCTGGAATCGCTCACCGGTGCCATCATGAACAAGGCCTGGGCTCACATTCGCGAGATCGAGGAGATGGGCGGCATGACGAAGGCGATTGAATCCGGTCTGCCCAAGCGTCGGATCGAAGAGGCCTCCGCGCGCCGGCAGGCGCGCATCGACAGCGGCCGCGAAACCATCGTCGGGCTCAACCGTTTCCGCCTCGATCAGGAGGAACCGCTCGACATCCTGGACATCGACAACTCAGCCGTGCGGGAGTCCCAGGTTCGCCGACTCCACACGCTGCGCGCGGAACGCGACGCCGATGCCTGCCGCAAGTCCCTCGAGGCCATCACCGAGTGCGCCCGCAGCGGAGAGGGAAATCTGCTCGACCTCGCAATCGATGCCGCCCGGGCCCGCGCCACCCTCGGCGAGATCTCCGACGCGATGGAGCGGGTCTTCGGACGCTATCAGGCGCAGACCCGGTCCATCTCAGGGATCTACGCCACTGAATTCGGACAGGATGACGCCATGCAGGAAATACAACAACTCGTCGAAGCGTTCGCCGAACAGGAAGGACGGCGGCCGCGCATTCTCATCGCCAAAATGGGCCAGGACGGACACGACCGCGGCGCCAGAGTGGTCGCTACCGCCTACGCCGACATGGGTTTCGACGTCGACATCGGCCCCCTCTTCCAGACCCCCGAAGAAACGGCCCGCCAGGCGGTTGAGAACGATGTTCACATCGTCGCAATGAGCTCCCTCGCCGCCGGACACAAGACGCTCCTCCCTGCCCTCGTCGCGGAGTTGAAAAAACTCGGCCGCGAGGACATCATCGTCGTCGTCGGCGGGGTGATCCCCACCCAGGATCACGACTTTCTCATCGAGCACGGCGCCGCGGCAATCTTCGGCCCGGGCACCGTCATCCCCGATAGCGCAAAACAGCTCCTCCAGATGCTCATGAAGTGAGGCGGCGGGTTGTGGGGCGAACGCGGAAACCCCGAGGAAATGCGCAAAGATTGAAGGGACCGCGGAGGGCACCCCCTCCCGCGGGTCCCGACGGTGCCTATCTCCCAAGAGGTGTCGGACCAGCCCCTTCAGGCCGGGAAATATTTCCCAAATCCGATCTCATCGTGCTGTGATATCGCCCGTTTATCAATACACAAGTATTTGATAAACATTGTTATAAAGAATATATATCAACCCTGGCACGGTTTGTGCTTGATTCCTGTCATCAGCACTCACGCTGAAGCAACCCATCACCAAGACAAGGAGAAGACTATGAAGAATCGAAGAACAAACCTGAAAACCCTGATCGCATTCCTGAGCATGGCGCTCGTATTCCCGGTCGCCTCGCATCTCGGCGCTCAGGAACAAGCGCCCGACCAGGGCCAGGACCAGGGAGACGAGCAGGGCCCGCCCACCAGTCCGGCTCCCCCTGAAGAACGGCCGGAACGCCCCGAACGGGATCGACCGGATCCGGCGATCTCGGACGACGTCCGGGAGTCGATCGCGGACTGGAGAGAAGCACACGCTTCGCTCGTTGAATCGTACGCCGAACAGCTGGCTGACGAGGAGCTCACCGAGGAAGAGCGGGCGCAGCTGATGGAAGCGTTCCGCGAAGATCTGAGCGGACTCCGCGAGGAGCACCTGGCCGACATCCCGGAGGCTGCGCAGGCGCTTCGCCGCGATGGGCAGGAAGGCCGCACCCCCAATGAAACGGCTGAAGAGGCTCGCGCGATGCGCGACGCGGTGCGGGCGTTCCACGCCGAAATCGAAGAGGAACGCGCAGCCCTGCGCGAACAGTTGCAGGGAGCTGAAACCGCCGACGAGCGCCGGGCCGTCCTGGAGCAGTTCCGCGAATCGACCGCGGAACGCCGCGAGGAGCTGGTGGACCAGCGCCGCCAGATGCAGGAGTCCGTGCGTGATCGGCATCAGCGCGGCCCCGATGGCGACGATGGCTGATCGTCAACCGGACATCCATCCGTGAAGGAGGACTTTCCCCCGGAATGCCGCCGGCCTGCTGGTTCGATTCAGAACCGGGTCGGCGGCAGCCGGGGGATCCCTCTTGCACCCTCGAACAACAGCCCTAGAATCACAGCAAAACCAAAGTCGGAAACATGCAGACTACACATCAACGCTTGAAATCGATGCTCCGAA
>SLNJ01000035.1 GCA_007133065.1 Opitutales bacterium
AAGCGCCATAGCGGCTCTATCGCTGCGTTCCACGACGCGCCGCGATAGGACATCAGCGACGTGTCGTGCGCCTTGCGCTAGAACCACTCTGACGCTTCCCCGTTCCACGGCGGCATCCCGTCGTTCCCGCGGTGGCCACCCGTCGCGGGTGAGCTGGATAATACGATATGCCGTGGTGAATCGCCGCGACGGGGTACCATTCGTGCGCGTCCGGAGGGCATAGAAGCCGTTGGGGTGGTCGTCTGCGGCGGCAGGGCATCCTACCGAGCAGATCACTGTGTCGCAGGCGCAACTGAGTTGCCGGTTGCGAGTTACACGGTGCCACACTGTCAACCTATGGCCGGACTGGACAGGAAAAGTCTGGCCTATGCGAAAGCGAGCGTAGAGAGTTTGTGCTATGGAAATGCTGCTCCGTCATGTTACGATGGCTCAACTCGCGGGAATGTACCGGCGCAACGGGAATTGCTCTCCCGCTCCGCATCTGCGCGACGCAAAAGCGGTCGCACGCGCCCGGCGCCTCGCGAAGCGCAACGGGGTATGGGAGGATCTCAGCGTACTCGACCCCGCGCGTGAGATTCCGGTGATCAAGCGTTCGGACTACCGGCGGTTCCGTCGCGACGGCGACCGGCAGGTCGCCGCGGCCAAGGCGGGAGTGCGGCGCCGCGAGCTCGACCGGGCAGCCATGGCGCTGTGGATGGATCATCCGAAAGCGGACATCGACTACCTGCAGGATCTGCTCTGGGCGTACTGCGATGATTGGACCTGGGTGATCAACGCCCACGAGGGGAAGGCCATCGATCTTGGTTCCGCGATGCTGGGGGCCCGGCTCGCCGAAATCCTTCACGTCCTCGGGGATCGCCTCGAAGACGAGGTGACCGACCGCGTCGCCCGCGCCATCGAGCGGCACCTGTTTGAGCCGTTCTGGGATTACCGGCACATGGATGACTGGAAGACCACTCGGATGAACTGGAACCATGTCTGCAACGGCGAAGTGATCCGGGCGGCGTTGTACCGGATCGATGACCCGGAAGTGCTGGCCCACATGACCCACGCCGCAATCCAGAATCTCACCTATGCGATCGATGGATTTGCCGGCGACGGCGGATGCCTGGAGGGTCCAGGCTATTGGGGGTATGGATTCGGACACTTCCTGCTGACCGCGCACGCGCTCTCCAACCGTACCGGCGGCGAGCTGAATATCGTCGCGGATTCGTCCGGAAAAATCGCGCGGATCTGCCGGTACCCGTTGGCCGCCTACATTGGCGAACGGTTTCGTTCGACGTTCGCCGACTCGGGGCACGGGTACATCTCCGCCCACACCGCGATGATCATCAACGCGTTCGACCACCTGCCGGAACTCTACGCGCTCTGCGCCCGTCACCCCGATCGGACGCTGAAGGTGCAGTCGATGCATGAACTGGCCCTGTACTCGGGATTCAAGGCGCCGGCGGAGCGGGATCAGAACGATTACCTGCTCCCGGATCTTGGCCAGGTTAAGCTGCGCGGGGCGCCCGGAAGGCGGCAGATGACGCTGATGGCTCTGGCCGGCAACAACGGTGTGCCGCACAACCACAACGACATCGGCAGCTTCATCGTTCACAAGCACGGTAAGATGCTCCTTGTCGATCCCGGCGCGCCGGTATACCGGCGTAAAACATTCGGTCCCGATCGCTACGACATTATATTCTGCAGCGCCCTGGGGCATTCGGTTCCCGTAATCGACGGCGTCATGCAGCAGGCCGGTTCGGAATACTTCGGAACACTTGCGGTCGAGAACCTGAACGGGGAGGGAACGAAACGCGCCGTAATCGATATGACCCACGCCTACCCGAAGGGCACCGTGCAGCGACTGATCCGGACCTTCGAGTTCGACGCCACCCGGAACACCCTGGTTCTCGAGGATGCATACGAATTCAGAAAAACGCCCCAATTGCTCGAGGAGGCGTTCATTACGTTCGAGCGCGTGCGCGTGTCCAACGGGAGCGTTCAGATCGGTGCGAAAACGTCCGGTCTCACTCTGGTTGCCGAATCGTGTGCGGGACGCTTCGACGCCGTGCGCATGGTCGAGGAGTCGAAGGAGGGCCGGACCGATGACGTCATTACCCGGATCCGCTTCACCCCCGATACCCTCGCGCGCAGGATGACCCTGCGATTCCGCATTGCGTGATGACGCGCTCCGCGCGTCCGGCAGGGCGGTGCAGCCGCTCCCACCCTTCGCGCCAGGCTAAATATCGAGCACCACCGTGGCCTGCCACCCGTGGTCGGTCGGTTTGAGTTGGAAGTCGTACAGGGTGACGGCTTTGACATCCACCACCTGCTCGTGGCGGTCGGGGTCGAGTTGCTCGCCCGCGGCGACAGCGTGCAGGCAATGCCCGTTTCCCTCGGCGAAGACTTCGAGCGATTCGACGTGCAGCAGTAACTGTTCGGCGTCCTTCAGATAGATTGCTTCCTGCAGAAAGTTGAAGAGGAGCATGTCCAGGGCGTCGTTCTCCAGAGTGAAGGTGCGCGTCTCGCGGAGAGCCACTGCCTCCGGATTGGAGACCATGACGGCGAGGGTGGCCTCCCATGCGGCCCGAAAGACCTCCGCCAGGTCCGCTCCCCACGCGTGGAACGCCACGTCGGCGATCGCGACATCATCGAGGTATTCATAGGGCATGGCGTTATCCGGGTTCTGCGGGATCGACCTCGCACGCGCGCAGGGCCGCGAGAATCGACGGCTTCCGGCTCTCCAGCTTGGCACCGATAAAAATCAGCTCGGTGGTGTCGTGTTCGAATGGTTCGACCTCCCAGCGGCCGGCGACGTAGTTGAACAGGACCGGACCGGTCGTCATCCGGACAAACCCTTTCGCCCGGTAGACCTCCGGCGCGAGCTTGCCGGCGAAGGCCTCGAAACCGTCCGGGTCGTGGAGGCGGTCGGATTGGTGAACAAAGGTGTCGAACTCGGGTTGGTGGGTGTGTGTTGCGGGCGATCGCACACGGGCGTCCGCGTCCAGGGAGAGAAGGAGATCATGGTCCACCTCACACCGACGGGTGCGCAGGATTGGAGCATCTGCATTCAGGTCGCGCAGGCGCGCTTCAATCCTGCAGAGCTTATCCTCCGCGTCGACGAGGTCGATCTTGTTGAGCAGGATCAGATCCGCGCTCTCGACCTGGGAACGCAGGGTGTGGCCGATTTCCGGAAAACGCAGGAGTCCGTCGGCATCGGCCACCAGCACGACTCCGTCGAGGCGCACCCGCGGGAGGCTTTCCTCGATGTCAAACGCCATCGCGTCGGGCTCGGCGACTCCGGTGGTTTCGACGACGATGTGCTCCGGGCCGACTGTGTTGATGATCTCGTCGATGGCAGCCTCGAACTCGCCGGCCAGGGAACAGCAGACACAACCGCCAACCAGCTCGGTCATGCGGATGTTGGTTCCTTCAATGATTTTTCCGTCGATGCCGATCTCTCCGAATTCGTTCATGAGAAAGGCGAGCTTGCGTCCGGCGGTTGCGTCGATCAACCGCCGCAGCAGCGTTGTCTTGCCGCTGCCCAGCGGGCCCGAGACCAGGGTCATCGGGCAGCGTGGAGATTGTGTTGATGCCTCCATTTATCCTTTGACATTGCCCACGGGCGAGAATCGGGCAACCCGGCGGCAGAGACCGGCCGACTCGGCGGCGGCGATGACATCGTCGATACTCTTGTAGGCGGCCCCGGCTTCCTCGGCCAGGCCGCGCATCGAGGTCGATCGCACGTAAATGCCCTGCGACTCCAAGTGTCTCTGCAGGTCCCGGCCGTGCCACTGCTTGCGGGCACGGGTGCGGCTCATCGTCCGGCCGCTGCCATGGGCGGTGCTGAAGAACGCCTGGCTGCCCTCCGGCACCCCGGCCAGCAGGTAGGAACCGCTCTCCATGCTCCCGCCGAGGATCACGGGCTGCCCGGTCTCGCGGTAGCGCTCGGGCACCCCCTCCATTCCGGGGCCGAACGCCCGGGTCGCACCCTTCCGGTGGACCAGCAGCCGGCGCTCCTCGCCGTCGACGGCGTGCCGTTCGAGTTTTGCCGTGTTGTGGGAGACGTCGTAGACCATGTGCATGCCGAGGTCCTCGGCCGAGCGTCCGAAGATCTCGGAAAAGACCTCGCGGATGCGGTGGAGAATCACCTGGCGGTTCGCGAACGACATGTTGATCCCGCATTTCATGGCGGCGAAGTAATCGCGTCCCTCCGGACTGTCGAACGGGGCGCAGGCGAGCTCCCGGTCGCGAATCGGGATTCCGTATTTCTCCTGCATGACCTTGAGGAATACCTGCAGGTAGTCCGTTGCCACCTGATGGCCGAATCCCCGGCTGCCGCAGTGGAACATGACGACGACCTGGTTCGGGATCGTGATTCCCATCGCCCGGGCCAGGGTGTCGTCGGCAATTCCATCGGGTGGCGCCGTCTGGATCTCCAGGTAGTGGTTCCCGGACCCCAGGGTTCCGATCTGGGTCAATCCGCGCTGCACGGCGCGGTCGCTGATTTTCGAAGCGTCCGCACCGGCGATGCACCCCTCTTCCTCCGTCAGTTCCAGATCCTCCTCCCAGCCGTACCCCTCGCGCACGCACCAGCACGCGCCCTCCTGCACCATCCGGCGGAACGCATCCGGCGAGAGTTTGACAAACCCCTTGGATCCCACCCCCGCAGGAACACGCTCGAAGAGGCGGTCCACCAACGTGCGAATATGCGGCTGGACCTCGTTCCATGTGAGGTTCGTGGTCACCAGCCGCATTCCGCAGTTGATGTCGAAGCCGATCCCGCCCGGCGAGATCACTCCGTCCCGGTCGACATCCATGGCGGCCACTCCGCCTATAGGAAATCCGTAGCCCGAGTGCCCGTCCGGCATGCAGAACGCGTAATCGGTGATCCCCGGAAGCGCGGCCACGTTGGTGATCTGCTCATAGACACTCGGTTCCATGGCGTCGATCAGCTTCTCGGTGGCGAAAATGCGCGCCGGCACCCGCATCCCCTCTTTATACGAGGGAGAGATCTCCCATACAGCCTCCGCGCAACGGTTGAGAAATTCGGGAATCGGCATGATCAAAAAGTGTTGCCGTGCGACATACGACGGGCCGCACCGTCGAATCGGATACGTTTCAGTGTTTCGAACACTCTACCCGCGTAACCGCTCGGATGCAATCCTTTGCACCGGTTACGATGCCTGCGAGGCGTGCATGAAGCAAGAGGCTGCTCCGTACCTCGTGCCGCGGCTGCAGGTGGGACCGATCAGCAGGAAATTGCCGCGGCTACACACCGTACGAATACACGGTTTCGATCATACACCGGTAGTTCTCGAACTTGACGTATTCGGGCACGGTGTTGGAGACCCCGGGAAGGAATCCGCCTCCCGGGTTGAGGCGATCAAGACGTTGGAGGACGTGCGATCTGACCTGCTCGGGCGTGCCGCGTGCCATAAGGTCGAGGTCGATATTCCCCAGGAGGCAGAAACTCCCTGGCCACCGGGTTTTGATCTCGAGCGGATCCATCGATTTCGGCTCCAACGGGTGGATGCCCTGCACGCCAATCTCCGCGAGCGTATCCAGCACGTCAAAGAGACGCCCGTCGGGGCTTCAGCTCTCCTGTAGCAGCTCCTCGACGATGCGCGGGACGGCGCTGCAGGCCGATGTGGAGTAAATGAGGAGCGCTGCGGTCGGTGGGAATCCTGCGATGCGTCCGGCGTCCGGGTCGATCCAATAGACGGTGGTTGAAGGGGGGACAAGGTGGACGAGGCCGGCCGCGGGGTACACTTGAAGAGAGGTGCCGATGACGAGCAGGGTATCCGCCGCCTCGATGATCGGGACTGCGTTGGTGTATTCGGGGACCTCCTCGCCGAACCACACAACGTGGGGGCGAAGTTGGCTGCCAAACGGGCAGTGGTCGCCCGGCGTGAGGTCCTTTGGACCCCAGTAGAGGACCTTTTCGGGGATGAGAGTGCTGCGCACTTTCATGATCTCTCCGTGAAGGTGCAGGACGCGGGTCGAGCCGGCGCGCTCATGGAGATCGTCGATGTTCTGTGTGATGATCGACACCTTGTGCCGCTGTTCGAGGTTGGCCAGCGCGACATGTGCGGCGTTCGGTTGTGCCGCCCCAACCGCACGGCGTCGTTCGTTGTAAAAACGCAGGACGGTCTCCGGGTCGCGTTCCCAGGCTTCCGGCGTCGCCACCTCCTCCAGTCGGTGCCCTTCCCAGAGACCGCCCGCGCCGCGAAACGTCGGGATTCCGCTTTCGGCACTAATTCCGGATCCAGTGAAAACAACAATGTGCATTCGATTGGTTCCCATGCTCATGCAGCGCCCACCAGACGCGATTCATTGAAGCTGCGGACCGGCCTCATCTCCTTCGGATCGGGGAGGGGCGAGAAGGCTGTGCAGGTCGGGGTAGAGGAGGCGCTGGAAATTGCGCGGTGCGCACTCCCGCCCCAGACGGGAGTCAATGAAATCGAGAAGGGCGTTGTAGTCCTCGGGGCGGTGGGCATGGCCGCTCTCCCGATAGGACCAGCCAATTGCGTCCGGTTGTCCGAGCATCGCGTACACCTCACGTGCGGCGTGCGCGGCGACATAGGTTCCCGCAGGGTTCGCGCCGACATCCTCGTAGGCTTCCGTAAGAAGCAGCCCGCGGGGGGAGACCAGGGCATGGAGGAAGTGGTTGTCATAGGGCAGGTCCGCGTCGCGATGACGGTGGTCGGCGAACCCCTTCCCGAACCAAAAAATATTCCGGGAGCCGAAGAATGAGTCGATGGTCTCACTCCCTTGCATTTTGAGGCGGTTGAGGCCGGCACCGCCGATCCCGGAGTTGTTCGGGTTGGTGATGGCGATGCGCTCGTCGGTTGCGCCGGCGAGGAGCGCGGTTTTTCCGCCGCGGGAATGCCCGGTGATCGCGATGCCGTCGGGACGGATATGCGGAATCTGGAGCAGCGCATCAACACAGCGGTGGTACGCCCACGCCCACGCCGAACAAACCCCGAAATCCGCGTCGGGGAAGAGGCGATACAACCCGGTTCGCCGAAAATCGTCGGGGTTGTCCGCCGCCGCTGCGGTCCGATCGAAGCGAGCCGCGATGCAATCGCGTTCCAGGACACTGCGCACCACCTCGTCACTAAAATAACGCCAGCAACCGTCACCATCCACGACGACCGGAAAGGGTCCCTCGCCCGGCGGCAACCACAGGGAGAGGGTGAGGGAGAGCTCCTTGCCTTCCGGAAAGCGGACGCGCACTTCGTAGGTGTGATACTGGACTGATTTCCATGCGCGCACCGTACCCCTCGATCGGAGCAGCAGGTCGACCCGTTCGGGCGCCGGCGGCATGCCCCCAAACTCGTGAGGAATGATCGCCTGATAGAGTTCATCGCGCCGCCGGGGCCAATGCTCCCGGGAAACAGGTGAACCGTCGTCGTGAGTGAGCAGGTTAGGTGTGAGTTTCATGGCATGGGGTGGTTATGGATGGGAGGTGGACGGTCTGCACCGCGCCGGCGAAAGCACGGCGCGGCTCTCTCTGGTCTCGACTGATCCAGGGAGGCAGCAAGACGGGAACGGGGATCGGGAACCGGATCCATGCAAGCGCGCTGAACATGGCGTTGCAGTGTGACCTGCGCCCGATGTTTGGGCAACAAGGAAGAACGGCGGTCCATGATACCCCAATGCCGGGCGCGCCGTACCGACGCTGTGTACGACAGGCGATTTCGTTGGGGTTTCCTGAAAGAGATTCCTACAGCAGCACCCGGCTGCATCAGTGTCGCCAGGAGTGGGCCGGCGTCCACCCGAAGGTCTGTTCGATCTTGCTGCAGTCGAAGACGGACGCATGGGGCGGGTGCGCTTCACGGAAGGGCCCGTCGTATCCGAAATGGCGCTTGAACGCCTCCTGGACGGGCATTTCGAGTACCGTGTCCGAGGCGGCAATCAGAAAAACCTGATGCCCGGAACTCGTCCCTTCGAGAGATGCTCTGAACGCTGAACCGACATCCCGCGCATCGATGTAGCTCCAGAAGTTGGCATATCCGTCCGGGAAGTTTTCGCGCCGTTTTCTGAGCACCTCGTGATCGGGCATGATGACGTTGTTGATCCGGAGGCTCACAATGCCCATGGACGGGTGTCGCACGGCGAAGCCGTCTGCCAGGACCTCTCCCATGTATTTACTCATCGCATACGCAATCGGCGACGGCGTGCGATCCTCTTCATTGAAGGGGAATCGCGGCGGTATCAGGCCGGTTCCGACCCAGCCGGTTGCCATCTCGCTGCTCGCATAGATAAAGCGGCGGACCCCGAAGTCGCCTGCTGCCTGCAGCACGTTGTATGTCGATTCCACGTTGCCGGTGAAAATCTCCTGCCGGGGAAATCCTGATGGACGCGGATTCGCAGCCAGATGGCACACGCCCTCGGGACGAGACTGGGCAAACGCGTCGTACACCTCGCCCGCATCCGTCAGCTCGACCTTGAGTGTTTTCGCCGGCAGTGCCTCGTCGGGGAAACGGTTGTCAAGGTTTACCACCTGATGCCCGGTCGAGGCGAGTTCCCGAACAACAAACGCTCCCGCTTTTCCGCTCCCCCCAGTAACGATTACCTTCATAGTGCTGCCACCCAAATGAACCGGATTCGTCAGGTCAAGCGTGGGAATGCAGAGGCCAGAGAAAGATCCCGCAACCGGATGATTACGGCCGGGTCGGCATCGTACGGTACGACGCCGCAGCCGACTGACGTATTCGGGCGACTTGCCGCGATGGCCATGACTCGCGTTAATTCGGATTGTGCCGAACCAAAATCCGGCTTCACGAGCACGCGGGCGTCCATGTTGACGCGCACATGCACTCTTGGGAACGCGTTTGCTATGGCGAGAAACGCTGCCTGATCGGTTTCCGAGGGTGCGATGACATAACCGGGACCGGTGTCCAGCAAACCCTTGGCGATCGGTGCACTGTTTCCGCCGATGATACAGGAGGGGCGCTCGCCGAACAGCGATTCGCATCGGTCGAACGCCGACGCGAGCAACGGTGCCTCCACCGAAGCGAACAAACCTGTTGAGAGCAACGGTGGCGTCACGCCGGATTCGAATATCATGGGGCGGAGGCCGGCTCTTTGGATGCTTTTGAGGAATGCGTATTGAAAGTTCAGCACATGCTGGATTCCTTGCATGGCGGCTTCGGGGTCATCCATCAGCCCGATCAGCAATGGCTCCATGCCTGAAAGGCCATTGGCGAGGGCGAGGGGGCCGCAGATCGGGATTCGAACTTCGGCGCCTCTGCACGCGGCTTGCAGTTGTTGACCGGCTTCGAGCGTGGCGAGGATCCGTGGGCTGGCATCGGGATCCGGCAATTCAAGGTTCCGAAGATCCTCGAGATTGTCCACCGCATGCCTGGTGATCGCTGGAACCGCGTACCCGGGTGGTTGAGGAATGACGCTGCCAAACGCCTCCGGCTCGAGGTTGTAGACATCGATCCCGACCACGATTATTCGCTGCTGGTAAAGCTCCCATGCGGCGCGATGCGCGGCAAACAGCAACTCCGCGGAACGTGAGACCTCCCATGGCGTACGCCCGATCCGGCCCGCCGCATGTTCATAGATACCAGGGCAGAATTCCATGTGCTCAGAACGGGGCGTTGATGTCGGTGATCTCTGTGTCGCGGATTGGGCAATGATGAGCGAGTTCAGGGTCTTGCCCAGTCTTTTCCCGGTGAAGCCGATATCTAGTGCTACTAGATTCGCCCTGTCGAGAGCCATTGTCGTGAGGGCCTCCTGGTGGGCGATTAGGACGGCCAACGATTTCGGGTGGTGAGAAATGGCTGGGATAGGAGCATATGTGATTTTTAATTAGGGGATTAGGATGATTCGGTCGGGATCGCTCCGGCTGGGCGATTTGTGGGTGTCCTGAATTGCATTGCAAAGCGGTGCCATTGCGATTCCATCACCCCCTGTAACCGCGCCCATTCTCAGTTCTGGCACAAGGCACGATCCCGAATTGCACTCCCTGATCGAAACCGCAGTCGGATTTCACACGCACTGAGCCTATTAAAGGAGATTGATCCTCATGAACGTTAGACGTATTGCCACGGCTCCGGTCGAACCGGAAGAAGACCTGAATATTTACCCACAGTACCCGATCCAGAGTGCTCTGTGGATCTGGCATCCGGAGAAGGGACGGGATGATCATGTGGTTCTTGAGTTCCGGCGCGTCTTTTCACTCTCCAAAAAATCGAGCTTTCGCCTTCATGTCAGCGCGGACATGCGATATGAGCTCTGCTTGAACGATCAACTGATCTCAACGGGACCCGACCGGAGCGATGATCTCCACTGGAGCTTTGCGTCGTACCGGGTATCCCTTCCGGCCGGTCGGCACACGCTTTCAGCCCGGGTCTGGTGGATCGGCGAGATCGCACCGATGGCCCAGAAGACCTACCGGGGCGGCTTCATCTGCGCCTCCGAGGGGTTGAAAACGGTGGACCTCAACACCGGCAGCAGTCCCTGGAAGGTGCGCGAGATTCCGGGCTGGAGTTTCGGACCAAAACTGAAGGGAGCCTACCACGATATTGGCCCCGCGTTCATCATGAATGGCGCAGAGATTCATCAACCTGGTTCATGGTTCAAACCCACCCCGGTATCCCGGCGATTTCGGTTTGCTTCCCGTGGTGCCGGACAGACCCATACCGGCGTTGCCATTCCGGGCTGGCAACTGTACCCCTCGCCGCTTCCCGAGCAGATCCGCACGGAACGCCGGCCGGGCGAAATTGTTGCGGTTCGAGACGATACGAAGCGCACGGTTTGGCCGCGTGAGTCGGAAAAGCATACCGGGATTAAGGAGTGGCGGGGCCTGCTGGCATCGGGCAAGAAGATCCGGATCGCGGCGCAGTCGGAGATGACGGTCCTCTGGGACCTGCAGGATTACTGGTGTGGATATTCGGTGGTTCGCGTTTCCGGCGGTAAAGGCAGCCGCATTGATTGGGAGTGGGCCGAGTCGCTCTATACTCCCCGCAAGAAGGGCGAGAGCGGTGACCCGAACTACCGCACCGGCTTCAAAGGAAACCGAGACGAGTTCATCGGCAAGGAGTTTCGGGGGTTCGGCGATACGTTTCTGCCCGGCGGCGGCAGAAACCGGACCTTTCTTCCGCTTTGGTGGCGATCGGGAAGGTATGTGCAACTGACGATTCGAACCGGGGAAGAGCCGCTGGTGATCGAAGATGTCATGCTCCGCGAAACCCGCTATCCGCTTGAGAATGCCGGTCGGTTCACGGCTTCGGATCCATCGCTCGCGACGATCATTCCCCTTGCCGTGCGCGGTATGCAGATGTGCTCGCACGAAATCTACATGGACTGCCCTTATTACGAGCAGATGATGTATGTTGGCGACACGCGTTTGGAGATGCTCACCTGGTACGCCATGTCGGCGGACTCCCGTCTCCCCGAGCGGGGCATCCGCCTGTTCGACTGGTCACGATGGCGCACCGGGTACGTGGCGGAACGGTACCCCACCTACCAGCACCAGTCCTCCATGACTTTTTCCATGATTTATGTGATGATGCTCCGGGATTACTCCTGGTGGCGCGGCGATCCGAACTTCGTGCGAAAGTCGTTGCCGGGAATGCGGGCGCAGATGGAAAAGTTTCGGTTTCTCATCAATGAGAAAGGCCTGATGGGATGGCTGCCGGGCTGGCCGGTCATGGACTGGGTGCGCGGCTGGGACACCGGCAACCCGCCGGGATGGGATACCGGTGATTCCTCGATCTTCAGCCTGCTTTTTATCAATGCGCTGCGGGCTGCGTCCGAACTGGAGAACGCTTTCGGGGACCCCGTTCTGGCCCAACGCAATTCCGACCTGGCTGAATCGATGGGAAAGTCCGTGGTCAAGCGCTATTGGAACCCGGTACGTGGACTGTTCGCCGATGACGGAACCGGGAAGCACTTCAGTGAACACGCACAATGTCTCGCTCTCCTTGCGAACGTTGCCCCGGACAAACGCAAGTGTCTCCGCGCGTTGCTCAATGAACCGGACTTGAGCCGTGCGACCATTTACTTCTCCTTTTACCTGCTCGAAGTCCTGTACCAGGAGGGCGAGGGAGTTGAAATGCTGAAGCGTCTGGACTTGTGGAGAGGGCTCGTACCGCTTGGTTTGAAGACGCCGGTGGAAATGCCTGAACCGACACGCTCCGACTGTCACGCCTGGGGTTCGCACCCCCTGTTTCACTTCCATGCGAGCCTTGCGGGAATTCGGCCGGCGGCACCGGGGTTCTCAAAAGTAACCGTCGCCCCGATGCCGGGATCGCTCACCCAGTTGCGATCCGAGATGCCGCATCCGAAAGGAAAGATCATCGCAGATCTCAAATTCAAGAATGGCACGGTTGCCGGTGAAGTCATTCTCCCCGACAGCCTGAACGGAACGTTTATCTGGGAGGACGAGTCCCGGAGACTCCAGGCGGGAAAGAACCGGATCGGGTAGTGTAGGCGGTCGGCAGAAAGTCATTCCTTCCGCTTCCGGCTTTTGAAATCCGCGCAGACCCGCTGGTCACCGTACCGCGGAACACCCCACTCCCGATCGTGGCAGGCGATGTCGTCGGGCTTTGAGAGATCGACCCACAAATACATTTTGTATCATGGGGGCGGCTCCGCGCCGGTTCCAAAACCTTCCTTGACGCGTTTTTCTGTGAAAGATACCGTGCTTCACATCATCTATTTTGGGTTCGTTGCCCTGTTGAGCTATCGCTCTCAGATGCCAGGTTGACGCCGCAATGGCGGATGCCGATTCAACCCGTCCCCAGAGATTTGTGGACACAAAAATCAATACTCAAACGGCGGACGAACCGCCGGAAAGCTTAACATGACATCGAAGAAACTCCTGCAATTCATGACCGTGGCCGGGCTGGCCATGAGCCTCACCCTCTTCGCATCCGGGCAGATGCCGGCCGGCCAGCCGGCGCCGCAACAACCACCCGACCAGGTGGATCAGCTCGCACAGATGATCGGGCTCACAGAGGAGCAAACTGCCGAGATTCGCGCGGCGATCGACGAGATCAGCCCGAAGATCGAGGCGCTGCAGACGGAGGCCCAGGAGGTTCAACAGGAGCTTGAGGAGATCTCGGGCGCGGACTTCGACGAAGCCAAAATCCGCGAGACTGCCACGAAACTGGGCGAGCTCACCGGAAAGATCACTGCCGAGTCCGTGATACTGCAGTCCATGGTGGACGGCATCTTCACCGACGAGCAGCGGCAGCGGCTGGAGGATCTGGAACGGCAGCAGCAGCAGATGCAGCGA
The DNA here is from genome assembly GCA_007133065.1 of Opitutales bacterium. Classification (GTDB taxonomy): domain Bacteria; phylum Verrucomicrobiota; class Verrucomicrobiia; order Opitutales; family Oceanipulchritudinaceae; genus SLNJ01. Next base: position 13,244 of record SLNJ01000035.1, read on the forward strand.
CAAATGCAGCAACAGCAGATGCAGCAGATGATGCAGCAACAACAGCCGCCGCCGCCGCCGACCGAAGCGCCCGCGGAACTCCCTTCCGAAGAGCCTTGATGCCGGCAGGCTGTTGAGAAACGGCTAGCAGCGTCTCGACCCGGCTATAGCCGGTGCTACGTGGCCGGGCGCGAACTCGGTTGCGATCTCGCCTGTCTTCACGCTTCGACGTCGATCATCGCTTTGATCAGGTCCGGGGTCTCGGGCAATCCGGCGAACTGTGACGGCACCTCGGCAAGGGGCAGGCGGCGTGTGATCCATGGTGCGATGTCGAGTCCATCCTCGACTGCGGCGATCACCAGCCTGAATGTGTCCGCGGTGGCGTTGCGGCTGGCGAGGAGCGTCAGTTCGCGCTTGTGGAAGTTTGGATCGTCGAACGTGAGGTTTCCTTTGACCAGGCCGAGGAATACGATGCGTCCGCCCTGGTTCGCCAGCTCGAAGCAGCGCTGCATCGATCCGGGATTCCCCGTGGCGTCAATCACGAGCGTCGGCAGATCGCCGAAGTAACGGCGGAGTTTGTCGGAGAGATCATCGGTGGCGTCGAAGGTCTGTGGCACGCCGAGGGTTTCCTCGCAGAATCGGCGGCGTGGCTCGCGGACATCGAGCACCGCCACGTTGGCGCCGGCCGCCTGAGCGAACTGGATCGCCCCCAGGCCGATCGGTCCCGCTCCGGCGACGAGTACGCGCTCGCCGGCCACCGGTTGTCCGCGCTCAATACCGTGCGCGCCGATCGCCAGCGTTTCAACCAGCGCCAACTGGTCGAGCGACATCCGGGTCGAGCGGTGCAGCTTGTGCGCGGGCACGCTGATCCAGGGACGCATGCCGCCGTCGGTATGCACGCCGAGCACCTTCAGGGTCTCGCAACAGTTCGTCCGGCCGCGCAGGCAGGCACTGCAGGTTTCGCAGTTCAGGTAGGGCTCGACCGCGCAGCGGTCTCCAACGGCAACGCCGGTGACGTCTCCACCGAGTTCCACCACCTCAACCCCGAGCTCGTGCCCGAGCACGCGGGGGTACTCGAAGAACGGCTGGCGCCCCGCGAAGGCGTGCAAATCGGTTCCGCAGACGCCGATTCGGCGCACGCGAACCAACGCTTCGCCGGGGCCGGGCTCCGGCCTCTCCGCGATTCCGGGTTCGAATCGACCCGGCTCCTGCAAAACGATCTCGTTGGTTTGGTGTCGCATTTTTCAAGGAATATCGCGAAATTTCAGGAGTATCCAGTCTGGGTGTTGGTGATTTGGTGATTCACTTCGATTTCGGTCCTTATATGCGTGCCATTGGGCTATAGCCGGCGCAACGTATCAACACCGGTGCCGAGATTCGATCTCCCGGCTGATCCGGTCGTCGTCGCCGGCGAACGTCCACGGATCGCCGGAGTTCGTGTACGGCCGGGCGTTGCTCTCGGCGGTGAACCCTTCTCCAGATTCAGGTCGCAGATGACCCGCAGCGCAAAGTCCTCGTTGAGTTGGCTCCAGGCCGTGGCATGGGATACCCCGATCCCACACCCGATAATTGCGACGTTCAAGGGCTTGTTCATGCGGGAAGGAAAGCCGCGCGGATTCGACGGCGCAATACTGATATGGTGCGGCTGACGGTTGGAGCGCGATCTTCACCGACTTCGCTCCATCCGCGAAGCGTTCAATTCTTCGGCCCCGTCCATGAATTTGGATGACACGTGCGGTTTCATGCTGCACCGTAGCCGGATGATGCGAATCAGTGAAATCCGATTACGGCGGCGACCTGCGCGGAATGGACTCATCGCGGCCGTGCTGCTTGTCCTCTTTGTGGCGACGGCCGGCGCCAGGCCGGTGGTCATCCTGGACACGGACATGCGGTCGGACTGCGACGACGCCGGGGCGCTGGCCACACTGCACGCATTGGCGGACCTGGAGGAGTGCGAGATTCTGGCAGTGATGGCCAGCACGACCGGTTCCCATGTCGTGGGCGCAATCGATGCGATCAACACCTACTACGGTCGCCCCGAATTGCCCGTCGGGCTGATCGCAGGCAGTCACACCCGCGGCAGTGATGACTTCGCACCCACTCTCGCAGACACAGGATTATTCCCGGGCACGCAGGTCAACGCGGATGCGCCCGACAGCTCGATGCTGTACCGGCAGCTTCTGCACGAGGCCCCCGAACAGAGTGTCACGATTGTGGTGGTTGGAGGCCAGGGCGCCGTCTACCAATTTCTCCAAACGGAGGCGAATCACGAAGGAGACGGGATCCCGTATACCGGGTTGGAACTTGCTGCGGCGAAAGTCCGGGAGTTGGTCCTGATGGCGGGCAACTTCGAGAATCCGAACCATGAGGAGTTCAACGTTCGGATCCATCTCGCCGGAGCCCAGTTTATTGCGGAAGAGTGGCCCGGGGAGATTGTGTACTCCGGATATGAAATCGGCCATCCGATCCTGACCGGAGAAGGACTGAATGCGTTCGATCCTGAAATCAATCCGGTGGCGATGGCATACAAGCTTTATCGCGGGACGAGCGGCGGACAAGGCGTCATCGGAGACCGCAACAGCTGGGATCAAACCGCCGTGTACTACGCGGTGCGCGGTGTCGAACACGAGGGCCAGCCGATCTGGTCGGTGAGCGATCGGGGGCACGTCTCCTTTAGTGATACCGGGCGGACCGAGTTCTCGCCTGATGCGGGTTCGGATCGCCGCTACCTGATCCAGGAAATGAGCGTGAGTGCGACCGGGGAAATCATCGAGGAGTTGATGGTGCGTCCGCCGACCTCGCGCGCCACGATCGATCCGGTGGTGGTGGACTATGACTTGGATAATCCTGATGACGCAACGACCACCATTACCTGGAGTGAAGCCGGTGCGGTCGAATCCGTCCGCCACGATGATGGAGCTCTCGAAGCAGGTGCCGCCGCGGATTATGTTGTGGAAGGCGATAACTTGATCATCAAGAAGCGCTATCTTGCCGGGAGGTTGACCGAACCCGGGTCGGAGGTCGTGCTGACGATCCGCTTCGACTCCGGCGCAAGCGCGATTTTCCGGGTCCGGGTTTCGATCGAGCCCGCAGGCTTGGTGGCCTACTACCCATTTTCCGAGGGGAGCGGAAGCGTCGCCGCCGATCACAGCGGATTCGGCGACCCACTGAACCTCGCGCTCATCGGCGGAGCGGTATGGCTCACCGATCGTGACGGGGTGTGGCTCGAGGGCGGATCGGCGCGTCTGGAAAGCGGATCCGCGGCAGCGAAGCTGTATCAGCAGATGACCGCGACCGGCCAGTTCAGCGTGGAGGTTTGGGGCCGATCGGAACAGGTTATACAAGGTGGCCCGGCACGCCTCGTCAGTTATTCGATGGATACGGGAAACCGCAACTTTACGGTTGGTCACGGCGATCATCAGAATGCCAGTTCAGACATGGTTGTTCGGCTCCGTACCACCGCGACGAATGCAAATGGAATGCCGGATATCAGCGCCTCGGACATGCTGATCGATTCGGCAGCGCACTATGTGGTAACCTACGACGGAGATGACGTGCGCTTTTATCGCAACAGTTCGCTGATGCACGCAGAGGCGCGCAGCGGGACCGTGGCGAATTGGAACAGCAGTTTCCCACTGGTGCTTGGCAATGAGAATGAAGCTGACGGCAACCGGGGATGGGTCGGTGCGTTGTATGAAGTTTCCATTTTTGACACGGCGTTGACTGCTTCCGAAGTCGAAGCGCGCTACACCGGCGATCCAACTACGCCGATCGACACACCGGATCCATACTCGTACGAGTCCTGGTTTGGAGCGTTTCTGTCAGGAGCATTTTCTTCGATTCAGGACCGAGGGTGGGCTTTTCATGAGGAGCACGGCTGGATTTACGTGGCGGCGGCCACCGAGGAGAGCTTCTGGCTCTCGGATGCCGATCTGGGATGGCTTTGGACCGACGCTGCGACCTATTCGTACCTTTACAGCTACGAGAGGGGCTCGTGGATTTGGTATTTCCGGGGAACGGTGCAGCCCCGTTGGTTCATCGATATGACCGATCCAAGCAAATGGTTTCGTGATTCCGACTAATCCGGATCGCCGGTGGGGAAGGTTCGGAAGACTCCGGGCGCTCGTCTGGTTTGTAAGGAATCAGTCTATTGCCCGCAGTTCCTGTCCTGCGACAAACAATGATGTAACCCGCGTCATTGCTTGCCCGCCTGGGCGGCGTCGCGCTGCCGCGTGGTGTGGAGGGTGCGCGCGGTCAGGGCGGCGGCGACGACGAATAGTCCGAGGGCGAGCCCGATCCAGATTCCCAATCCCTCCCACCTGAAGATGAAGGCGAAGAGGTATCCACCCGGGAGGCAGATCGCCCAGTAGGCGACAAGCAACAGGATTGTGGGAATGCGGACATCCTTGAGCCCGCGCAGGATCCCGAGGTTCGTAACTTGAATCCCGTCGAAGAGCTGGAAGAGCCCGACCACAAGGATCAGTTGGGCGGCCAGCGCGATCACGACGGGGTCCTTTGTGAAAAAGACCGGCAATTGATGGCGCAACGCAATGAAGAGCGCGGCCATCACGAGCATGTAGACAGCGCTGAATCCGAGTGAACTGAAACTGACGCGGCGTACCTGGTGTTGGTTTCCACGGCCCGCCGCCTGACCGACCCGGATTGCAACGGCGAAGGAAAATCCGAGCGGTACCATGAACGACATGCTCGCGAGGCTGAGCGCAACCTGGTGCGCGGCGAGGGTCGTCGCGCCGATCCAGCCCATCATGATCGCCGCCGCGGCGAATGCTCCGACTTCGAACAGCAGCTGGAAACAGGTCGGGATCCCGATCGCGAGCAGCTGCCGCATCGACTTCCAGTCGAGGTGCCTCGGACGGAGAAAATGCCAACCGTCGCCGCCGAGCCACGGGTGCCGACCCACCCGCCATACGAGGAACAGCAGGCAGAAGAGATGGGAGAGGACGGTCGCAATCGCAGCACCCGTCACCTCCATCCGGGGCACTCCCAGGTTGCCGAAGATGAAGATCCAGTTCAGGAAGATGTTCAGACCCAGACCGCAGAAGAGGACTTGAAGCGGAAGCCATGGACGGTCCTGTGCCTCGCAGAAGGCCCGGAGCACCGCGAACTGCAGAAGAAAGAGGTACCCCCAGGCGTTGATCACGACATACGGTTTTGCGATCGCGACCACGGCTTCCTCCTGTCCAAACAAGCGCAGCCCGTCGATCCCGAGGGTGAGTCCACAAGCCAGGAGGACTGCAAAAACGCAACCGGCTGCGGCGCCGTGGCGCAACACCTGGCGGATTTCGCGCGGATCGCCCGCCCCGTGTGCCCGTGCGGTAAGAACCGATACCGCAGCGACCAGTCCAAACCCCGCGACAAGCCAGACGTGCAGGATGTTGACCCCGAATGCGAGGCCCGCAAGCGCCTCCGTGCCGACGCCGCGGCCCACCATCATGATATCAACCCACGCCATCCCGGTTGAACCGAGAAGGCCGATGATCATGGGAAGGGCCAAATGCAGTGTGTTTCGGATCGTTGCAAACGAGGCTCGCACGATACCCCCGAAGACCAACGCGCATGAAATGGCAACGTCAAAGCTGTCGTGGATGTAACGTCCGGATCAGGAGTGGACACGTATGCGTTGGGGTTTTGGTTGGATGGGATCGGTGTTGTGGTGGGTGTTGAGTCCTGGCCAAAAGTTGACGGTGTTTTTGGTTCTTTGGGCTGGTTGTGATCGTGCGTGGTTGGTGGGGTCAGCGGGAGCGATGGGTGTGCAACGGGCAAGCGCCATAGCGGCCCGTTGAGTCAAGATTCTGAAATGCTGAAATGCTGAAAGCTTACGGAGGGCGGAGATGGCGCTCGAACGCGAGCAAAGCCTGGCGGGTGTTCAGTTGCCGCAGGAGGGAGGTCGACCCAACGACCCCCCTTTCAGCTTTTCAGAATTTCAGGCTTTCAGCTTTTTGTTTTCCGCTGCCACTCTGACGCTTCCCCGTTCCACGGCGGCCGGGACCGTTGACCGGATGGCGCGGGCGGGGGTTGTGCGAGGCAGAGGGTGTGTGGACGCCTCCGGGCGATGGTAACGCCGCGGGTGAGCGGGCCCGCGCCATCCTCGGGGCTACATGCCGGGTGTTCCTCCCTGGGGACTTCAGTCACGAAAACGTGGGGTTCCCCGGTTTGCCCCGCCACGGACCGAGCCCGGGTCCGCGGGACTTCGGCCTTGATTTTGTGAACGTTCGGGACAGGCTTGCCGGGCATGCAACGCTGGTCGGAGACATTTATACCCACGCTCAAGGAGAGCCCGGCTGAGGCCGAGATTCCATCACATCGCCTGTTGCTTCGGGCCGGGCTGGTCCGGAAGTCGGGGGCGGGGATCTACGCGTTCCTGCCTTTAGGCTTGCGGGCTCTCCGGAAGATTGAGGCGCTCTGCCGGGAGGAACTGAATCGTCACGGTGCGATGGAGGTGTTGCTGCCGGCCGTTCATCCCGTCGAGTTGTGGAAGCGGGGTCCGCGTTGGGAGGCCGCCCGGGAGGTGATGTACCGCGTCGACAGCGCCGCGTCGGATCCCGCAACCCTGCCGGCCGACCCGGAGTACGTGCTCGGGCCGACGCACGAGGAGATCATCACGGCGCTCGCAGCGGCGGAGATCGCCAGCTATCGCGACCTGCCGAAGAATTTTTATCAGATTCAGACCAAGTTCCGGAATGAAATCCGCCCGCGCTTCGGGCTTATGCGCGCCCGGGAGTTCATCATGAAGGACGGATACAGCTTTGACGTCTCCGATGAAGCCGCCGTTGAAACGTACGAACGAATGCGTCAGGCATACGAGGGGTTTTTCACGCGGTGTGGACTCGAGTTCTCGATGGTCGAGGCCGACACGGGCGTCATGGGGGGTAGCCACTCACACGAGTTCATGGTGCCGGCCGCGGTGGGCGACGACGACGTGCTCTATTGCCGGGAGAGCGGGTACGCCTCCAATCGGGAGCGGGCGCGCAGCGGGCTTGTCCCCGAGAACCTGCGGATCCCCGAGCCGGAGGGTGCGGTCGAGGAGTTTCCGACACCTGGGGTGACGACGATTGCGGATCTGTCGGCTGAACCGTACCGCGTGCCGGCGGATCGCCAGTACAAGACATTGGTCTACATCGGCGACGGCCGGCCGTTTCTGGTGGTCTTGCGCGGATGCGACGATCTGGAAGAGGCGAAGCTCGGGACGCTTGGGTTCCAACAGGTGCGCCCGGCGCGGGCGGATGAGACCTCTGAACTGCTTGGGGCCGAGCCGGGGAGTCTGGGAGCGGTGCGCGGCCGGATGCCCGGACGCGAGCGGTTGGCGGGAATCTATGCCGACGAGGCGATCCGGCTGGTCGGGAACGGTACCACCGGGGCCAACCGTGACGGCTTCCACGTGCGGAACATCCATGTCGAACGCGACCTCGATATCGACCGGTTTGGCGATTTCCGGCGCGTCCAGCCGGGCGAGCCGTGTCCGCAATGCGGAAAACCGCTCGAGCTGGCACGCGCGATCGAGGTCGGCCATATTTTCAAGCTCGGCACCAAGTACAGCGAGGCGTTTGAGGCGTTCTATACCGACACCGAGCGGAAGCGGCATCCGATGGTTATGGGATGCTACGGCATCGGGATCAGTCGCACGCTGCAGGCGGTGATCGAACAGCGGCATGACGAGAAGGGAATCATCTGGCCGTGGAACGTGGCGCCGTTCCAGGTCGTGATCACGCTCCTCGATCCGGGCGATGCCAACGCAGTTGAGGTTGCGGAACGCCTCGGCGGCGCGGCCGAGGAGGGCGGAGCAGACGTGCTGCTCGACGATCGCGACGCGCGACCCGGAGTCAAATTCAACGATGCCGACCTGATTGGATTCCCGGTGCGCGTCGTTATCGGCCGGCGCGGTCTCGCTGGAGGGGTCGTGGAACTGCACACACGACACGACGGCGCATGCGAGCAGGTCGCCCTCGAGGAGGCACCGGATCGATTGCGGGAGATCGCTTCCGGTTTGCAGCGGGCGCGGTAGACGCCTGCGGGGGGCGCAAGGCGGAGGCGTTGCAGGGAACGACTCGAACCGAAGATTTCCGCGGGGATGGCGGACGCCGGCAATCCATTATGTCCGGTGCAGTCGCCGCAGCAGAGCGGATGCCTCTTCGGCGATGCGGACACCAGTCTCCACTTGCGCGCCGGCCCTGGTGGGGATCGGGGCGAGGGCATCGCCGTCGGGAGCGCGCGGCGCCGGTCCGCGCATTACTTCGTAGCTCCCTTGCTCGAATGCCAGCGGGGTGGCGAGATAGGCGCGGCCGGTACCGTTGTAAGCCATCAGATTGAGATGGGCAAACGGCGACTCGTCGTGAACGAGCAGACCGAGTTCGTGGAAGAGTTCGCCGGGCATGCTGAGGAACGCAATATCATCCAGGGCAACAGCGGAGAGGGTGTATACGCGCCGATCGGGAGAGGAGTCGGGTTGCTCTGTTGTGAAAATATCGGTACGAAGTGTTCGCGGGCGCGTATAGCGTGCGGAGGAAAGGCTGTCCATTACGGCATCGGCGAACGGTGATCCGACGCGATCGATGCTGCGGCGAAACCAGGCGATTTTCTCGTCCGGGTCGTCCGGCATCGGGTGCACGGTATGGATATCGATGTCGCCGCAGGCGTGCGTGGCGTGGAGGATAATCGCCCCGGGCACCCGGTCTCCCAGGATGCGCTTCGCGGCGCCGGGGAACTCCCCGCTGAATGCCGGAAGCTCGTACATGTGGGGGTGCGTGGCGTATGAGGTAAGAACAGCGAAGGGGTGATCCACGCCCGGTTCGCGAATGAAGCAGAGGTCGAGCCGGGTGCTGTCGGGTCCGGCCGGCCCGACGATCTTCTGGCCAGGTGGAACAATCCCCCCGGCGCCCCATCCATTGAGACAGAGGCCGCTGGAAAATCGCAGGCGCCGGTTCTCGCCGATCGTCGCGGCGAGGTGCGTCGTCGTTGCGGCGATTTCAGCCGGTCGCCGATTGTCATAGGCGGCACAGCAGGAATCGACGAGTCCCTGGAGGATCACGCGGTTCGCTTCTTCTTCCGCTGCGGCGGCTTCCGGCGAATCGTCGGCTGGCATCGGAGAGCTGCAGTGGTTGTGGGTGCAGGAGAACAGGATGCGCGCCGGGTCAACGCCGGTCTGCCGTGATACGCGCTCGCGGACTTCAAGCAACCACGGGTATTGATACGTCCGAAGGTCCGCGGTGATCAGCAGGGCGGTTTCTTCGCCGACGCTGAGCGCGAGGGCCTCGGAATAGAGTGGATCGAGCACGCCGCGGGTCGGATGGGGGCGTCCCATGCCAGTCGGCTTCAAGAGGCTCGGTTGAGGCGGGGAGATCTCACGGCGCGCGACGCCGGCTTTAAACGTTGTGTCGGTGTGATTCATGATCCGTTGATTCCGGATTGTGATGCGAGTTGGGCCGCGGCCTGAAGCCGAACCCGGGGAGAGGGATCCTCAAGCATCCGTACGGCGGTATTTCCCGCTTCACGCGCATCCATGCGGGCCAGCGCTTCGAGGGAGACAAGCCGTACGTAAGAATCCGCATGGGTGAGTCCGGAACGTGCAACGTCCGCGTGTTCGGGCCGGCCGAGTTCGCCGAGCGCCTCGATCGCCACCGCGCGGTCGAACGAATCCGCGAGCGAGCCTCCGGCGTCCGCGAGAAACCGTGCGCCTTCCGAGTGACCGGTCCGGGCGAGAGCGAGTGCAGCCTTGACCCGTGCGAAATCGGTCGGATCGGTCTTGAAGCAGCGGGTCACCCTGTCGATGTGATCCTCCACAGGCGCAACAGCGAGCAAGGCGGTCGCCGACCGTCCCCGAACATAACGGCTCCGGTGTTCGAGAAGCTTGATGAGTCGGACACACGATTCGGCGTCGCCGAGCACTTCCAGCGCTTCCGCGACCATCACCACCTGTGCCGGGTCTGTCGGGCTGGCCGCAGGGCCCTCCTCTCCGAGCAGGGTGGCCGGTGTGAGCCGCGACTTCAGTTGAACCGCCGAGGGTGGTTGGTCGGGAAGGCGAAGCACGGAAGGGGCGTACCAAGTGTGGAAGACAAGGTTTCCACTGTCGGCGAGGGATTCCAGGAAAGGCAATCCTGTCCTGTCGTTCCAGTGGAGCAGCAGCAACGCCGCGGCCGCCCGCACCGAACGGCGGGCATACCAATACCAATCATCCTGCACGTTAGGCGCGTCTACGAGCGGGCGTATGGCGGCGGTGGCGCGCGGTTCGCCGATCCGGCGCAATGCCTCGATACCGGCGGTTTTTGTGTTGTAGCGCGAGTGGGTTACATACTCCACGAGCGGGTCGACGGCTCGGGGATCCGCGAGGTCGCCGAGAAGCCGTGCTGCGTCCGCCTGTAACAGCGGATTCGGGTCGCGCAGCGCTTCGATCAACTCGTCGAATGGGCGTTTGATCTGTCGTGACATGGCAGTGCGTTGGCTCACTGTGGATGGTGCTGAATGGATTTCAGGCGGATCCAGTGCAGCGTGCAGCAGCTGCGACCCCGGCCCTGGAATAACGGGTCCCGATACAGTGCATCCCTCGACGCGCGATGCAACACAATCCTGAATTGCGACGTTCGTGACCTGAATCGACGCCTTCGGGGTTCCGGGCCACGCGCCTGAGCCCGCCGAGCTTTCGCGGAGGCGATGGGTGGCGGATGGTTCGTCGATTCCCCAATCCTCTGATCGCGCTCCTGGAGATTGCGGCATCGGCCGATCGACAGGTGCTGTTGAAACCCTCCGGAATTGATCGTTTGCGCGGAGCGGCTAATGCGTTTACACTTTCGTATGCTCAAATGGTTGCCATGGAAATACATCGTGCGCCGCGCGGCCCGCGCCTACGGAATCACCGATCCAATCATGGCTCTCGCGCGACTCCGGCGCTTCGCCCAGCCCTCCGAGGTCCAGGAACCGTTGGAGCTCCTGCGCGCCGGAATCGTCTTCCACGCGCGCGGACTGGTCAACACGCAGGCGATTCAGCACAACCTCGACTGGGTCTGGCCCTTCTGGATCAACCGTCAGTTCGATCCGGACAGCCGGTCGTTCATCCCGCGGGGCTTCTCTTTCAGCCATATCAATCTTACGCATCGAAACTGGACCGCGGTCGGGTTGCCCGAACTCGACATCTACCCGATCGTTGACCCGCGCGGCCTCGTCACCCCCCTGCACGACGGGTGGTCGCTGGACTTCTGGATCCGCGACAAGGACGGCACCGTCCTGCTCCCAGGGAGACTGGATTCCGTAGAGCAGCGTTACGAATTCGAGCCGAATCTCGTGGTGGAGACGATCTGCCGGCAGGACGGCATGGTATTGCGCACGCGCTCCGAGGTAGTCCGGGGTGCGCGCCAGCCGCACCTGCTGGTCACGGTTGAGGGTGAAGGGGCGCCCGGGGGTGCGCTCATTGTTGCGCTGCGTCCGTACAACCCGGAGGGAATTCAGTTCATCGAGGAAGTGCAGCGGATCGATACGGAGGGACCGGGATGGATGGTGAACAAGCACGCCGCCGTTCGTTTCTCGGAAACCCCTGCCAAATCGGTTTCGTCCACCTACGCGAAAGGAGATGTCTTCCACCATCTGGACGACACGCTCGAGCCGGTTTCGGTCCATTGCGGGGTCGGCATGGCAACCGCCGCCGCTTTCTTCCCGTGTGCCGACCGAAACCCGGACCGCATTGAGGTGCGGGTGCCGCTGGGAGAGGACCTGAAGGAGATCGGCCACACGGGCGGACAGGCGGAACGGATCGACTGGCCGGAATGCCGGGCAGGGGCTGCCCGGCTCGAGGTGCCTGATGCGCAGGTATCCTACCTCTATGAAGCAGCGGTGCACAGCCTGATCCTGCACTCGGCCGGGGAGATCTATCCGGGGCCGTACACGTATCGCCGCTTCTGGTTTCGCGACGCCTGTATTATCCTGCAAGCACTGCTTGCCCTGGGATTGGAGGAGCGGTGCCGGCGCGCCATCGTGACGTTCCCTGAACGCCAGACTCCCACGGGGTACTTTCAATCCCAGGCCGGAGAGTGGGATTCCAACGGGCAGGTTCTCTGGATCGTCGCCCGGTTCGCTGCTCACACCGGCAGCACGTTCTCGAAGGATCTCGTGCGCAGCCTTGTGCGCGGCGTACGTTGGATTGCGCGCAAACGCCGTTCGCAGCGCAAGGAGAGCCGGCACTCCGGGCTCCTGCCGGCGGGTTTTTCCGCCGAACACCTCGGCCCAAACGATTTCTATTTCTGGGACGATTACTGGGCCTTCGCCGGGATGCGCGACATCTCCCATCTGTTTGCGGGATCCGGGATGGAGAAGGAGGCCGAAGAGGCCCGACGCGAAGCAGCCGATCTCTTCCGCGCCATTGAGGCCGCGATCGAGGGATCCGGACCGTACCGGCGACGCCATGCGATCCCCGCCTCGCCCTACCGTCGTATGGATGCGGGGGCGGTGGGATCCCTCGTCGCGGATTACCCCCTTCAGATCTACGCTCCGGGGGATCGCCGCATTTTGAACACCGTCGCCTTCCTGCGCAGGAACTGCTTTCGGCAGGCGGGCTTCTTTCAGGATATGGTGCATTCGGGAATCAATGCGTATCTGACGCTCGCCATCGCACAATCCCTGTTGCGCGCGGGCAATCCCGAATGGGCGGATCTCATGCGCGTTACCGCCGGTTTCGCGTCACCCACGGGACAGTGGCCTGAGGCAATCCACCCCGCAACGCACGGGGGATGCATGGGGGACGGCCACCACGTCTGGGCGTCGGCCGAATGGGTGATGATGATCCGGAATGCCTTCGTTCGCGAGGAGTCGGATTGTCTGCACCTGGGCAATGGCGTGCTTCCGGAGTGGCTCGAAAAACGCGAACCGATCCGATTCGGACCGACATACACGGCGTGGGGGTCCGCGAGCTTCACGATTGAATGGGAAAAGGATTGTCCCTTTGCTTCAATCGAGGGAGATTGGCATACGGATCCACCGCCACAGATCCAAGTATCGATCCCGGGATACCGTCCCGCCGTGTTGCCCGGCGTATCCACTCGGATTCCACTCGAACGAGCACCATGAATATCGCGATGTTCACGAACACGTACTCCCCGATGGTCGGGGGAGTGGAGCGCTCCATTACCACCTTCATTGAGGAGTTTGAGCGCGCAGGGGAAAAGTGCCTGGTCGTTGCACCCCGATTTCGCGGCGGGGACCAATCCGATGACAGAATCCTGCGCGTTCCGGCGATCCGGAATTTCAACCGAACCGAGTTTTCGATCCGGTTGCCGGCCCCCCGGATCATCCGGGAGCGGCTTGAAGCATTCGAACCGGATGTCATCCACGCACACCACCCGTTTCTTCTCGGCGACTCGGCCCTCCGCTTCGCCTATGAGTTGGGCGTCCCCCTTGTATTCACCCACCATACTCTATACGAACAGTATACCCATTACGTGCCGTTCGACTCCGAGGCGCTCAAACGGCTCGTGGTGCGCCTCGGTACGGAGTACGCCAATCTTTGCGATCTGGTGCTTGCTCCGAGCGAAAGCATCGCGGAGATTCTCGTGCAGCGCGGCGTTACCACCCCTGTTTCAGTCGCTCCGACGGGCATCCGTGTTGCGCGTTTCAGCGGAGGGTGCGGAGAGGCCATTCGCTCAGAACTCGGAATCCCCTCCGATGCCCCCGTGATCGGGCATGTCGGGCGCCTCGCCGAAGAGAAGAACCTGTACTACCTGGCCCGGGCCGTTGCCGCGACCTTGCGCGACCATCCCGACGCATGGTTTCTCGTGGTCGGGAGCGGCGAGATGGACCGGGAGATCCGTGGGATCTGCGATAGCGCCGGAGTCAGGGAGCGAGTCCGCCTGGCCGGCTCGCGGACCGGCCACGAGCTGGCGAACGCCTACGCGGCCATGGACCTTTTTGCCTTCTCCTCGCATTCGGAGACCCAGGGGCTGGTCGTGGCCGAAGCGATGGCCTCGGGAACCCCCGTGATCGCCCTCGATGCCAGCGGTGTTCGCGAAGTGCTGCGGGATCGCGAGAACGGCCGCCTGCTTCCATCGGATTCCTCTGAGGCGGCTTTCTCAAAAGCCCTTGGCGATGCCCTCAGCAGCGGTTCCGTGCAGTGGAGGCGCTGGCAGGCCGGCGCCCGTCGGGCAGCCGAGCACTTCGATCATGTGCGCTGCGCCCGCACGGTCCTCGACCACTACGCCGAGCTGATCAAGCAAACCCAGGGCGATCGCGCGGAGGTCTCGACCTTCTGGGACCGACTCGTAGCCCGGATGGAGGCCGAATGGGACCTCATCGTGGGGAAAACCACCGCCGCCGTGCAGACGGTCGCGTCGGAGGAGGAGTCGGATGAAGACGAACCGTCCCAGGACGACGAGTCCGCGTGATTCGAGTGAAATTTCCAGGGGCGGGGCGGATTTAATGCGACCTGGCGGGCTGTCGAAAAACCGGGGCGAATCGTGTGGCACGGCCAAGGGTTGAGGTGCACCTCCCCGCGGGATGAGGGATCTTGCATTTTTCAGGGCTTCTTGCAGTGTGAGAGACTAGATGAACGACGCTGAAGTCCAGATCCTCACTGAACGCGAGCCCGGAGAAGTCGGACTCGTGCGGTGGGAGGATTTTCATTCGCGCACGCCCTTTACCTTCGATTGTGGTGAATCCATTCCCGAGTTCACACTGCGGTATGAGACGTACGGGCGGCTGAACCGGACGCGCGATAACGCGATTCTGATCTGTCACGCGCTCTCGGGCGACCATCACTGTGCCGGCGTCCACAGCCTCAACGACCGCAAGCCGGGCTGGTGGAACAATTTCATCGGACCGGGGAAGGCCGTCGACACGAACCGTTACTTTGTGATTTGCAGCAACTGCATTGGCGGTTGCCAGGGGTCCACCGGCCCCTCCAGCACCGATCCGCGCAGCGGAGAACCGTACAACTTGCGTTTCCCCATGCTGACGATCCGGGACATGGTGCGCACGCAGCACCGTCTCGTGCGGGATCACCTCGATCTGCCCCGGCTCTTTGCGGTGATCGGGGGATCGATGGGCGGGATGCAGGTCCTCCAGTGGGCGATCGAATACCCGGAGTATGTCCACAAGATCATCCCCCTGGCGACCACGGGCCGCCAGAACGCGCAGTCGATCGCCTTCGACGAGGTGGGGCGGTTTGCGATCATGCGGGACTCCGAGTGGAAGAATGGCGACTACGACCCCGGAGCCGGTCCGAATGTCGGGCTCGCCGTCGCGCGGATGATGGCCCATATCACCTACCTCTCCGACCAGGGGCTGGAGGAGAAATTTGGGCGCAGTCGCAAAGCGGGGCCGGGCAGGACGTTCTTCGAGCCGGAGTTCAACGTTGAAAGCTACCTTCGGCACCAGGGAGCCAGTTTCATAAACCGTTTCGACGCGAATACCTATCTATACTTTACCAAGGCCCTCAACCGGTTCGATCTCTACGCCCCGGACGGTTCTCTCGAAGACAGCATGAGACAGATCCGCGCGGGCGCGCTGGTCGTCGGATTCACCAGCGACTGGCTATTCCCGCCGGCACAGAACCGGGATCTTGTTCACGCCCTGCTGCGTTGTGGAAAAACGGCGTCGTACGCGGAGCTGGGCATGACCCTCGGGCACGATTCATTTCTCGTCCACGCCCCCGATCTATACCGGCTTATCTCCACCTTCCTCGCGTCATGAGTCTCAAACGCACAACGGTCAAACGGGAAGCGGACTTCCAGATTATCACCGGTTGGATCGAATCGCACAACCGTGTCCTCGACCTGGGATGCGGGCGCGGAATTCTGCTTGAACACCTCAAGAACGACAAGGATGTCTACGGCGTCGGCGTGGATGTTAATCTGGACAAGGTGAAATCGTGTGTCAAACGGGGGGTGCCGGTCTATCAGGGCGATGCGGAGTCGATTCTGAACGAGTTCGACGATGCGTACTTCGACTGGGTGATTCTCTCACGGACGCTCCAGGAGCTCATCCGCCCGGGGCGGGTCATTCGCGAGGCCCTTCGCGTCGGCCGGAACCTCGCGGTTTCCTTTGTCAATCACGGGTTCTGGCGCAATCGGGCGAGCGTCCTGCTCACCGGCAGCCGGATTCGCAACGAAGTGTTTCCCCAGTCCTGGGACGAAAGCCCTCCGATCAATCAGGTGACGGTCCATGATTTCGAGGCGTTCTGCGATGCCCGCGGTATCCACCGCGCCGCATCGATCTACCTCGGGGGTGACTGGCGGACCCCCTGCCGCCGGTTTCCCAACATCCGTGCCGGGTACGCACTCTATCACCTGACCTCCCCGAATGGTCCCGTCCTGGAATAGGTGGACACGTTGATCAGGACTCGCCACCCGCGAGACCGCTCACGCCACCATCTGGATAATGCTCAGGAATATGCCGGCGAGTGTCCAGATTGCGTAACTGAATCCCTGCCGGAACTGGGGGATATTGATCAAAACGATCAGGATGATGAATCCCCACCGGGACAACGCGTAGTAAGTCTCATCCCGCATGCCGACGACGTAGCGCATGACATGCGATCCATCGAGCGGGGGGATCGGGATCATGTTGAATACGATCAACACCGAGTTCAACAGGATGACTTGTACGACAAGCTGCTGAAAATGAGGCGCGAAACGGAAGACGAGGATCCCGATCACGACCATGACGATACAGATCACCAGGTTGGACAAGGGGCCGGCCATCGTCACCAGCAAGTCGTCACGCATCTTGTTCCGGAAATTGCGCGAGTCGACCGGCACCGGCTTGCCCCAGCCAATCAGGGCGAATCCGGGCGACATGAGAATCATGAACAGCGGGATCAGGATCGTCCCGATCGGATCGATGTGCGCGACCGGGTTGAGCGTCACCCGGCCCTCGGAGTGGGCCGTGTGGTCCCCGAGCTTGTAGGCGGTGATGGCATGCGCCCACTCGTGTACGCTGAGGCTGGCGACGAGAATCAGCCAGAGTGTAATACCTTGTCTGAGGAAATCAGGATCCATATTCAGCCGGCAGGAAAGAAGAGGGCCTTCCTCGTGGCGAGTCTTTTATGATCGGTTATTCGAGCGCCGTGCTGATCCGGGCCAGGAGCGCGTCGCGTGTCGCCTCGAGACCGGGCGTCTGGACGGCGCTCGCCATCGCCTCCGCTTCCCGTGTCCGGCCCAGGTTCAGGAGCGCCCGCGCCCGGTGCAGGCGCACGGCATCCGTTTCGACAACGGTTAACGGCATCGTCGCGATTCTCTCCCAAACCGCCAGGGCCTCATCCCATGGGATGCGCTCGAGATCGTAATAGGTCTCCGCATAGCGAAACTGAAAGTCGAGGTTGGCCGGCTCCAGCTTCGCCGCCTCTCGAAACGCATTCAGCATCAGCGTGTCGAGCGTCTCCCGATCGTAGGCTTCATCCTCGATAAAGTCGTCGCGGAAGACATGAAGAAATTCGCCCATCGTGTAATGGTAGACCGCTTCCTCCGGAGCCAGTTCGATTGCGGCGAGGTAGTAGAGGAGGGCGCGGGGGTGCTCCTCGGCTTCGGCGAAGTAGTTCCCCATCTGCTGTTTCACGACAGGGATTTGAGGATCGACGGCGTTTGCCATGCGAAAAATCTCCTGTGCCCGCTCCGGCTCGCCGATCTGTCGCAGGAGCTTGCCATAGAGCAGCATCGGTTCGGTCGCATCCGGGTTTTCCGCGATGATCTCTTCGTAGACGCGCGTCACCTCGCGGATGCCGTGCGCGATCTCCGCCCACTCCATCGCGGATTCGGTTTGTGCCGCTTGCTCGAGCAGGGCTTCCTGGCGCTCCACCAGGTTGTAAAGCCGGTCCTCCAGCACCGGTTCGGGTGGTTGAGCCGGATCGGCTCCGGTCCCCGCGGACGGTTCGCCGGCGCCGTTGCGCCGATCGTCGCGGTCCATGACTGCGCCGCCCTTCGGGGCCTGCCACTCATCGTCCGCGACGGTTCGGGGTGGAGACTGGCACCCGCTCGTTGCCACCACCGCAGCGGCGACAACGCCCATGCCCCCCAGCCGAATCGCTTTAAGCACACCATGCGCGCGGGTGCGTTCGGCTCTCGCCAACAACCGTGTATTCATCGATTTAGCGCTCTCTTCCCGTGGCCGGATCGATCGGGTGTGCGTGGGTCCTCATACCTGAATCTTGTGCAATCTCCTCCCGCATTTCCATGTGCCCGCTCGTGCCGGATTCGGTCAAGAGACACGGTACACGGCGACCGGTTCCGAGGCAAACGTTCCGCACGGTTGCTAATCGGCCGAATCCTCGCCGAATGTGAGCGTACCCTGCGCCGAACAACGTTCGATCAAGTGCGGTCCATCCTCCCGCACCCCGTTGACCCGGCTCGATACCGCGTAGCAGCGCATCACCTCTGCCGGAATCGGCCCAAGGAGATCCGCAACGCCCTTCGCATCCTGCAGTGCGGGATCCAGCCAGCGATCGTAGTCCGGTTCGGAGATGATCACCGGCATCCGGTCGTGGACCCGGGCGACCCGCGCGTTCGCTTCCGTGGTCAGCACGGCGCACGAGCGTATCTCCGATCCGTCCGGACTCATCCAGTGCTCCCATAAACCCGCGAACGCGAACAGGCGGCCGTCCTCCACCTGGAAGTAATAGGGTTGCTTCGCTCTCCCGTCCCGCTTCCACTCAAAGAATCCATCGGCCGGGATCAGGCAGCGGCGATAGCGCATTGCGGATTTGAACGCGGGCTTCTGCGCTGCCGTTTCAGCCCGCGCGTTGATGAGGCGGCGGCCGATCTCCGGCTCGCGAGCCCACCCGGGAACCAATCCCCACATCAGGATATCCGCT
Source organism: Opitutales bacterium (assembly GCA_007133065.1). Classification (GTDB taxonomy): domain Bacteria; phylum Verrucomicrobiota; class Verrucomicrobiia; order Opitutales; family Oceanipulchritudinaceae; genus SLNJ01. The sequence goes on from SLNJ01000035.1 coordinate 32,022, forward strand.
GCGCGTGCCTCCCGGTCCCGGTCATCCCAGACCGCGACAACCCCCGTCCCCGGCGCAATGTTGTACCGTGGGCCCGTCCCGTGCAACGCCTCAGATGCCCGCGCGATGTCAAACGCGCGGATCAGCTCCTCGTGTCGCCGGCTCAATGTGTAGCGTCCGCACATCGGGTACGTTCAGGTTCCCACCTCGCCCTCGACGTTCCGAGCCTGCGATCCGCCGCGGATGAACCGCTCGATCCCCGTACCCGAAGGCCCTGTGCCGCTCTGTGAAAATGCCTTCGACAGCAGGTTGGGGAGGGGTCGGTCCGGTTGCTCCGAAGGCGCACCCCGCTTCGCTTCCCCGGCGGCGTTGGAGCTTGCCCACGTCCCTGTGTCGATGCCCGAATTCTCCAGGCGCAGGAGGATCTCGCCCAGCTCCTCCCGCAGCAATGCCACTTCGATTTCGAGGCCATCGATCCGGCGTTGCGAGGCGCCGGGGTCTGGCGCCGAACCCGTACCTCGGATCTGGTCGATCTGGAGTAGCTTGGGTGTCGCCGCGACAACCGCCCCGATGAATAGAACCAGACCGCAGAATAAACCCGACCAGAAATCGAATGGCCCACTCCCGACTACCACGACCAGCGCCACCGACACAGTGACTGCATTCGCGCCATGAAACCAGATGCCGCAGCTCCGGCGGTTGACCGGATCCCGCTTCCCGGGATCGGGGCGGGTGGAACGGTGGTTTTCACTCCGATGGGGCTGCGGCATCGTCCATACGACTATCCCGCAATCCCCTGGTACTGCAATCGCAAACCGTTCCTCCCCGCAAGCTGGAACCGGCCGACTGCGATGGCCATAGGAGGCAGGGCTCCCTTCGTTGTTGACATCGGGTTCCCCCGGTCGTTCAAGTCGTTGCGCTTTGCGCTCGCATACGTTCCAACAGGATGGCACGGGCCGCCGATGTCCGTACCTCTCCTTCACCGCCGTCCCGTGGTGGAGTTGAACCCTCGATCCAGATCGATCAAAGCCATGCGCTATGCATGCATGGTGACCGCAGCGTATCTCGTGTTCGCTGCCCTGTTCTCCGGAGCCATCGCTGCGATTGCTGTGCAGTCGCGCTTCGAGAACGGTCCAGGATGGTTCGGCGGGTGGATTACCGCGGCGATTTTCGTGGTGGTTTCAGCGGCGATAATATTCTTTGTCGCGTGCTTCGTCATCGAACGCGCCGGACGAGCGAACGAGCGCATAGACGGTTCCGGTAACGATCGGGTCGCCCTTGGGAAAAAGGCCGTGGCCGGTTTGATCGCCGGGAGCGTGACGCACGACAGCAACAATTTCCTGGGAACCCTGCGCGTCGGAATCGACGTCCTTGAGCGGAGTTTCGACGATGCGGAACGACGGGATGCGACGATCGCCAGGATGAAAAATGCGTTGAATGAGTTGGCCCGGTTGAACAAGTGGATTTGTCGCTGCAACTCCCATGCGGGTGTCGATCAGCGCTCCCAGGTGCCACTGCAGGGCCTCCTGCAGCAGGTGATCACAGCGATCGAGCACGATGACGCCCTGCGGGGCCAGACCCTCCGGCTCGAGTCGCTGGGCAATCCCGATCTGAACGTCGATGAAATGCTGGTCCGGCAGGCGGTGTTTGAGTTGGTTGCCGATGTCGCGAAAAAAACGGATCGTGACGGCACGATTGTGATTCGTGCGGGCGGTTGCGATGGCGCCGTCTACATTGAAGTCTGCGAGGCCGGCTCCGGGTTTTCCCAAGACCGCGGGGAAGACTCCCCGCGAACCCCCAGCGTCACAACCCAGGAGGAGTTCGACGACGGATTGCTCGTGGCGAAGTCGATCGCCACCGTTCTCGGCGGAAACCTGAGGGTTGAGGATGCCGCCAACGGCGGGTCCGGATTCAGGCTGACCTTTCCGGTCGGCGACGGCGAGGCGGCGCATTCGTCGTCCTGATTGCTGACGGCGGTGCGGGCGCGCTCGATCCCGCCTGAAGATGCGACTGCGCCCGCGGGGTTTCGCTGAAATTCTTTGGGAAATATTTGCCAGACGGGGTTGATTGGGACACGCTGCTCGAGCTATGATCGATCTGATTAAAAAAACAATACTCGCCGGCATCGGTGCGTCGGTGGTCACGAAGGAAGCACTCGAGAAGCAGTTGAATGAGCTTGTTGAGCGGGGCAAGCTCTCGACGGAGGATGCTTGCAAGGCCCGCGATGAGATCCTGAAAGAAGGCAAGAAGGAGTTTGAAGACTCGCGGGAGCGCCTGGCCAAGGAGGTCGACGACCTGTTGGCGAAGGCGCACTTCGCGACGCAGAAGGATCTGAAGGCCCTCGAGACACGATTGGCTGCGGTGGAGAAGGATCTGTCGAAGCACGCGGCCGACAAGAAGGCTCACGCTTCCTGAACCGGTCGGTTTGAAACCGTTTTCACTATTCCGGGACGCGCTTCGTGCGCGGTACATCATCGCCACCCTGGTGCGCCACGGGTTCGCGGAGTTTTTGCAGGAGCTCGAGTTGCCGGGCAAGTGGCTGCAGCGGCTTGTGGCGCAGCCGAAGGAGCACCTCAATGTCTGGCAGCGGATCCGGGCCGCGGTGGAGGATCTTGGCCCGACGTTTGTGAAGATGGGGCAGGTCCTCAGTTCGCGTCCGGATGTCCTGCCTCAACCGCTGATTGACGAATTCCGTTTGCTTCGAGAGCAGGTTGGGGCGGTGGAATGGAGCCGGATCGAAACGGTGTTGTTGGAGGAGTTGGACGGTCCTCTGGAGAATCACTTCCAGGAGTTCGAGCAGAATCCGCGGGCGAGCGCTTCCCTGGGACAGGTGTATTATGCGCGACTGACCGGGAGCGGGAGGGAGGTGGCGGTCAAGGTTCAGCGCCCCGGAATCCGTCGTGCAATCGAAGCGGACCTCGAGATTCTCGGCTGGCTGGCGCGGCAGGTTCATCAGCGTGTTCCGGAGTGGCAGGGGTACGACCTGCCCTCGGTCGTCCAGGAACTGCGGCAGGGTTTGCTCCAGGAACTTGATTTCACGTATGAAGCAAGAAACGCGTCGTTGTTCAATGTGTTGAATCCGTACCCCAATGACGTCTTTGCTGCGGAGGTGATTGAGGAGTTCACCACGACACGGCTGGTTGTATCGGAGTGGGTGGAGGGATTTTCCCCGTCACGTGGAGGGTGGTCGGACGAGGAGAGGGCGCGCTTGGCTCGGGCGGGCGCCCGTTCCGTGTTTCACCAGATCGTGGTGTCGGGATTCTTCCACGGAGATCCACACACGGGGAACCTGGTTGTTACCAAAGACGGGCGCATCTGTTTCCTGGATTGGGGATTGGCGGGCCAGCTGACGCGTGAGATGCGGTATTTCCTGGCGGACCTGCTTGGAGCAGTGACCAGCTGGGATCCCGAGCGGGTGGTTCGCATCGCAACACGGATGAACCGGTCGACCCGACGGATTGACCGGTCCCGGATGGAGAAGGAGGTGATGCAGGTTCTCTTGCGCTATCGCAATCAGGTGGATCCCGGCAAGGTGATCGGGCGGATCATACTCGATTTGATCTACGTATTCGGGACCAGCGGCATTGCGGTGGCACGGGATTACACCTTGCTTGCGAAGGCGGTCGTCTCGTTGGAGGAGACCGGTCGCACATTCGATCCCGCCTTCGATCTGGCCGACTCGGCCAAACCGTTCCTTCGGGGGATGGAATGGGAGCGACGCAATCCCGCAAACGTGATACACCAGGTCGGCGTCGGGGTCGAAGGGGGTTGGCGCAAACTGGTCGAGCTGCCGGACGACCTGCAGCGGGTACTGCGGCGGTTCGAGGAAGAGGACCTCAGCATCAACCTCCATCACAAAGGCGTCGGGCCCGTGATCGACGAGTTGAGTGCCGGGGTCAACCGGCTGGTTTATGCGATCATCGTAGCGGCGTTGATTATCGGCAGTTCACTGGTCATCCGCGCGAACGTTCCACCGCTGCTATGGGAGACCTACCCGATCATTGGCGTGCTGGGGTATCTCGGGTCCGCCGTCCTGGGGATCTGGTTGGTCGTGGACATCCTGCGCCACGGTCGAATGAAGTAGTGTGTCACCCCCGATCGCTCTCGTATCGCTTGCGGGCGTCGCGTAAGGCCGTGTGCATCTCCAGCTCCTGGAGGAGCGACTCCAATTTCTCATAGTCCGGCGATGGCTGCTTCAACTCGCCGAGCGGGACACGGGTGTCAATCGTGGTGAGCAGGAGGTTGCGCCGCAGGTTCTGCTGTTCGGCGTGGACAAACGCTTGAAATCGCGGCGGTTTGAGTTCGCCGCAATGGGCGATGATCTCCTCGAGATTTCTGTATCGCTGGAGCCACTTCGCAGCGGTTTTGGGGCCGACCCCGGCGAGGCCGGGGATATTGTCCGAGCTATCGCCGACGAGAGCGAGATAGTCCGGGACCTGATCCGGGTTGACGCCGAGCTTCGCGCGCAAGGCTTCTTCATCGATTCGGCGCCATCCCAGTTTCGGGTTCGCGGTAGGGGGAGGGAGGAGCTGGTGGACGACCTGGTTGCGGATACATTGGCCGAGGTCTTTGTCGGCACTGACGATCGTCACGCGATCGCCCTGTTCGGCGAGCCGGACGGCCCAGGAACCGATAAGGTCATCGGCCTCGACGCCGTCGCGTTCGACTCCGCCGAATCCCATCGCGAGGGTCAGGGCTCGTATGTAGGGCAACTGGTCGCTGAGAGCTTCCGGACACGCCACGCGGGTGGCCTTGTAGTCGGCGTGAAGCTCGACATGGCGCGCGGATTGGCCGAGGTCGAAGAAGACCACAAATACATCGGGCATTTCATCGTCCTGGAGCTTCCACAGGGTTCGGATCCAGCCGTGCAGAGCGCCGGTGGGAAATCCATCCGAGCGTGTGAGGTCGGGCATACCGTAGAAGGAGCGGAAGGCGAGATTGTGTCCGTCAACGAGCAGATAGTGGGCCATTGTCGGATTTTCACGGGAGCCGGGGGGATTGGTAAAGCCAAAAGGGTTGTCATTCAAGAGCCGGCTGTCCAAGGTTGCCGCCAGCCGCTCGAATTTGAATGAAAGTAGCTCGGGTTTCACAACCGCCGGATCGACCGGTATTGCTTTACGACGGGAATTGTCGCTTCTGTTGTCGCTGGGTGGCGCGTTGGAAGAGCGTGACGGGGGAGCAGGTTGCGTATGAGAAAATCCAGCGCGCGGCGGACCGGTTCCCCGAGATTCCGCAATCGGAGCTGGAAGCGGTGGTTCACCTGGTGGAGCCGTCGGGCGCGGTTCGACGCGGAGCGGAGGCGGTCTTTCACACGCTGGGGGTCCGCCGGGGATATGGCTGGCTGGTGCGGTATTACGCCCGGAGTCGTATCTTCGCGTCCGTATCCGAGTGGGTGTACCGTCTGATCGCGCGGAGTCGGAGGTTTCTCCCGTGACCGGGCGGATCGATTGCGCGGGTCGATGCCGTTGATCCCGTGCGTGAGGGGCAACGCGATTCAGCTCCTTCTCGCGCGCTGCCGGCTGCACACTGAGACGACGGTCCGGCAATTCATTTGAGTTGAATGCGAAAACCTGCTAATCGGAACAGTCAATTTCACAACCGATACGATGTACCAGCACTATTACGGATTGCGGGAAATGCCGTTCAGTATTACGCCTGACCCGCAGTTTCTATTTCTGAGCCCGACGCACCAGGAAGCTTTGCAGCATCTGCGCTACGGCGTTGAGCAGAAGAAAGGGTTCATCGTATTGACGGGCGAGGTGGGGTGCGGGAAGACCACCCTGTGCCGAAAGTTGCTGGAGGAGTTGGATCCCGAGCATTACGAGACCGCGCTGGTTCTCAACCCCCGGCTTACGGAAACGCAGCTGTTGCGGGTGATCCTGATGGAACTGGGGGAGGGGAATCCGATGGGGGATCTGCAGGATCTGCTGCATCAGCTTAACACGCGGCTGCTCGATCTCATTCATCGGGGAAAGAGCATTGTTCTGATCATCGACGAATCCCAGAACCTCGAGTTCGATACGCTGGAGCACGTTCGATTGCTGTCGAATCTCGAAACGGACACGCAGAAACTCCTGCAGATTGTTCTGATCGGGCAGCCCGAGCTGAAGGACAAGCTCAAGCAGAAGCGGATGCGGCAACTCGCTCAACGGATTCTGGTCTTCTACGACCTTGAGCCGCTCACCGAGGACGAAACGACTGCGTACATCCAGCACCGCTTGACCACGGCCGGCAGCAATGGGCGGCCGCGATTCTCGGCGCGTGCCTCCCGCAAAGTCTATCGCATCACCTACGGCGTCCCCAGACTGATCAATAATTTATGTGACAAGGCTATTCTGGCGGCCTATGTTCGGGATAAGGATGAGGTGACTTGGTGGGATGTCCGCCGAGCCGCCCGCGAGCTGAAGATTCGATGAGTCTGATCAACGAAGCCTTGAAGAAAGCGCAGGCGAGGCAGCAATCGGCCCCGGATGCTGTGTTTTCCGCGCATGGCGGTGCCGGCGGGGCGGCGGGATCCGGACAGGTTGGATCCTCGGGGCCCTCCACGGCCGGTCTCGTGAAAATGTTCGCGGCGATGCTGGTTATAACCCTGCTGGTGGCGGCGGGGATCTCGTTTATGATCACGCGCCTGGCGACCGGCGGGAAGTCGGAGCCGGAGGCGATGGAGGGGGTCGGGGCGCCCTATGAAAGCGTTTCCGGGGAATCCCCCGGAAGTGTTGTGGACGGGGAATCGACGGATTCGCCGCAATCGTCTTCGATCGCGGGCCGGGTGGGCGAAACGACCCGGTTGGCGGCGGACCGGGCCGCCATCGTGGATGGGGTATCGGATTCGGTGGTCGCCCGGGCGAATGAGTCCGAGCCGGCGCCGCCACCGCCTCCTGAACCACCGGCTGCGGAGACGGCTTCGTCGCAGGAGGTGCAGCGACCGCGGGCGGGGGACGAGCGCGACACGGTGACAGGGAGGGTTCGCGACTACCTGGAACGGTTGGAGGTGCGTGGCATCTCGATGGCCAACAATCGTGCGCTGATCTACGATACGCAGGGCCGGCGCACGCAATCCTTTCAAAAAGGCGAGTGGGTCCAACGCGACTTGCAGATACGGATTTTCGATATTACCAGGGATGCGGTCATTTTCGAAGACGGCCGCGGCACGCGATATGTCAAATACTTCTGAAGGAAACGATTCTGAGAAACAGCGGAAGCCGCGCCTCTCGCTGCGTCCCAGGCAATCATCGGATCAGAGCCGTGAAGAGGGGAAACCCGAAGCACCGCATGAGGAGTCCGAGCAATCAGGGACACCCGAACAACAGCCCGCTTCGCGGAAGCCGACGCTGAAACTGAAACGGGATACCGAGCCGAAATCCACCGACGCCGCTTCGGCATCCCCTGTTTCAGAGGAGCCAAAAGCGTCGCCGGAGGAGCCGCGGGAGCCCGAGCCACCGGCGGTCGAGGAGAGCCAGGGAGGTGAGCCCCGGGAGGCGGATGAGGCTCCGGAAGAGCCGAGTGCCGGGGCCGACGAAGAGCCGACAGAGCCGAGCCCGGTTGCGGACCCGCCGCTGCCGGAGCGGACGGAGGCAGCGGATCGACCCGCCCCGAAGCTCGCATTGAAGGGAGGGGGCGCAGGCCGGAGCGAGGATTCGGGCGGAGATGGGGAGGCAGCGGCTGCGTCCGAATCTCCGGTTGAGGCCGTGGAGGCTCAGGAGGACCGGGACCCGGTCGTGGCGGACGAAGGCGCCGGGGTCGTGGCGGAGTCCGAAGGCCGCAAGCGTCCGTTGCTCAAGGTGCTTGTTTTCGCTGCTGTGGTCGTGGGAATCTTCGCTTTGGCTGGGTTCCTGACGCTGCTTGTCCTCATCGGGGGTTCCGATGCGGAACCTGAGGCTCCGGGGGTTGCCGTTGCGGCGACGGAGGCGGATTCGCCGGCCGTCGAAGCGCCGGAGGATGCCGGCGCCGGTGTGCCTGCGCCGGCCGAGCTCGAGAGGGGAAACGATCCGGAGATCCTCGGATTCCTGGATCGCTTGGAGATCTCGATGGTTTTGGAGCATGCGGATCGTCCGCGGATCGTCGTGCAGCAGGTGGCATACGGGATCGGGGACGTTTTGAACCCGCGGTGGGATCTTCGGTTCGCAGGACTGGATCGCGAGCGCGGCGAGCTCTATTTCGAAGACGGTGCCGGAGAGAGGTATGTGCTGAATTACTGAGTCCTGAATCCCGGTCACTCGAGGAATGGGGTGTATTCCGGAACCATTTCGACGATGCGTTCCTTCAGAAGATTCCGTTCCACGGTGTACAGTTCCGTGCGCAGCTGATCGAGAAACGCCCGGACCCTGTCATAGTCCGGGGCTGTGGTGATGAACCGCAGGACTTTCGGGTGGGCGGTCTCCGCGTGGCTCTCGGTGGAGTGCTGCAGTTCCTCGAAAAGTTTTTCGCCCGGCCGGAGCCCCGTGAACTCGATCGCGATATCGACGTCCGGACGGAACCCGCTCAACTGGATCATCTGGTGGGCGAGATCAAGGATCTTGATCGGAGTGCCCATATTGAGAACGAAGATCTCGCCTCCGGTGCCGAGCGTCCCGCATTGCAGAACGAGTCCTGCGGCTTCCGGAATGGTCATGAAATACCGCTTCATTTGCGGATGTGTCACCGTGACCGGGCCACCTGCGGCGATCTGCTGACGGAAGACCGGAACGACGCTCCCCGAACTCCCGAGGACATTCCCAAAGCGCACGGCCATGAATCGGGTCCGGTGTTCGTTGCGCCCTTGGCGTGCCTGGAGGTAGATCTCGGCGAGGCGTTTGCTCGCCCCCATCACACTCCTGGGATTGATCGCTTTGTCGGACGATACCAGCACGAAGCGGGCCACCCCGTACTCGACGGCGAGGTCGGCAAGGAGGACGGTGGCATAGGTGTTATTCTTGAGCGCTTCCGACGGTTGGTGTTCGAGTATCGGGACGTGCTTGTGCGCGGCGGCATGAACGATGAGGGCGGGACGGTGCCGCTTGAGGACCGCGCGCATCCGTTCTTCGTCGAGCACGTTTGCGACGAGCGGCATGAAAACATGACCGTGGCCTTCTTCAAGCAGACGATTCTCCAGGTTGAAGAGTTGCACCTCGGCTTGATCGACCAGGAGGAGCCGCTTCGGCTGGTACCCGGCAATCTGCGCGGCCAGCTCTGCTCCGATACTGCCGCCGGCACCGGTTACGAGGACGACCTCGTCGCGGATCATCCGTCCGATCTCATCGGAATCCAGTGAGACCGAATCCCTGCCGAGGAGATCCTGGACTTCCACCGGCCGAATGCGGTTGGCGCGGACCCTGCCGGTGGTCAGTTCGACGAGCGATGGAACGATCTCGACTTTGAGATCCAGATCGGTCGCGCGGTGAACGATTTCCCGGACGCGCGGCGCCGGCGCCTCCGGCATCGCGATAATCACGCGGCGGATCCCGTACTGGCTCTTGACCCACTCAATTCGGTCCGGGCTGTCGACGACCGGGATCCCGTGAACGTGTTTTCGCCACTTCGAGCGATTGTCGTCGAGAAACACGACGGGCCGCATCCCGAGTCCGCGGCGCGCGAGCAGATCCGCCGCAATGGTGCTGCCGACATCGCCGGCGCCGACGATCGCGACATTCTCCGCCTTTTTGGTCGATACCTCACCTCCGCTGAAATAGCGTTCGCGAAGCACCCGAAGCGAGACGCGGAATCCGACGATGCCGAGCAGCGAGATGCCGAAATCGGCGAGGATCACGCTCCGGGGCGGGCAGCTCGCCGGGTCGGTGACATACCAGAGATAGAGCAGGAACACGGCGTTCAGGCTGAGCGCGAAAAAGATCCGGTAGAGGTCGGGGAGCCGAAAGTAGCTCAGCAGACCGGCGAACTGGCCAAACGCAAACATCAGAACGAGTTTGAGCGGGATCACCCAGATCAGGTTCTCCAGAAAGAGGTGCAAATACTGCGGCGGAAGGTCGAAATCGAATCGCAGTTGGTAGGCGAGAAACAGCGAACACACGAAGATAACGGTGTAGGCGCCCAACAGGAACAATCCGCGCAGAAAGAAGAGCTGCCGGAACAGGAAGGAGAAGAGCGCGAGCGGGTTGCGCCTCATTCGAGATTCCGAAGGGAGAATAACTGGCTCATGACACTCACCGGTGTGACGGTAGCACATCGAAATGCACGGATGCAAGCGTCCCGCGCCGCCATGGAGAGGTTCCGTCCTGGAATAGGACGACACGTTTTGAAGGTGCTTCTCGGATTTTTGTGGGCCAGGCGGAGGCGGGTCAACTCGATGGCTCGGCTGGGGATTGAGCCGGTCGAGTCGTCATTGGCTGGTGGAGTCAGCGGCAACCCGCCGCTGCCGTGGGGGCCACCCGGCGCGGAAACCATGCATCCTGTGTCAAAAGCCTCGATCAGGACTCGACAATTTATGGGAACTCAATGATTTTCGGGCGGTAGAATACGAGAGCACACCATAGTCAGCTTATGATTTATTTTCTATTACTGATCATTGTTCCGGCGATTGTCGGAATGTGGGCCCAGATGAAGGTGTCCGGGACATACCGGCGCTTCTCGCAAGTTGGGTCGCGCAGCGGGATCACCGGGCGGGAGGCCGCCGAATACGTGATGCGGAAGGCTGGGATCACGGACGTTGAGATCACGCGGTGCCGGGGCCACCTGACCGACCACTACGACCCCAGGCACAAACGCCTGGTGCTCTCCGAGGAGAATTATCACGGTCACAGCCTGGCGGCGCTCGGCGTGGCGGCACACGAAGCCGGCCACGCGATCCAGCACCACGTCGGGTACGCCATGCTGAAGGCGCGCATGGCGCTGGTCCCGATTACGACGCTCGCGTCCCAGATGCTGCCGTTTGTGATCATCGGCGGATTCTTCTTCCAGATGATGGGGCTGATCAAACTCGGCGTGCTCGTGTACCTGGTGCTGACTGTGTTTCAACTCATCACGCTGCCGGTCGAATTCGACGCCACACGCAGGGCGAAGGGCGAACTGGTCAATCTCGGCATTTTGGAGCGGGGTGAAATGGTCGGCGTCAACAAGACGCTCGACGCGGCGGCTCTGACGTACGTGGCCGCATTCGTCGCATCGCTCGGCAACTTGATCTACCTCTTCCTGCTGACGCGCCGGTAGACAGCGCGGAGAGCGGAAGCGGGAGGCAGAGGGCGTGTCGGGGGAGCGAGCTGCGGAGCTGCGGAGCTGCAGAGCGGCGGAGGGCGTGAGAGTGAGCGGGGAAGAGGGGGAAGGAGAAGGGAGACAGGGGACGTGTCGAGTTGTCGAGCAACCGGGGCGCCGTTCGTCCCCAAATGGCGCTCGGGCAAGCCATCTTGGGGTCGGAATCGGAATCGCTGCCGGGTCTCCAAATCGAAGTAATCTGTTCCACTGGAATTATTTCGATTCCCGTCGGGATCCCGATTTCGATTTGGACCTGGATTTATCTGCGCAACGCGCGCTGTGGATGTCCTGAAACGTTCGTCTTACCCCGCGACGACGCTGGAGAGTTCGAAGATCGGCAGGAACATTGCCATGACGATGCCGCCGATGACGACTCCGAGGAAGCAGATGAGCAGGGGTTCCATGAGTGACGTCAGTCCGTCCACGGTGGTCTCGATCTCGGCGTCGTAGAAGTCGGAGATCTTGTTCATCATGCCGTCGACGTTGCCGGTCTGTTCTCCGGCCTTTGCCATATGTTTGACCGTGGGCGGAAAGTACGGATCGGCGGCGACCACTTCGGAGAGCTGCCCGCCCTGGCTGACCTGGCGGGAGATTTCCGAGCACGCTGACTCGATGAAGGTGTTGTTGCTCGCCTTGGAGACGATCTCGAGCGCCCGAAGAATGGGTACCCCGCTCCGGAGGAGGATGGCGTAGGTGCGGCAGAAGCGTGAGAGAGCGATCTTCTGGGTCAAGTCTCCCAGGACCGGCATGCGAAATACGGTCTGGTCCTTGATATACCGCCCCCGCGGCGTCTTGACCGCTCGCTGCAGGACCTTGAAGAGAATCACCGCCGCGATGATAATGATGATGATGTAACTCTTCAGGAAGTTCGAGAAATCGATCAGCAGCTGGGTCGGAGCGGGAAGGTCCTGGCCGAAGCTTTCGAACATCTCCGCGAAGACCGGGATCACGAAAATAAGCAGGACGTTGACGAGCGCTATGGCGAGGCCGATAACCGCAACCGGGTAGGTGAGGGCGCTCTTGACCTTCTTCTGGAGGGCGAGGGTGCTCTCGAAATAGACCGCAACCTTCGCGAGGATCGGTGCGAGCCCGCCGGAAGCCTCCCCCGCTTCCACCATGGATACGAACAGGTTCGGGAAGGCGTTGGGGAACTTGCGGGCGGCATCGGAGAACGCCGTGCCGCTGGAAACATCGGTCCGGACCTCCCGGATGATGATGCGAAATACCGGATCTTCGGTCTGTTCTTCGAGTGCTTCCAGGCCGGAGACGAGGGGAAGCCCCGCTTCGAGCATCGAAGCCAATTGCTGCGTAAAAACGGTCAGCGAATCGAGCTTGATCTTTTTCTTGTGCGCCTGCTTCTCGTACGCTTTCTGTTTGGCGAGGCGTTGGCCTTCCCAAAAGCCGACTTTTTTCTTCCCTGCTCCGGAGGAGGCGCGCGATCTTCCGACGGAGGGAGCACTGCTGGAGGTGACGATAGCCATAAGCAATTTAGAGTCGAATGCTGAGGGTCGGATAGAGATGACGAGTCAAGTCTATCCGATACAAACACGAATCCGTGGAAAAGATAAAGCTTTTTCCTGAAGGGTTCCAGCGGAATTTTCCTTGACCCCTCACGCGCCCCAGGCATGTGTAAGGGGATTGTCTCCGGATCCGGGCGGGTATAGTTCAGTGGTAGAACACCAGCCTTCCAAGCTGGCTACGTGAGTTCGATTCTCACTACCCGCACCAGGCTCCGGTCTCCGGCTCCGGAGCTTCACCGGGATACGAAACCCGGCTGAAGCCTGACATGTCCGCCGTAGTCCCGAAGGGCGGAAGCGGAAGGCTTTGCGAAAGAGGAAGCCGCGACTCCAACAGGACCCACGCCCCGTCGAAGTCCGAATGAAAATGATAGTACCGCGGGGGCCTGTTTCGGGCGCTGCAGATTGAGTTGTCAGCCGGCGCCCCCCCTGTTTGCATTGCGCGATGGGCACAAACAACCTGAAGATCGTCGTCATCGGTGCGGGAAGCTTCTTTTTTGGCCGGCAGGTCATCTGGGCGGCACAGAAACTGGAGGGGTTGCGCGGTTGCGCGCTGACGCTCGTGGACACCGATCCGGAGCATTTGGAGAAGATGGTGCGCCTGGGCCGGATGGCCGCGGAGTCGGCCGGATCCGGGACCCGGGTGGAAGGGGCCGACGATTACCGGGAAGCGCTGCCCGGGGCCGACTTCGTGGTCCTGAGTTTTTCCGAGCGCAACGCCCATTACCGGGAGATCGACTGCCGTATTTCCGCGCGCTACGGGATCCGGATGTGTTCCGGTGACACGATCGGGCCGGGAGGCGTCTTCCGGGCGATGCGGGAGCTGCCGAAGATCCTGGAGATCGCCGCCGCGGTCGAGGAGCATTGCCCGGACGCCTGGCTGATCAATTACGTGAATCCCTCCGCGGTAATGGGAATCGGGTTGATGCGGCATTCGGGCGCCAGGACATTCGCCCTGTGCGATTCCCATCACCTGCCTGGCAAGAAGCGGGCGTATTTGAGAATGCTCGGTCTGCCGCAGGACGATCTGGAGTCTCTGGATATGCGTATTGCCGGCGTGAACCACTTCACATTCATGCTGAGCGCCCACTACAAGGGGGAGGACATTCGCCCGCAGATACGGGAGGCGTTCCGCCGACTCGGGCGCGAGGAGCGCGATGACGGGTACTCGAAGGCGCGGTTCAACAACTTCATCACAGCGCAGTTGAGTGACCTTTTCGGGGCGATCCCGACCTGTACCGGTCACACGAAGGAGTATCTTCCATTCTACCAGGGCCGCGGTGCGATCTGCGAACCGATCCCGTCGCTCGCCGTATTCGACGCCCGGGAGCGCGCGCGGGGAACCGCGGTGATGTGGGAAGAGATCGACGACTATATTTCGGGCAAAAAGCCGATGGATGGGTTCTTTGAGAAATACCGGTCGGATCACGCCACCGATATCATCCAGACAATGGTGACCGGCAACGGGCGCCATTACTTTATCAACCGGCCGAATTGCGACTGTGCCGAGGGCGGCGGGCGGGCCGTTGAGAATCTCCCTGAGGATGCCTTCCTCGAGCTCGAGTGCCGGCTCGATGCCGGCGGGCCGCGCCCGCTCCCGGTCGGGTCGTTTCCGCTCGGCCTTCGCTCCTTGCAAATGCAGATTCTCGACGTGCACGAACTGACCGTGGAGGCGATCGTGCGCCGGGATCGGCGCCTGCTCGTGCGGGCTCTCGCGCTCGATCCGCTCGTCCAGTCGATCGCGACCGCCGAAGCGGTTATCGACGACCTCTTTGCCGCCCAGCGCCCGGTACTCGGCGCGTGGTCAGACGCGGAATCATCCGACTCTGAAACCGCCTCCGCCACCACCGCCACGGCGCCCCAGCTTTATTAAGCCTCGCGGACCGGGGCGGACCAGGGGCGCGGATTTTCGAATTAGTGCGTGCGGTCGGGATCGCCGCCCTCGAATCCGTATCGATCGAGCATGTCGTCAACCAGCGCGGGGAGGGGGGACCCCGGTTCGGCCATGGCACAACAGTGGAGGTAGCCGACTGCATTGCGCCAGTCGGTCGCCCGTCCCTGTCGCTGGAGCCATGCGAAGAACCGGTCAAGCCCCGCTGTCCAGGCGTCGAGCGCGTAGTCCGACTCGTCGACCACTTGAACGAACTCGGACCACACCGCGTCGGCGGGACGGTTTTCGGCTCGCGTGGTGCGGAGGAGCGCCCGGATCGCTTCGTTCAACTGCCGTGGGTCGGCAGCGGCTTCCGTGAGCGCGAGCACGGCGGACTCCGGCAGGCCGGCGTCGATCGCATGCTCGAGGCCGGAGCGCCACGCCATCTGCACGGCGCCGGTCGCGGGAGCTTTGCGATTGAGGAGATCTTGCAGCTGTTGAGAAAGCGCCATAACAACGAGTGCATGAATCTGATCCTCTTCGAGGAAGCTGTCGAGAATTGTGTTCTGTCCGCCCCGGATGCCCGGTTTCAGCACATCCGGCGGGTCCTGCGGCGGGGCGTAGGGGATTCGGTCGATGTCGGCGTGGTGAACGGGCCGCGCGGCGCGGCGCGGGTGGAGGCCATCGATGCTGAGGGCTGCCGGTTGCGGTTTACCTGGGGCGCCGAACCGTCAGAATTATACCCGTGCGATGCGTGGATCGCGCTTCCGCGGCCTGCTGCCGCGCGGCGCATTCTGAGAGAGTGTGCCAGCCTGGGGGTTCGGCGGCTCGTGTTTTTTGGCGGAGCAAAGGGAGAGGGAGATTACGCGACGGCCAGGTTGTGGCGTGAGCGCGCGTGGCGCGAGCACTTGTGCGCCGGGGCTGCGCAGGCCTTCCATACGCGGATCCCCGAGGTATCGGTACACGCCGACCTGCGGGCTTCGCTTCGGACGCTCGACCCCGGGGGTCGGCGTATTGCACTCGATCTGTACGAGGCCGAGCATCCGTTGACGGAAGCGTGCAGCGGGGCGGCTGAACTCTGCCTCGCGATCGGAGCGGAACGCGGCTGGAGCGCGGGGGAGCGGGATCTGCTTCGCGAACACGATTTCGTATTGTGTCACCTGGGAGAACGCGCGTTGCGAAGCGACACCGCCTGCATCGCAGCGGTCGGAGCGGCGGCCGCGGCGTGCGGATGGTGGGAGCGACCCTGGCGACCGCAGGACCGGAGCTGATATTCCTCAAAACGGCATTGCCTTCGCGCGCGCGATTTCTGAAATCGTGTCGCATGCATCTTGTTTGCCTGGATCTTGAGGGCGTGCTTCTTCCGGAATTTTGGATCGCGGTGGCGGAGTCCACCGGCATCGATGCGCTTAGGCGCACGACGCGCGATGAGCCCGATTACGACGCGCTGATGCGCTACCGCCTGGAGATCCTCCATCGCCACAATTTAACGCTGCCTCGGATCTACGAATCTATCCAGCACCTCGAACCGCTTCCCGGAGCCGTTGCGTTCACCAAGTGGCTGATGCAGACCAACCGGCTCATCGTGCTCTCCGATACCTTCGTGCAGTTTGCCTCCCCGCTCATGGCACAACTCGGGAATCCGACGCTCTTCTGTCATCAACTGCAGGTCGATGGAGACGGGGTCATTCAGGGATATCGTCTGCGCCAGCCCGATCAGAAACGCAAAGCCGTCGAGGCGCTTCGTGGACTCAACTTCAGCGTTATCGCCGCCGGCGATTCATATAATGACCTGAGCATGCTCGAGGCGGCCGACCATGGTATCCTCTTCCGGCCTCCCGAGTCCTTGCGCAACGAATATCCCCGCTTCCCGGTCTGCGACGACCACGAGGCGCTTCGCATCGCTCTCGAGGAGCTGTTCGCCCGCGGGTGAAAGGGCTGGGGCTCCGGCTCCCCGAACCTCCGAACAGCCCTGACCACAAACACGCTATCGGGAACCCCGGCGGTTCCATTCGCGCCGCACCCGGGCCACGATCTCCGCGACGACCTCGGGGAGGGTCAGGGTGGTGGTGTCGATGCGGGTTGCATCCGCGGGGCACGTTAGGGGTGCGGCGGGCCGTTCGCGGTCCATGGCGTCGCGTTCGGGGATCGTATCCTCCTCGCCGTCGCCCGACCGGCGTCGGATCCGCGTCGCGTCGTCGGCTTCAAGGAAGAATTTGAACGGCGCGTCCGGGAAGACGACGGAGCCGATATCGCGACCCTCGAGGATCACTCCGAGAAACCCGGCCTCGCGCGCGACCGCGACCTGGTGCCGTTGTTGGGCGAGGACACTTTGGCGCAACTCCGGCCGCGCCGCGAACCGTGAGACGTTCCGGTTGACGGCGGCCGCGCGCAGCTCGTCCGGGGCGATGCGACGTCCGTTCACACAGATGCGGGCGTCCCGTCCGTCGATCTCGGTGTGCAGGCGGAGTTTCTGGAGAAACGCTTGGAGGGCGCCGGGCGCATCGGGATTGAGGCCGTCCTGCAACGCGGCTGCAGTGATCGCGCGATAATAGGACCCGGTGTCGACGTAGAGGAGATCCAGCTCCTCTGCGACCGCGCGCGAGGTGGTGGATTTTCCGGAGGCAGCGCCGCCGTCGACCGCAATGACGAGAAAAGGAGCCTCTTTCATGATCTTATCGTGGTGCTGCCCGACGGAGAGAGAGCCGGGAAGCACCACGAAAACATAAGGGGGGATTGTGTCCAAGACATTCCTTGATGGAAAACGGCTCCGCCGCAGCGCGTAGCAAGAAGACTGGAGCGCCAGTGCCGATATCGGGCGGGGTTCGAAACGCTTGTGCCACCATTCCAGGCTAACACTCCGGCATTTGCGAACCAACCCCGTCCCGCGGATGCAGATCGTCCAGAACCGCGAAAAACCCCGGGAATGTTTTCGCGCAGCAGCCGGGCTCGGCGATGCTCAGCCATGGTTCCCCATCGCCGAGCAGGTCGTGGGCGCCGAGAATGGCGAAGCTCATGGCGATGCGGTGATCGTCGTAGGTGTCGACTGTGAGGATTTCGCCCCGTTCCCGGGCGGCTGCCGCGGCCGCGCGGAGGGCATCGGGTCGGGGTGTGACGTGCAGCGCGCCGGGCTCCTCGCGCACGACTTGTTCGAGGCGGCGCAGCTCGGTCGCCATCGCGGCGATGCGATCGGTCTCCTGGTGGCGCGTGTGCCCGATCCCGGAGATGCTCGTCGGACCTTCGAGGAGGGGAGCGGCGGCGGCGAGTGTGAGGAAGGTGTCGGAGAACGCGTTGAAGTCGGCCGTGATTCCGCAGCGCTCCGGTCCGGCTCGGACGACCATGGCGGTGTCTGAGTCCGATTCGACGGCGATCAGCCCGTGCTCGCAGAGGAGGTCGACGAATCCCGCGTCGCCCTGCAGCGACCGATCGTCGGAGCGGATCCGCGGCAGCTGTACGCTCCCACCGCTGACGATCGGGAGCATCGCAAAATAGCTGGCTGCGGTGGCGTCGGGTTCGACGCGGTACTGGTCGCCGGCAGACTGCGGGAGGCGATAGGGTCCGTGCGGGATCGAATCGCCGGCTGCGTGGGGTGTGGATCCCGCATCTGTGGAGTCCCCGCGACCAAATTGCTTCATCATGTGGCGGGTCATCGCGACAAAGGGCTCCGAAACCGTCGATCCGGCGAGGGTGATGCGCAGGGGTGCGGTGGCGAGCGGAGCGACCATGAGGAGTGCGGACAGGATCTGGCTGCTCGCCGCGGCGTCGACCGTCAGCGATCCGCCCCGGAGCCCGGCGGTCTGCATTTTAAATGGAAAGTGCCACGGCTTCTCGCGGAACACGAATCGTGCGCCGGCGTCGGCGAGGGCGCGAAGCAGGCCCTCCATCGGCCGTTGGCGCATCGCCTCATCGCCGTCGAGGGCGAAATCCCCGTCGGGGGCAAGCGCGAGCATGGCGGTGAGGAATCGCGCCGCCGTGCCGGCGTTGCCGACGTCGAGGGTGGCGCGCTGAACCGGGATGCAACCGGCCTGTCCGCCCACGCGGATCCGCCGGGAGTGCGGATCCGGTTCAACCCGGAATCCGAGGCGCTGCAGGGCGGTGATCATGATCGTGGTATCGCGACTGAAAAGCGCGCCTTCAATCGCGACTTCCCCGTCGCCCAGGGCCGCCAGAATCAGAGCGCGGTTGGTGATGCTCTTGGATCCGGGCAGCGTTGCCATGCCCGCAGGCGGAAGGGCGAACGGTCGTATCGGGAGCGGATTCGGCAGCGCGGGTTCGGCGATCATGGTGTGTGCTCCGGCCCTCCATCCCGGCGCACCGGTGTAAGCTTATCACGGAAGGCTTTCCCGCGTTCCAGAAGGTTCAGAACGGTGAACCAGTCCTCGTTGGCGAGGGCCGAGCGGAGGCTCTGCAACTCAGTATCGAATCCATCGAGCGCTCGGAGCACTTCCTCGCGATTCTGTTCAAGAATTGATTTCCAGAGCGCCGGACTGCCCGCGGCGATGCGCGTGGTATCGGCGAGACCGTTGCCCGAGAAATGGCGCCAGGAGGCGTCCCTGGTGCCGAGTTGTGCGCTCAGAACCGATGCCAGTACATGCGGAAGGTGGCTGACGTGGGCGACAATCTCGTCGTGTTTTTCCGGGTTGAGACTGGCGACCTCCATGCCGAGATTCCGCCAGAATGCAACCACAGCCCGGACGGCGGGCTCCGAGGTTTCGGGGAGGGGAGTGACCAGGCACGGTTTTCCGCGGAAGAGGTCCGCGTCCGCGTTGCGCATGCCGGTTTTCTCCGAACCGGCCATCGGGTGCGATCCCACGAACGTCGCGGCGGTTGCCTGCAGCGTTTGGGTGCAAACCCGGGCGATGAGGCTCTTGGTGCTTCCGACGTCGGTGACGATCGCGTCATCCGGCAAGTGGGCGGCGATCCGGGCGACCATCGGGGCGATTGCTTCGACCGGCGTGCAGATCACGACGATGCGCGCTCCGGCCACGGCACACTCCGGGGTCTCCGCGGCGTTGTGACACCAATCCTGGTCGGCTGCATCCAAGCGGGTTTCCGCACGGCGTGCCCAGATGGTGATCCTTTCCGCCAGCTGGTTCGCGTGCAGTGCCTTGCCCAGACTGGCGCCGAGCAATCCGGGTGCGATAATGGTAACCTGGGAAATCATAGCTGCCGGGAATGGCGATCAAATCCACACGCGCGCGATTGTCGAGGATTTAGGGAGGAGGGGACGCGCGGCATTGGATTGCATTGGCGATCCACGGCTCTTACTTTCCTGTGCCTGGGAGGGCCGGGTCTTCTCAACCCCCGAATACGGAACGATGGCATCCTCACGGTCAGATCGTCGAAAGAGACGCCGCCGGCGGCGCCTCTGGCGGCGGGTTGCGATGCTCGCGATTCCGGCTGTGTTCGTGTTGGGGGCGGTATTCGTTCTGAGCGAACGGAGCTCACGATTCAGCTCCGTCGCGGGAACGCCACCCGGGGCCGATCGGGAAGAGGCCGAGGCGATGAGCGCCCACCGGGGAGTGGTGCGGGCGGTGATTGCCGACGTTGTGGACCGCGAGCGATCAGGACGGTCGATCGACGAGGAAACGCTGGCCCGGGTGGAGGAGGCCGCCGAACTCCAGCGGAGGGTGATCCGGGAGAGCGGTCCCATTCCAAGTCTGCGCGATCAGGAACGCATGGAGCAGCTGTTGCGCTGGATCGATGTAGCGCGTGGAGAACGGCTCATGGACCGGATCCGGGCGGCTGAAATGCGGGCTGAGGAGGCTTTGCTCGAACGGCGTATGAAGGACGCAGCGGAAGCGTATTCCGCAGCCGCCGAATTGCAGGCGCAGATCAATCGCGAGCATCCCCGTAGCCCCCACCGAAGCGCACGGCGACTCAGTCGGTTTCAGCGGAGCACCCGTGCGGTCGTATCCCGGCCGATATACGAAGCGAGTCTCCGGGCCGAAGGGCGGGCACGACGCCTGGCGAAAGCGGGAGAGCCGGAGGCGGCACAGGCGCGCTTCGAAGAGGCGATCGGGTTGCAGGAGACCCTCGTGCGCGAGTACCGGGATACCCAATACGCAGATTTGTCGCGTCTCGAAGGATTGAAGCGCGAACTCGTCTCGTTGCAGGCACGGGATCTGCTCGAGGCTTTGGAGTCCGAGAAATCGGAAGCACAGCGTTTGAACGAGACGGGCCGGTATGCGGAAGCGGCCGAGCGGTGGGGTGAGGCCGTTCGCTTGCAGCGGGAAATCAACCGGCGTCACGGGGGAAGCCGGCATGCCTCGGCCGCGCAGGTGGAAGCGTATGAGATTCATCGCCAGGACGCCCTCGGGCGTGAGGCCGCCGCACGGATTGGCGAACAAATGGCCACGGTCCGACGCACGCTGCGGGAAGGGAATACCCTCGATGCCCGATCTCTCCTGCGCGAGGCGCTCGGTCTCCTGGAAGGGCTGGAGGAGCACGGGTCACGGGCGACGTGGGTCGACCCCGACCTGGAGGAGGAGTTGCGGTATCTGATCGCGATGGGCCATGGTCTCAGGGAGCTGCAGCGCCTCGTCGATGGTCACCTCGTCCCCTTGCAGGGTCATCCGGCACGGCGGATCCTGGATCGCGAGACCTCACAGGCTTTGTACGAGGCGGTGATGGGCGAGAACCCCAGCGCGGTCCGCGGCGACGTGCTGCCGGTGGAGTCGGTCACGTATCTGGAAGCGGAGCGCTTCTGCCGCCGGCTTGGATGGATCATGGGCCGGCCGGTCCGGCTCCCCGCGGTCGCAGAGCTCCGGATGGCCGCCGGAGCGTTGTCCCGCCAACGGATCGAGCAAACATCCTGGCACGCCCTCAACAGCGAGGGACGCATCCGCACCGGAGCCGGGCGACCGGCAAATGCCTTGGGGGTCCACGACCTTCCGGGCAACGTCGCCGAGTGGGCGCTGCGCGATCCGCAGGAGAGCGAAACCGCGCCCGTTGTCGGCGGCGGGGTTCGAGAACACCCCGACCGGCTCGTCGGATTTCCCGTTGAAACGCATCCCCTCCGCGAACGCCACCGCTTCCGAGGATTCCGCTTCGTCGTGGAGTGACCACGCCATTGCGCCGGCGGCGCGGTTGTTTGTGGTTTATTCTCAGGTTTTCGATCCCGATGGCGGTCCCGATTTTGATTCAGACTTTTACACAAACAATCCGTCTTTGGTCTTGCCGCCCGGGCAAGAATTCTACGGACTGGATTCGCACTGAATTGGGACGATGGGCGTTACGCTGCTTACTATTCGGATTGTTTTTTTTATTCTCGTTGTCGGGGCGAGTTATCTCGTTTGGTACACGGTTCCGGAGTGGGAGGACATTCGCTGGCTGGTCCTGTCGGTCGGCGCGCTGATCGGCGCGCTGGTGATCCTGACCGATATCCTCCTGAAAGGCTTCTCCCTGCGCGGGCTCTCCGCCCTGACGTTCGGAATGTTCATCGGCTGGCTCGTCGCCTTTTTTATCGATAACAGCCCATTGTTCGAGGAGGGAGACCCTGAGATTCTCTTCATTTCCCGCTTGGGTCTGTTCGTGATTCTGATGTACCTGGGAGCGGTGATCGCATTGCGCGGGCGGGACGAGTTCAATCTGGTCATCCCGTATGTCCGGTTCGTGCCTCACGGCGTGGACGTGCCCCTCGCAGTCGTCGACGCCAGCACCCTGATCGATGGCCGGATCGTCGGGATCAGTCGCAGCAAGTTTCTCGGCCACGCGCTGGTGGTGCCCAGCTTTGTCGTCGAGGAAATGCACCGGATCGCCGACTCAGGCGACCCCCAGCGCAAGGAACGCGGCCGCCGTGGCCTGCGCGCCCTCAACGACCTCCGCGCGATGGATCACGTCGACCTGCGGATTCACGACAGCGACGTGAGCAAGCGGGACAATGTCGATGAGAAGCTCGTCTTCCTCGCGCAGTCAATGAAGGCCAAGCTCTTTACGCTCGACTACAACCTCGCCCAACTCGCGCGGTTCCACCGCGTCGAATGGCTCAATATCAACGACCTCGCCAAGGCGCTCCATCCCGAGCTCTACGTTGGCGAGACGCTCGAGGTCGAACTGGTGAAGGCGGGAAGAGAGCCCGGCCAGGCCGTCGGCTACCTCCAGGACGGGTCCATGGTCGTCGTCAACGAGGCCAAATCCCTGATCGGCCAGACCGTCGCCGTCGAAGTCCAAAGCATCCTCCCCTCCGCCGGCGGAAAGATGGTGTTTGCGCGGCTGTTGAAGTAGGTCCAGGCAATCGACTGCCCCAGATTGAGATCGCTGCTGCTGGCGTTCGGGTTGCCCCCGATTTGCTTTCAAGAATCCAATATCGGGGGGATTTATTCTGGAATTCAGTTGCAAACGTGCTCTGTAGGGGCTATTATTCGCTGGGAAGCAATCACTTACGAATGTAGTAAACGGTCTGTAAAAACGATGCTATAAGCCGATTTTTCTTGGCAGAGCAGGGGGGGTACCCTAGAAATGGAGGATGTCTTCCGAGGGGGAGACACATGAAACATCATATATCATAGATCAGAAGGAGTATTATTATCATGAAGAAAAATCGCAAAGGGTTTACCCTCGTAGAAATTATGATCGTGGTCGTCATCATCGGCCTCCTGGCCGCGATGGCCATCCCCGCGTTCCAGAAGGTGCGCACCAGCTCGATCGAGAAGACCGTCGTCAATGACGGCCGCCAGCTCGGTTCCGCTGCCCAGCAGTACATGATGGAATACGGCACGACGACGGTGACGTTCAATATCACGGACGGTGACATTGACGGTGCTCTCGCTGATTGGGTTGAGTCTGCCAGCAGCGGGGTTACCTCCGCCGAGCAGACGATCCAGGCGGGCGGCACATTCTACCTCTCGCACGCGGCGTTGGATGCTGCGATCGATTTCGACTCGGAAGGACGGCGCCAAGACTAACCCGTTCGTGCTTTCATAAAAGTTA